>CAYQJO010000014.1:0-34982 GCA_964417785.1 uncultured Anaerolineaceae bacterium | reverse complement strand
GTAAACCCCTAAATCCTATCCTTATTTCCAGTATACGATAAGCTGAAAGGAGGGGGCTTATGGCTGATCTGGCGGCGTTTACGCTGCATGTGCGACCCACCCATCAAGATACCATCCCGGCATGGACGGGGCGTTCGGCGCACGCATGGTTTCTCTCAACCGTCCAGGCGATTGATCCAGCGCTATCGGCAGCCATCCATGATGATTCACTGCCTAGGCCGTTCACCGTCTCCGGCTTACGACCTGCACCGCGTGGTGAACTGCTTCATCTCAAGCCGCAGCAGACCTACACATTGCGGATCACCACCCTCCACCGCGACCTGACGCAGATTGCGCTCAACGCACTGGTGCCGATGTGGCTGGACAAGGGGGCGCAGATTCACGATCAACCGCTGCATGTGGCGCATGTTGAGACGCAAACATCAGCTTATTGTGATCTGATGCGTGAGCGGTCACACCGGAGCATACGGTTACGGTTTGTGACCCCCACGATGTTCAAACGCACCGGCGATATGCAGCTCCCCCTGCCGCTGCCCGACTACGTTTTCGATAATCTGGCGAAGCGATGGCAGTCCTTTGGTGGCGATGATCTGCCGACTGATCTGGTGGACTTCACACGGCTTAACGTCAGTGTGGAGCGTCACCGGATCAGCACGCAGCAGGTGCAATTGTCGCGTTCACGTCCAATGGTCGGCTTTGTGGGCGATGTGACGTTTCGGCTGCATTCGTCGCGGCAGCCCTATGTATCGGCGCTGCATGCGCTGGTTGATTTCGCGGCTTTCAGCAGTGTGGGAGCCAAGACCACCTTTGGCCTGGGTCAGGTGGAAACGACGAGATTTGAAAAGGAAGGGAATGTGAGCAATGCCAATTAGTGTCATTTCTACTGTAGGTAACAGCGTATTGCGAAATGCCAGCAAATCGGTTCAAGAAAATGCTGCTCAGTTTGCCAAGCAGCCTACTGATCTGAGCAAAATCATCAAAGGCAAGCATGACTTCCCAGGCAAACCTATCTATGATCAAGTTATGGCTACGTTGATTGCATCAACCGATGATCGCAAGGCATTGCTAACAGCAAGTGCGGAGTTGAACAGTCTTATTAACATTGTTGAAGAGAACAATGCAGCATCATCACGGGGGAACCGTTTCGATTTTCTTGTGTCCCAAACACCAGATGGTGCGTTGTCTGGTCGAATCATCGCAGATTTCTGCAGTGAATACTTTACGGATGTACATGTTGAGGTCCATGTTGTTGAAGGACTACAAGTGCATGATGCAAGACTTTTTAAGAGATCTGGATCTATTGATCTAATCAGTAGAATTTATCGCATCTTGAAGGACACACCAAATGGCACATACACCAGAATCTTCAATCCGACAGGGGGGTTTAAAGCTGCGATTCCTTATTTGACCCTGATAGGGATGCTCGAGGATGTTCGGTTGCATTATATATTCGAAAGGTCTGAAGAATTGCTGCAATTAGGCCATCTACCTGTTCGACTCAGCTTTGACGCAATCGAAGTTGGATTCGATACATTGGTCAGTTTGGAAGCTAATACTTTATCGGAGACAGAACTTAAGGAATTGTTAGGTGTAGTAAATCAATCCATCCAGGATCATCCCGCGTGGGCATTGTTCGACATGATTGAAGATGAGGAACTTGAACCTCACTACGAGTTGAGTGGTCTTGGTCAGATCGCATTGGAATTTTTCAAAAAGCGTGTCAAGACCCTTGTATCTTTATCTGAACAAGCGATAAGTCGTTACAATTCAACCGATGCTGGGTCACGTACGAAAAAGACTTGGAAAGAAATGCTAGACAATATCCATGACCCTGTTTGGCGTCAGAAGCATCGTCATGAATACATCGGCAGTGAATTTCCCGCATGCAAGATGTGGAGACGCCCAGACCGCTTATTTTATTCCGAGCAAGATGATGAGGTATTCATTCTTGAGCTAGCGATCGAAATGGATAATGGGCAGTACGATCGAACACCAGGGCCATTGACCAACTATCGCCCTAGCTACAAATGGGAGACGGAAAATTGAACATCCTCAACTTCTCCCATCCCCTCAAACCAGAGTATGTTGCCCAAATCGCGGAGTTGGTAGGACAACCGGTCGAGGCGACAATCGACGTTCCGGTCCAATTTGACGTGGAGGCCGGCTTTATTGAACAGGTAGTCCAGATGATTGACGGGTTGAATATCACGCCGGAGTCCTGGCAGAATGATGCCTGGTTGATTGTGCCGCCATCACTGAATTACATTGCGGCGGTTGTATTGGCTGAAGTGCATGGTCGCATGGGCCATTTCCCGGCGGTGATCAGGCTCAGGCCCGTGCAAGGAACCCTGGTCACGACCTACGAGGTCGCTGAGATTATCAATCTGGAAGCTGTTCGACAGGCTGCACGCACGCGCCGGACGTAGGCGTGCTATATGTGACCGTTTATCCTGACCTGCGAGATTGTGGTCTACCCCCAGTTTGATGGAGTAACAACTGCTTGTGAGGTGTGGCTGGCCGGACGATCATAGTCGATGCCGAAGCCTTGCAACCCGAAACGCCCATTTCTGACCATTATTCTGAGAGCGACGAACTGTTTCAGAATGCGGGGGAAAAAGGCTCATGTGGCGAGTTGATGAACCCGGGCGGTAGCTCAATTTCGAGCGCGTCCGGCCAATCGGGAAACTCGGACGGGTCCACACATAACTCCTGATCCTGGGCCACGCGATACAACAAGCGCACATAGGTCAATTCGCCGACATCCGGTGCCTCGGCCTGTCCCAGATGTTTGAGCAGGGTCGCAATGTCCTGATCCGTTTGCTCATCCGCCGCTTTGAGTTCGGCATCGCTCATGCGATAGCTGTTGCGTGAGGACCGGTACCGCTCCACCAGATCAGCATCCACTTCCTGCAACACCCAACGACTATCGTGGCTGAACAAGTCGCTCAGCGCCATGCGCAGGCTCTCCCACTTCAATTCCAGGCGACTGAGCCGCTTCACATACCCCAGCATCGGTCCGTTGTTTGCGTTTGTCCAACAGTCCCCGTTCATCCAGATAACTCATTATACCTACAAACAACACACCTGTCTTTTTCAACAGAATCATTCTTGGCGTCCGTTGGTACAAATCGCTTGCTGCCGCCACCCAGCTTAACAGGGTTGCCACCTCAGATCACCAGAATACTGATGTGTGACCTTGCCCTGCTCATCAAGAGAAAATAGATATATCCAGTTGTTATCTACCAATTGACGTACTGATTCATGTCTGGTGATGACATCCGTTATTGCATCTATGGGGGCTTCAATCATCACGTTCAGGCGCAGTGGCTCATGAATGTAGTTTTCACCGTCATGAACCGACTGCCACGGCAACCCGACTCGCAGGTCACCGCCGTTACCTTCCAGCACACCCAGCGTACCGACGACGTTGTGCAGCACTTTATTGCCACTGCCGAAAAACTTGTTATCCACTGTTGATCCGTAATATTGCAAGTTGATCCAGCTTGCAACAACCATCGGTGCGGTCATGATGAGTTCTAAAACGCCAAAACCTTCGTCCTGCTGCCAGTTGTAGGAGTGCAGGAAGGAACGCCCGTCCAGATCGACACTGGCGGTGTGTTCACGCGGGGCAACGATGAAGGCCGCACAACCCGCCAATCCCCACTCCGGACGCACCTGTGACCAGTCTGTGCTGCGACGGATCACGGATTTATCAGTATCCGCGCCGTTTTCAATGTTGAGAAGGGTAGCGCGTTCGGCGCGTGCCAATTGTCCTGCCTGTGCCAGTTGTTGTTCGAGCTGAGTGATGTCATCAGCGTAGCTGGTCGGCATACTTGCCTTGTCGAAAATTGTTACCTCGTCGGTAGTGGTATCATGCAAGGCTGCTACAAAGACCGTATCTTCTGGAATAATGATTCCCCGCTCTTTCAGCCCGGTACGCACCGCAGGATCGTTGAATACCTGCGCCGCGACTCGTGCGTTCGCCTCGCCCGTATGACCACCGCAAGCACCACAGTCGAGACCAGTGGCGTAGGGATTGTTGACGGTGGACGAGCCATGCCCTGCGAGTAGTACGATGCGTGCAAAGTTATCCGTCAACGACATGGCTTTCAATACGCCTTCGGCGACATCCAGACGTTGTTCAGAAGTCATGCCACTAATCTGATCGCCCATTTCGTGTGGGTCAATGTTGGGTGCCAGGCGTTCCTGTGTGGCTTTATCCAAACCGAAGGTTGCCGGATGCGGCACCGGGCGACCATAACCAAGCATATCCAGCACGAGATTCTTGAGATAGGCCAACCCAACCGGACCGACAAAGCCGAAGCATGATACAGCACCAAATTTGAACATGCGCCACGCCTTGGTTACGCGCTGCGTGATGCTGCGTCTCTCGGCGATTGCTGTCAATTCGTCTTCAGTGGCACCGCCGACCGACTCTGGAATCACGAACTGCGGTGCCAGCAGTGCGGGACATTGTGCGCCGCCATGTGTATCACCCAGACGGACGTATTCAATAGGAAAGCCGAAGAACCCCGCGAATCCAATCGTTTCCACACCATCAGTAACCGTTTCCAACGCTCGGCGGAAAACTTCGGAACGCACGTCGATGCAGAAAGCCGCCTGCACCTGCTTACGTTCAGTGGTTTGGGTTGATTTCTCTATGCCAAGCTGTGGGATAAGCTGGCGTTGGTAGGCTTTTTCAAATGCCCGCTGAAGCAGTAAATCGCCTGCGAGTGTCGCCTGTACATCTTCATCCAGTGCAGCATTGAGCAGTGCGTGCTTTTGCTTATGCCATGCCGCAGACAAGCCCTGGCTCTCGAAGACTTTCATCAAGGCGACTTCCCACACCAACCGGATCGCCAGTAGATCGGTAAGCGTGTGATCTTCGTCACCATAGAGTTCAGCTTCCCAGAGTTGGTAACGCGCATAGCTTGCCCAACCATGTACCGTCAGCAGCAGGCGATGCAGATAGGCATCCAGCCCATCCACAGGAATATCGAGCATATCCAGCGTGGTAACGATGGTTTCCACTGCGGAGTCCGGCATATCACGCACCAACTGACGGAAGTGCTTGATACCACGCACCTCAGGCGTGCGATCATATGCCGCCTCTGCGCGCCAGGCAGCATAGGGCGATAGATTAGCCCAGGGCGATTTCCAATAGGACTGACCCTGATCGAAATAGGCTCCGGCCCAGGACGAAATCGAATCCGTGACAAATTCGGCCCAATCGGTACCCGTTACATCGCATGCGATGTCGGCGACGGTGGGTACAGTCTTGAACTCAAACTCTGTCACGTTACGCGACGCAAATGCTTTGAGTGCATTCACCGTATTCGGCGCATCCGGGACCGGGCTACCTTCTGCCAGTGCCGCCTCGAGGTCAACGTCAGTGATGCGCCCATCCTGAATCGCTTTTGCATAGAAAGACCGGGGTGCTGTCATACGGGCACCTGCCTGGCGGCCCAGGGTGTGTGCAGCAGTTTCGAAAGGCTGCTCAAGCAAACCCAGGTAAGGGTTCACTGCTACAAAATGACGCAGGGGCCATAGTGGTGCGATACGTCGTCCGGCACGGTCTACCACTGACTCGATCATGTCACCTGTGAGGCGTGCGGCCTGTTCTTCAACAAAGTTCGTTTCAAGTTGGGCGCGAACAGCCATCTTAATTTTCCTCCAGTGTCAAATTTCAGCGATTAACGTGCAACACGAACGATGCGATCAAACAGAGTGTTGGCATAAAAGCCGTTCTTCAAGTGGACGTAGAACGCTTTCCACGCTGGACGATTCACCAGTGCTGGCAACAACGCACTGAGCAGTGTCACACTACCAAAAGCGATTACCGCCAGCACCATTGCAATCAAGGTCAGTGTATCCGGTGTGGGGAAGACAGCGACCACATCACCCAAAAGTGCCGCCGCGCTCAGTTCGAGGGCGAAGAAAGCAAGCGTCACCAGCATTGCCATCAGTGCAGTGCGTCCCATCACAACGATGGGGGCCTTGCCAGTTGTACCCTTCACAAATAGATAGGCCACGGCGATCACAAAGATCGTACCCAGGGCAGTTTCGCCCGGTCGCTTGGTGACATCGACACCCAGCACGGTTGCCACTGCCAGGAAGACGAACAGCGAGGCCGCTAAATTCGCCATCAGGCTCAGGGGATGCGGTACCATGTTCAGCTTCTGGGAACCAGTACTCTGCACATACTCGACAACACTACCGGAAGACAGGAAGGCGTGTGCCTTATAAAAAGAATGGGCGATCAGGTGCATGATAGCGACGCTGTGCGCCCCGAACCCGCACAACATCAGCATGAAGCCCATGTGCGCGGCACTGGAATATGCTAACGAGACCTTGACGCTGCTCTGCGTAATCATGGCAGACGAGGCAAAGATTGCCGTGAAGCCACCAACGGTGATCAGCAGGATTAGCGCCGGGGTCGAAAAAAAGACGGTTTCCCCCAGGCGCACGACAAGGAATATCCCTGCATTGAGCAGGCCAGCGTGCAGCAGAGCCGATACCGGGGTCGGGGTTTCCATCACTTCGAGAAGCCAACCATGAAACGGAAACATGGCCGATTTCAAGGCGGCAGCAATAACAACTAAGATCGCCGCGATACCGATGCTGCCGGGTGCTGTATTCATGGTAAGGGCTTCGCTGGCCGCCGTATGAATTGCGCCTAGATCAGTCGTCCCAAAGGCTTGCGCGATCAACACCGCTGCGATGACCAAACACACATCGCTAGTGCGTGCAACGATAAACTTCTTACGCGCAGCACGGATGGCACGCGGGCGTTCCGAATAGAACACCAGCAGGAGGTGCAGCGCAAAACTCGTCCCGATCCATGCCAGTACCAACTGCCATAGATTTCCCGCTAGAATCAGCAGCAGCACGGCACCCATCGTCAAGTACAGACGGCTGAAAAACGCAGCCTGACGCACATCACCATCCAGGTAGTTGCGACTGAATTGGATCAGCAGCGCACCCAGAAAAGTCACCAGCCAGATCATTACAATGCTAAGTGCATCCAGCCGGAGAGAAATACCCACATCACCAATGCCGATCACCCGGCTGACCATCGTACCAGATGTAAAGACGATAACACCTATCACGAGGGACCCCAGAAATGATCCAATGGCGGCAGCGCGTCCAAGGCGGAAGACCGGATCAACAGATCGCAATACGTTTAGCTGTACCATAATCCCCAGAATTATCAATGAAAGCGGCGCGAGATAACCCACAAGCGCCAGATTCGTCACCATAACACCATCCATCTAACAGACGCTCCTCTTGCTTTGAAATCGAACCAAGGGTATCATGCAAAGAACGATCATAAAAATATATGTATCAGGGAAAATCATTCACTTTTCAAGAACGAACTACACGAGATGCTAAACTACCACCACCTGCGTTACTTCTGGATTATGGCACACGAGGGCAACCTCACACGCGCTGCGAAGAAGCACAACATCGCTCAGTCTGCTCTCTCGATGCAGATCAGCGCACTGGAAACCTACCTGGGACAGCCTTTGTTTGAACGTATCGGACGGCGGCTTGTACTGACCGAAGCCGGGCATATCGCGCTGGATTTTGCCGACGCGATCTTCGCTAAAGGTGATGAGTTAGAGGGAACACTCGACGCGCATAAAACACCGAAGCGTAATGTGCTGCGTGTTGGTGCGCTCGCGACATTATCACGGAACTTCCAGATCGGCTTTCTCAGTACGCCGTTAGCAAAGCCAGGAGTAGAGGTAATTATCCGTTCTGGTAGGTTGGATGAACTGCTCAGTGGGCTGGAAGCCTATACACTCGATGTTGTCCTCTCCAATATTGTGCCACTACGTGATGAGATGACAAGGTGGGTTGCCCACGCCATAGACAAGCAACCCGTCAGCCTGGTTGGGCAGCCTCACCCAAAACGTGATCATTTGTCAATGGAACTGCTGCTAAGGGATGAGAAACTGGTCGTTCCTGCGCCAGAGTCGAGTATTCGCACAGGCTTTGATGCGCTGGTCAATCGTATGGGTATCCATCCGCAGATCGTCGCTGAGGTCGATGACATGGCGATGCTGCGCCTGGTAGCGCGTGAGCATACCGGGCTGGCGGTCTTGCCGCCTATTGTGGTGAAGGATGAGTTGGATGAAGGTGTACTGGTCGAGGTGTCTAAATTACCGACACTGGCAGAGACCTTCTTCGCAATCACGCTGACACGTCGATTTCCTAATCCGCTACTCAGTCTTGTACTACCCGGACGTAATTCCAACAATAGTTCGCAGTTTTAGTCTGGATCAACCTCGAACAGAATAACTTCCTGGACGATCACCTCCAGGCGAATCGGCTCGCCCAGGCGCTTCGTCAGTTCGGACTGAACCTGGCGAATCTCCGCCTGGGTAAGCGCACGCGGCGACCGGATCAGCGCAATCACCCGCAGGGTGTCTTCGTCGTGGTTAAACTCCATCGACACCAGATCAGCCGGCTGTATCGCGGCCTGAAACTCCTCGCGAATCTGGTTATCCAGCATCGCCGTTTGGGTGATCGTCGCCAATTGCAGCACAACTGGCAGCGCCGCCAGCAAAAACAGACTAATCGCCACCACCTGCGCCAGCCGGGAGACACCTTCCTGTTCACGAACCATCATGCCCAGCCAAAGATAGACAATCATTCCGGCGGCGATGATGCACACAATGTTGGTAAAGAACAGAATGGCCGCGCCGTAGGCCAGATCAGCTTCCTGAAACGCGATCCCCAGGCCAATCGTGCAGACTGGCGGCATCAATGCGGCGGCAATCGCCACACCGGCCAGCGCCGCCGGGATGTCCTTGCGGGCGGTGGCATAGGCACCGACCACCCCCGCCGCCAATGCGACCGCTGCATCCAACAGCGTCGGTTCACCGCGTGCCAGCATTTCGTCAGTGGGGATGTTTATGGGCAGTATGACGCCAAGAAACACCGCCACCAGCACCGCCAGCAGCACACCGATTAAAAGCGACGACAACGCCCGCCGGGCCATCCAGACACGACCGACCGAGAGTCCCACCGCCACACCTGTCAGCGGCGACATGAACGGCGCGACCAGCATGGCCCCGATGACCACCGCCGCACTGTTGAGCAGCAGGCCGAGCGACGCCAGGGCCGCTGATACCAGGATCAGGACGATGTAATCCAGGTCCGGCGCACACATCTCGTTGGCTTTGCGCACAATCTCCTGCTGCTCGACCCGTGTCAGTGTGGGCCGCAGCCAGTTCAGCAATCGCCGCCCCAACCGCTCGCTGGCCTTCCCATTGGTCAGCGACCGTGAGACCATGATAACGGGTCCCTCGGCCTGATTAAGAATTTCCTTCGCCAGATCACCGAACATCCAGCGCTCGAACTCGCTGCGCTCGGTGAATCCAACAATAATCAGGTCTTCCTCGTAGGTGCGCACCAGGACAGCATCAGTCGGGTCCTGAGCGGTTACGACCGTCCGTTTGACCCTGTTCTGCCCCGGCACCCCGGCGAAAGTCGCTTCAATGTGCGCCAGTCCTTCATAATAGGATCGCCCCGATGGCTGCACATACATGGCCTCAATCTTTGTCTGCCGCCGCTGCGCCAGACGGATACCGACACGCGCCGCCGCCTGCGACTGAAAATTCGGGTCAATGGGCAGCACAATCCGACTGAAATCACCGTTGTCGCCACTGCGATAGATCAGCACATCGCAGGGAGCCGTATCCAGCACACTCTCAACGACTGTCCCCAGGGTAACCTGACCGCGCTGGCGCTGGTAGATGCCCAGAATAATCAGGTCCGAACCCGACTCACGGGCGGTATCCAGAATGCCGCGTGCCACGCTGGTCGATTCGGTGGATTCCAATTCAATGTTGTAGCCTTCTTCCACCAGCATTTCGACAATCGGCTGAACCTGTTCCAGGGTCTTCGCCGCCTGTTCGACATCGCCCAGAGCCACTGTCAGGGCAATGATTCGACCATCCTCTGGATACACCAGTGCGGTTGCCAATCGCAAAAGGTCTTCGGCGGTCTCCGGGTTGGCGACCGGTACCAGCGCCAGACGGGCGAACTCAGGTATCGCTTCGGGGTTGTTCATCTATTTATCGCTGTGGATACAGTTTTTACAGATTCCGTAGAATTCTAACAGATGGCCTGTTAATTGCACATCAAACTCCACTTCCAGACGGTCCGCCAGTTCGCTCAGACCGCAGTCCTGGAACTCGATGACGCGGTGACACTGCATACAGATGATGTGATGGTGGTGGCCGTCGGGCAGCAGCACATAGTGCGGACTCATGCTGCTTTCGATATAGGTAGGACGTACAATCGCCAGTTGTGTGAACAGGTCCAGCGCCCGGAACACGCTGGCCCGGCCAATCGAGGAATCGCGCTGTGCGACCTCATCTACAACCTGCGCCGAGGTCAAATGTTCGTGATGGCTTTCCAGCACTTCCAGAATAGTCTGGCGTGCTTTGGTAACTTTGTGACCGGCGTCACGCAGTCGTTGCAGCCGAAGTTTATGTTGGTCCATATATCTATCTCGCCATGTAATTATCTCCATGATAGCATATCGAGGTGTTGCTTCACTCAACCAATAGGAGCAAAATTTTGAAACTGTTTGCACTGATTATCGGGGTACTGCTGGTTATGCCGGCTCAAACCGACGACACACTTCAGGTGGTCGCAACGAATCCCATTATCGCGGATGTCGCCCGAAATGTCGGCGGTGATCTGGTCACAGTGACGACAACGGAGACACCAGATGCCGATCTGGTCCTGATCAACGGCGTGGATGACCTGGATAGCGACAATCTGGTCGCCGTCTCCGAAGGCGTCCCCATGCTTGCGACCAGCATGGGCGCGGCCATGCACGGCGGTGGCGCGGTCAGCGCGGCCTATATGGTGATTCAGGGCGACGACACGCTGATCGCTGCCGATAGCCCGGCTGCCGCTGTGGTGGAAATTCACCAGACACGCATGGAAAACGACGTCATGCGGATGTCACCAGTTGACGGAATCTCGATTGAGGGTGAGGCGGTGCTGGAACCGGGCGGTTTCCATGTCATGCTCATCAACCTGACCCGCGACCTGGAACCGGGCGATCCGATTCCGCTGACTCTCTCGTTTGCATCCGGCGCGGAAATCAGTCTGGAAGCGCTGGTGGACGACTTCGGCGAGGTCGAGTCCATCGTTGAAGCTGATGGGCTTACCGTGCAGAACGCCTGGGTACGCCCTGCCGCCGCATATATCGGCAGATTGGGCGACGATGCCGAGTGTGGTCCCTGCAACCCCTATGTATGGTTTGATGTGGATAACGTCATCATATGGGTCGAGAACATCCGGGAAGCATTCAGCGCTGCCGATCCCGATAACGCCGCCCGCTACCAGGATCAGGCTTATCGCTATTTCCAGCAGTTGGAATCGCTCAAGCAGGCCATCGACTCCCAGGTGGAGACGGTTGAAAATCGAAAGCTGGTGACCAACCACAACTTCCTGGCGTATTTTGCTGTACCCTATGGTTTCCGCGTGATGGTGGTCGAAGATGTGACCGAAACGGACGCACCGGTGATCTTCGTCGATGATCCCGATCTGGTGACGGATGATGGGCAGATCATCGGGCTGTACAGTGACAATCTGGATGAAGATGTCAGCACGTACATCGAGTTCATGCGCTACAACGTGGAGCAGATCATCACGGCACTGGCGGCTGAATAACGTACAGCCGGTCGCGGAATTCGCCCGCACCACCGCTGCTGGCCCGCATAAAATCCGACTGGCGATACCAGCCGATCAACACCTCAGCACCCGCCGGAATGTCTACCCGGCGGGTGTCTTCAAACATCACATATTCCTGCCACACATCCGGCGGATAACTGGCTGGTGGGCCGTCCGCCTGGGCGATGATATTACCATCCGCATCCACCACCTGGACCGCAACCACCCAATCGGGATCAGCCGCTCGCGAAGGTCGCCAGTAGAGTTTTAGTTCGCCATCGCGGATCGTATAGCCCTCCAGAACAACCGTTACATCATCCCAATGGAAGTTAATTCCAGGAGTTGTGTTCTCTGGCCGTGGTTGATAATCGGAATCGATCAACACGGGTCCACGCAGAATCACGCGCTCACCCAGGGCCACGCCGCTGCCATCCACCTGCGGGATCGATAGCATGGCATCCGGCACATACCACGACAGGTGTAAGTCGATCAGGCGCGGACTCAGCGCAGCGGTCATCTCCACATCTACCCACCAATCGAAGCGATAGGTGCGCTCCGGCGGCAGGGTATCGGTGGGAGCCATGCCGGGATAAATCTCGGTGTGGCCCAATGTCGCGCCGGTCAGGCTATCGACAGCGGTCAGGAACAAGGCCGGGTTTTGTGGGTGCGTACCACGCAGATAGGCATGGCCGGTCAGGGTATCACCCGGCCTTACCGTGTTCTGCTCGACCGTGTAGGCGACCAGTTCCAACCCGCCGGCGTCGGTCCCGATATAATCGACACCGTTGTGAATTTCGGTCTGAATCAGCAGCGGATAGGCTCGCGGCAGCAGTGAAAATGGCACCAGCAACGTCATCATGGTCAATGGCAGCACCGGGATCAGCATCAGGCGGCGACCCAATAGTCGTCGCCAACCCGCTACCATCAACGGCGCGAATCCTACCAGCGCCGGGAACAGCAACCGCCCATACGATATATCGACACTGCGCGTACCCGCCAGCAGCATGAACCCAACCACCATACACACCGCCAGCAAGATTTCGCGGACGGCAAGAATACCGTCCCTACGGGTCGGACGCGATTCTTCGCGCCCCCACAACGTCCCAAACAAAGCCAGCAACGTAATAGCAGCGGCATAGGCATACACCCACGCCGGACCATAGACCGGATTATGCAAATGCCCGACCATCAGCCAGAACGACCGCCCGATCCGCACCAGTTCGGCCAGTGGGTCGCCCGATGTGGCTGCGATTTCGTATTCACGCCCCCACAGCGACCGGGTCGCCCCTAGCGCCAGCGGATCGCCGTACAGGTCCCAGTTACGCAGATACCACCATACCGCCAGAATTGTCGCCATCACCAGCGATACCGCAATGACCTGCGCCGCCTCGCCCCGTCGCCGCAGCAGCAGCGCCCCGTAGACAATGACAAACAACGAAACACCGGTCAGCTTGGTCAGCGCAATCGCCGACAGGATGAGACCGACCACCAGAGCATCGCGCAGAGACACATTCGTCCGTGTCGAAAGAACCCAATACACCCCGGCGCTGTAAAGAAACGTCACCAGATTATCATTGTTGATGCTGGCACTGATCGAGACAAAGGTCGGGATCGACGCGACCAGGAGCATGGCGGCCAATCCACCGGCAGCGCCCAGAACCAATCGCCCGGTACGGTAGACAAACCAGAGCGTCCCCATGCCCAGAACGATGCTGTAGCCTCGCAGAATCATCACAGATATATGGGTATCACCGCCGGTATGGGCCGGACTGTGCAGCCATTTGTTGTGATTATCGTCGGTTGTGCCGCGCAGGAAAATCAGATTGTTGGGACGCAGATAGTCGTCCACGTCGCTGCGGTCCGTCCAGCTTATCAGCAACGCGCCAACCGCATAGTAAAGCGGCGGTTGGTGGCTCTCGATAGCCCACTGGTCCACCGGTGTGGTCTGTGCGGCGACAGCATCGCGGCTGCGGATTAAGGGCAGATTGTGATCCGCCAGCAGATGATGTACATAGAGAAAATGGGCGGCTTCGTCGGCAGCTTCAAACACTGGCGTTACATTGGCGTACTGTATCGCCAGGACAGCGAACCAGACCAGAATAAATGACGCGATAATGTTGGGTGTTCTCAGGGGAAGATTCCCGACAACCGGATCGTTGTCTGCAACAGGGGTGACTCAAATACGTCCGTTTCACCGAAAACACCATGACGCATAAACCGTCCATCGACCGCAGTCCACACTTCTGAATAGCGATTGATCGGATCAGCAATCCAATATTCTTGGGTGCCGTAGCGCTCATACAAATCGAATTTGACGGTCTTATCATATCGGGCTGTAGCCGGTGAGAGTATCTCAATCACCAAATCGGGCGCAGCATCGCGGTAGCGACCATCTCGAAAAACACAGCGGCTGTCCGGTGCGATCCACATGACATCCGGTTGGAGGACGGTGTGGTCATCCAGCAGAATATCGACCGGTGCGAACAAAAGCTTTCCATCGCTCACGTTGGCATCCACCAGCCTGAATAGTGCCGCTGCAGAATGCTGCTGATCCGGATGTGGCGCTGGACTCATCGGTGATTCCCCATAGACAATCATCCCGTCGATTAGCTCGACACGCAGCATCGATTCCGGCAGTGACAGGAATTCTGCTGCCTGCATGCGTGTTCCTTGCTCAATCATGACAGGTTATTGGGGCGACCCGCAGGACCGCCCCACTATACTCGCTAGCCTTCAACCGTGTGCGACCCACCGGGGTCCAGCACAATCGGTGCGGCGTCTGTCTCTTTGTTCACACGCTCGGCCCAGGCCGCCACATCCTGCTGGATCGGCGGGAAGGTGTTGTAGTGCATCGGCACCACCATCTTCGGACGGATAAACTGGATGGCCTTGAGCGACCCTTCGATTCCCATTGTGAAGAAATCACCGATGGGCAGGAAGGCGACATCAATGCCCATGTCGCCGATCAACTGCATTTCGAAGAACACATCAGTATCACCAGCGTAGTACAGCTTCAGATCATCAGCCATGATGATGTAGCCGTTAGGCATACCACCGTAAGTGCCATCGGGCAGTCCGGAACTGTGATGGGCGATAGTCCACTGCGCTTTAAGGAATTCGGCGTGATAGGTCCCGCCAGTGTTAACGCCAACGGTATTTTCCACACCTTTTGCGGCCAGCCAGTTGCTAATTTCGACATTGCTGACAACCGGCACACCGTTGCGTTTGGCGATGTCCACTGTGTCACCCACATGGTCGCCATGTCCGTGACTCAACAGAATAAGCTCAGGATTGACCTTATCGGCAGTTGTGGCGGCCAGCGGATTGCCGGTCAAAAATGGATCACACAGGACTGAGTGACCGTTGATGTTCAACTCAAAGGCGGAATGACCCAACCAGGTAAATGAAATCGCCATAGCTTGCTCCTCCTGTACCAACTTCTGAATTTATCTTATTCCATGCCATCCGGTCTGACCAGAGGCAGGGTTACGTTAAAGGTGGCACCGTGACCGACGCCCGCGCTTTCAGCCCAGATTGTGCCGCCATGTGCCTGGATAACCGCCCGGCTGATGCTCAGACCGATGCCCAGGCCGCCATGTTTGCGCACCATATGGTCTTCTACTTGATAGAACTCCTCAAAGATATTGTTGATCTCCAGCGGTTCGATACCGATGCCTTGATCGTGGATGCGGATAATCGCCTCACGAGCGCTGCGCACATAGGCTTCGATAGTAATGGTCCCATCAACCGGGCTGAAGCTAATGGCGTTGTTAACAATATTCATCAGGGCCATGCCGATACGGATACGATCCACCAGCACATCGGTCGATTGGTCGCGGCAGTTAAACACGAAATGGCACTTTCCTGCCTGCGCCAGATCGGTCACATCCTGCCGGAGGTCCTCGATCAGGACCGAGAGTGAATGCAGTTCAAGCTTCAAATCACTGCTCTTTTGCTGTATATAACGGAGATTGACCATACTCTCGATGATGCGGCGCAGTTGCAGCGCACTTTCAACCACTTTGCTCGCCTGCGACCGCACGGTCGAATCCGGGTCTTCCTGGAGAAAACTGGCATAGCCGAGAATGATGCCCAGCGGTGTGCGCAGTTCATGGCTGGCAATCCCGATGAAATCGCTTTTAAGCTTATCCAGTTCGCTCAATTCACTGTAGGCGTGCTGCAAGTTGATGAGCAACTGGGCCACCTCAATGACAATCGACGCCTGACCTGCCAGGAGCATCAGATTGCTACGATCCGCCGGAGTCCAGGGTGGCTTTTGCTTGTTGACGACTTCCAGCACGCCAACAACCCGCTGGTTAGAAATCAGCGGTACGCCAAGAACCGAGCGCGTGACAAATTCAATCTCCGCATCCAGTTTGCCGTAATGACGTGGGTCTGCTGAGACATCGTTCACCATAATGGGACGCTGTTCCTGCACCACGTATCCGGCAATGCTGTTCGTCGGCACCAGCTTACCGATCAAGGACTGGGCTGAACGGTTGCTGCTGTTGGTCGCGGTGAAACGAAGTTCCTGTTTGGTCTCGTTCCACATCAAGACCGCCGCACCCTGAGACTCGGTCAGATCAGCGGCGGTATCCATCATATAGCTGAGAACCGCATCGGTATTAACATCGGTACGCAGAAGCACATTGTTTAGCAGGCCGTTGACCTCGACCAACTTGGTCAGGTTCTGGACTTTGCGCTCCAGTTGGGCGATGTATGCCTGTGTTGATGTGTGGTCCATGACTTTACCCGACTTAACTGAAAACCGCTCAGCCTAAGTGTAGCATCATCCCGGATTTTGGGTTAGCCGGTGCGGTTAGAAAGTAATTTGAAGGGGTATACAGTTATATATTGAATAGTTGCAGTAGTAGAGCCTGTTCAAACTGTTCAAAACTCTGAAAGATACTTTGTAATGTGGGATATATATCACAGCATCCCCGGCCAAAACCCAATTCAGGGCCGAACATAACCCAACTGAATGTTAAGGCCTGGGATATGTGGGATATAGTTTTGAACAGGTGCCTGTGCATAACTTTTGAAGGTCTGTACAGGGCTGTCGAAAAGTCGGAAATGCCATTTCCCAACTTGGGAAATCTGTCGAAAGTTTTGAACAGGTGGGGTGCTGCCTGTTCAAAGTTTTGAACAGGTTTTAGACAGGTTTTGAACAGGCATAATCCAGCGGTTGGATAAAATTGGGTTATTCCGGTTAAATTTTGGGAAAAAACGATTAAGTTAAGATTAAATATCCCAATAAAATCTGCGATAAGAATCGTACATATGTGCGTAAGTTTGGGATATGGTCTACACTGCCTTAACGGTTCTATTGACGCCATCTTGAAGAGCATCGACAATGGACATTATGTTTCCGCAGGCGAGATAACAGATTTTGAAACTGGATGCCGTCCGGGAGGTTCTGCGCCACCCGTTGTTCTTCCCACTCTATGTTCCCTCATTGGCGTATATGTTCGCGCACAGCATGTTGATCCCGGTGCTGCCGCTGTATGCGGCCGATTTTGGCGTCACTTATGGTCTGATCGGACTGCTGCTGGCGGGTGAAGGTCTGGGCATGATTGTGGCGGATGTGCCTGCCGGGATGCTGCTCCGACGATTAGGCTCGCGGCAGGTTATGCTCTTCGGCCTGATGGGAACGGCCGTGTCTACGATGGCACTGTTCTGGGCAACATCGGTGCCGGAAGCCATCGGTTATCGATTGGTCGCTGGCATGTGTGCGGCCCTGTACAATGTCGCCCGTCATGACTATATCTCGTCCACCGTGACCACTACCCGGCGCGGTCGGGCAATTGCGCTGTTTGGTGGGGTGTTCCGTCTGAGTAAATTCCTGGGTCCGGCGACCGGTGCAGCCATTGCAGCGGCTTTCGGTCTGCGAGCGACCTTCCTGGCATTTGGTGTGTTTACTACGATAGCTTTTATCGTTGTCGCCTGGGCGCTGCCCGACCACAAAATCAAACGCCCGGAGCTTGCCCCGCAGACTCGCCTCCTGAGCATGGTCAGGGCGAATCGGCGGCTCCTGACTATCGCTGGTGTGGGCCAGATTTTCGTCATGATGATTCGCAGCGGCACCCAGGCGATTGTCCCGCTTTATGGTTCGGATGTCATCGGGTTGGAAGTGCAGGACATCGGCCTGATTATGAGCATCGCGGCGGCGGTGGATATGGCGATGTTTTTCCCTGCGGGCATGATTATGGACCGCAAGGGACGCAAGTATGCGATTGTCCCCAGCTTTGCCCTGCAAGCGTTGGGGATGGCAATGGTGCCACTAACAGGCAGCTTCCTGACTCTGACACTGGCTGCATCAGTGATTGGTTTCGCCAACGGGCTGAGTTCCGGCACCATGATGACCATCGGCGCGGACCTGGCCCCACCGGATTCCCGCAGCGAATTCCTGGGGGTGTGGCGTCTGATCGGTGACATGGGGGCGAGCGGCGGCCCGCTGGTGGTCGGATGGGTGGCTGGTGCGCTGACGTTGGGCGCGTCGGCGTTGGTGATCGCCGGTGCCGGTGTGCTGGCGGCGATTACTTTCGGTATGGGTGTGCCAGAAACGCTTAAGCGAGAAAAGGCGGATGTGGCATAATAGTGTTGTGCGGTCCATTTGGTTAAAAAGGTTGTTCTATGGTTCAGTCCGTTCAAACCAGGATCATCGCAGCAGATTACTTTGAGTTCCCTGAATATAAGAATCACGATTTAATTCAACTTGTTGATGGAGAGGTCGTCATTGATATGCCCCCTATACCCAAACATCAACGGATCGTTCGGCAAATTCTCCTCTTGCTTGTGCGGATTGCCACCCCAAAAGGTGGGGAAGTATTAATGGCACCGATTGAACTCTATCTGGACGAGTACAACATCTACGAACCAGATGTACTCTACATTGCACCCGATTCCCGCTGCCGTGTTGAAGAAAAACGGCTGGTGGGTGCGCCCGATTTGGTGGTTGAGGTGCTTTCGCCGGGTACAGCCAAACACGACCGCCAGCAGAAATACCGCGCATACGAGCAGCATGGCGTGGGTGAATACTGGATTGTGGACCCGGCGCATGAGGTGATCGAAGTGTGGGTACACGAGAATGGACGGTTCGACCGTGTGGGTGCTTATGGTGCGGATGACACATTTGAATCGCGCATTCTGGGCGAAACGGTGCCGGTGAAGGATATGTTCACAGAATGAGGGGGCTATGTACGATGTGATCACATTGGGCGAGACTCTGGTGCGCTTCACGCCGCCAGGGATGCGCCGCATTGAGCAGACAACCGAGTTCGAGGCCCATGTCGGCGGGAGTGAGTTCAACACGGCGGTTGGACTGTCCCGATTGGGGTTGAAGGTCGCCTGGATTTCGCGCCTGACCGACAACTCACTCGGCCATCTGATCGCAGGGTCGGTGGCCCGCTATCGGATCGACGTGGCCCATGTGGTCTGGACGCATGCAGACCGTGTCGGCTTTTACTTCATGGAAGAAGGCAAGGCACCGCGTTACAGCCGCATCATCTACGACCGTGACAACACCGCTATCAGCAACATGAAGCCGGAAGACCTGCCCACCCATCTCTTCTATCCTGCCGGTGCGCGTCTGCTGCATCTGACCGGCATCACGCTCGCCATCGGTGAGAACGCCGCCGCCACCGCCCATCGGGCATTGGCGATGGCAAAGGATGTGGGTTGGAAAGTCAGCTTCGATGTGAACTATCGCAGCAAGCTGTGGTCGCCGGAAGCGGCCCGCGCGGCCTGTGAGCCGTTCATGCAAGCGGCGGATGTGTTGTTCATCCCGCTCAAGGACGCCCGGCAGGTTTATGGATTCAGCGATGCAGTGCCGCCGGACGAGATTCTGGCGCATTTTTCGCGCACCTATCCCCAGGCGACCATCGCGATGACGATGGGCGCGGATGGGGCGATTGGCTGCGACAGCCGCGATCATGTCCCCTGCCAGCAGCCGGTATTTGAGGCGGTAGAGGTCGGGCGGATCGGTGGCGGCGACGCCTTTTCCGCCGGGTTCCTGTATGGCTATCTCACGGAAGAGAGCAAGCGTCTGCCGATGGCGCTGCGCTGGGGGGCGGCTGTGGCCGCGTTGAAATACAGCATCCCCGGCGATATTCCCATTATCGAACGAGAAGAGGCAGAAGCCCTGGTAATGCAGGGGGATGCCAGGAGTAAACTGGACCGATGAGCGAAACCGTTATTCCGCTGGTGAGTGCCGCCATTATGCTGGCGGGCGTGACGATGACCTTCATGTATCAACCGGGCCACCCGCGCCGTCGCTGGGGCCTGGGAGCCTTCGCGTTTGGCGCGGGGTTGATGGCCGTTAACTGGTTGATCCGCGACATCGACAGCGTGCGCGATTTTGAGCTTGAACTCGCGTTTACTGTCGTTGTCGCGGTGGTTATTGGTGTGCGCTATTCCGGCAAGACCTCGTAGGCGGTGCCGTCGATCACAATGATGACGTGATCGCCCAGGGCCAGATACTGCGCCACTTCGGGCATATCGTCCAGCAGCGCGAAGTAGGCATCGCTGAGGAAGACGACTTTCTCGGTCTCCATCGTGTCTGGCTGGAAGCTGGTGTCGGTCCACACACTGTCGCGCCAGATGAAGGTCTTGCTGCCGACCGTCTGAAGTGCGTTCGTCTGTGGTTCTGCTATCGTACCATCGGCATCTTTGTCAACGCTACCCGGTGCTGGCATCGTCTGGGTGGGCATGGCCTGTGGAGCCGCTGCGCCTGCCAGATTGCCAATGTCGTCGGCGGCGGCAACCGCATCCTCACCGGTCACGACTTCGGCGAGTTCCTCGGCCTCCTGACGGAAACTCTCCGTCACCCGGTCGCGTCCCTGCTGCGAGAGAATATCGTCTTCCTCGATCAAGAAACTGGTATACGGTGTGATGATGCCGTAGCGCAGGCTCAGGCTGACGACACTATCCACCAGTTCCGGATTTTCACCGTTAAGACGAATGCTGTTGAGCAGATCACCGATGCGGCGGGTGGCCCACAGGCGCGGGATGAAGTCTTCACCACCGGCACGTCCGCGCAGGGCCAGTTCGTCGTAAACGAAGGTCTGGGCTTCCCCGTTGACTGTCCCTTGTAAGCGCACGATCACATTGTCACTGGAGTCGCGGTAACGCCCGACGACGGTCAACTGTTCCCCGGCGAAGAGATCGGGTAACTGTGCCGGATACAGCAGTTCGACTCGTGTACTATCGAAGCGCAGTTCCGGGTTGGTCAGCACCGGAGCGCTGATCTTGTTATACAGGCTGGCGACTTCCTCGTCGATACGTTCGGTCGGGCGGACATACGAACCCGTACCCCGGAAATCCTGCACAATGGAATCCAGCAAGAAGGTATCGACATCGTTACCGACACCGAAGGTAAAGATGCGAACATTGGGCTGGATCATATCGCCCAGGTTCGCCAGGATGTTGTCCGCTTCGATGACGCCCTCAGTGGGCAGGCCGTCGGTCAGGAACAGGATTGTGGTGGACCGTTCCGGGTGCGCCATTTCCAGCGCAAGGATCAGCGCCAGATTGATGTCGGTGCCGCCTTCAGCGTACATGCCGTCGATCCAATCTACCGCTTCCCCTGCGACTTCCGCCGGTTCCATTTCCAGGCTGAAGGTGCGTGCGCCGGTGCTGAAAACCACCATGTTGAAGCGGTCCTGGGGTTTGAGGTTTTCCAGCACGTAAGTGGCGGCAGCGCGGGCCTGATCCCATTTTTCGCCCTGCATACTGCCGGATTGATCCAGGACCACGATCACATCTTTGGAGATAATCTGGTCCTCTGGCAAATCCAACGGGGGTTGCACCAGCAGCATGAAGAAGCCGTCCTCGCCGGCGCTTTCGCGGTAGGTGAGTAAATTGACACTGATGGCCTCATTGTCCAGGCCGTAGAACAGGCTGAAATCGTCGCCCGGCTGGACAAAGCTGGCCTCCCAACCGGCGCTGAACCCGGTGTTCTCGCGGTTGATGGCGACCCGGTGGCTGGGCGAGTAAATAGTGCTGATGGGATCGTCGCCGGTCACACGCACGCTGATCGACATCTGCTCAATAAGGCGGTCGGCGTTGGCACTGGCATGGATGGGATACAGGTAATGGATGAGGCCGTTGTCGGCTTCCAGGACCTGCCCATAAGTGATCTGGACACGCCTCGAGTCGCCTGGTGGGATGGGGAAGATGTTGGCCTGAATCGCGCCCTGCCCGATGTATTCCAGCAGCGCCGGGTCACGGTACTGGCGCACAATCTCGTCATATATCTGGCGGGCTTCGTCGGCACGCAGGATTTTGGCTTCGATGGGTTCGCCATCCACGAACATAACCAACCGGTCAACGGCGGCCCCTTCCGGCAGCGGGAAGACGAAGGTGCCTTCGGCCAGCGCCTCACCCTGGTTGGTGAACTGCATATCGACTTCGGTAGTGGCGATTTGATTCTCGATGGTGGCCTGGACGCGGACGAAATCGATCTTGAGCCAGGATGGGTCGGTGAAAACACCCGGTTGGGGGATGATGACCCCTTGCGCCGAGAGGGTCCCGGCGCACAGGACCATGAGGATGAACAGTAAGAAGAAACGAGTACGCATGAAATCCACTCCTTTATCTGTCTACGATATGCAGACGTCAATCGGAGTGGATTAGTTCCCGTGCCTACCGGGTCAGGCGGACACCGTAGTTCTGACGAACCTCGGTGAGTGTCAGCGCCCGGTCGTAGACTGCCACCATGTAGACGATGCCGGTCCAGAAGCGATTATCGGCGTGATGCTCGCCGCCGACGACAAAATGGTAACTGGTGCGCCAGTTGATGTTGCCCCAGGTCGTACCCTGGCCGACCATAGCGCCGTCGACATAGATGCGGGTATCGCGGCTGGTGGAGCGGGTGACCACCACATGCTGCAAGCGAGTTTCAACGGCGTTCGCATCCGACTTGACCTCGCGGTTGTTGTTGGTCTGAACGCGCATGATGTAGCGGTCGCCGTTGTTGCTGTTATATCCCTGACCGATTTGGAAGCTGCGGTTGTGGGCATCATAGGAGACACCTGCGATACGCTTGGGCCGGCTGCCATCCGAGACATCGGTCGTCAGCGGCTCGATCCAGGCTTCCAGTGTGAACTCCTGTGACTCATTGATGGGCAGGGTAATCTGTGATGCCGGACTGACCGAGACGATGCGCCCATCCTCAATCCGCAGGCCACCGCGCACTGGCTGCACGGTCCCTTGATCCTCGACTTCCAGATTCAACGGTGAACCGGTGCCAGAAGTATCTGGAATCCGACTGGTGTTATTGTCGTAATCTGCGAAGTAGTAAAGGACGAGCAGGCCGCTGGTGACACGCTTGCTGCTGTCCTGGACGACGCTGATTTCAAAGCTGTCACTGGTACTCAGGCCGCTGCCATCGCTGGCGATGACCGTGACATTGTAGGTGCCACAGTCGCGGCATGGATTAGGGTCAACACCCCCTTCGTAGATGGGTTCCAGCCGCAGAAGCGCGGTGCCGTCACCGTTGTCCTGGAAGGTCATGAAGTCCGAGACCACACCGACCGCAAACATGGTAATCGTCCCCTGGCCTTCGACATTGACGATGACATCGGTGGTCTGGTGCAGCGGGGCATCCTGATTGCCAATAGGGCGGATGACCGGTCCCTGGTTGGCCTCGCGCACCGTCAGAACGAAGGTCTGCGTGATCGGATCGCTGCTGTCGTCGTCAGCGGTGATGGTCAGATAGTGATTGCCAACCTGACTTTCCAGTGTCGGTTCAATGGTCAAAGTGCGACTTCCGCCGGACCCGGAGAGGGTCATGAAGGCACCGTCCATGCCGGTCACGCTGATGTCTTCGCTGCCATCGCCGACCGCAGTGATCGAGATATCCAGGGCCTCGTTGAGGTCCACGTACTGGGGTGTCTGGACCGGTTGCAGCAGCAGTTCTCCGCTGCCGCCACCGCCGGTACCCGTCATCTTCAGTTCGATACCGGAAATTTTGGGTTTTTGGCCTTTGAGTTCAACCAGTACCGAGCCGTCTGTCACGTCGATGTTGTACGTCAGGGTAGTGCCTTTATTCTTGCCACCAGCGGCATGGGACGGATGCCAGTTATTTTCTTTCTTGTCATCCTGAACGAAGACGTGGAAGTAGCGGTCCTGATTATCCAGGAAGTGGAGTACGATGGTGTAGCTGCCGTTGGGTAAACCGTCTTGCCGCCAGAATAAACTGACATTGTCGTTATCGGCGTAGGCGAAATCCTTGTACACGGCGTTATCCGGCGTCGGTGATTGGACGGTGAAGCCATTAAACGGTTTGATACGTCTGTTGCTGACCGTATACAGCCCGTATTCCGCCTGCCAGGTTTTGCCGTCCATGACGACCGGGTAGTTGGTGCCGAAGTTGACGCGGTATTCGGTGTCGCAGAGATTGCCGATGTTGTCGGCGTCGAAGTCGGCCTGATCGGGATTGGCGATAGTCATACAGTTATCGGTGTCGTCGGTAATCCCGTCGCCGTCACTGTCGGTGTTGTCCACGTCGCAGGCATCGCCGACACCGTTGCCGTTGCTATCGGTCTGCCGATCGGTGTCGTCGTTGTTGGCGATGGTCGGGCAGTTATCGCAGGTATCGCCCAACCCGTCGCCGTCGGTGTCGGCCTGATCGGGATTATAGAGAGCGCAGTTGTCCTGGGCATCGACTGTGCCGTCGCCGTCGCTATCGACCTGATCGGGGTCGCACATGTCGCCAATACCGTCAGCATCGGCATCGTTCGGCTGTATGACTTCCGGATCACCTTCCAGCGGCGGATCACAGTCCAGGATGAAACCGCCCTCGCCGTCATCGACTTCGGTACAGGTCGTCTCGTCGGTGGTGCGCAAGCCGTCGCGGTTGGTATCCGTCCAGTAGCTGCTGTTGGGGACTAACACGCAGGTATCCACCGCATCGTCGATCTTGTCGCCGTCGCTATCGACGCCGGATTTGGTACCGCTGTCGCACAGGTCGCCGCGACCATCGTTATCGGCGTCGGCCTGTTCTGGATTGGCAATCGTCGGGCAGTTATCGACCGAGTTGGCATAACCGTCGCCATCGGTATCAGGACCGGGACC
Organism: uncultured Anaerolineaceae bacterium; assembly: GCA_964417785.1. Classification (GTDB taxonomy): domain Bacteria; phylum Chloroflexota; class Anaerolineae; order Aggregatilineales; family Phototrophicaceae; genus DAOTUL01. Next base: position 10,208 of record CAYQJO010000014.1, on the reverse strand, counting down.
AATGGCCGGGTCACACAGATCGCCCAGGCCGTCGCCGTCGCTGTCTGACTGCACGCCCAACGGCGGATCGCACACCATCGGGTCCGAGTCATCGCAGACCGATTCGGTCGCTTCATCCCGGATACCGTTCTTGTCCTCGTCATTCCAATAACTGCTGTTGGGGATCGACGGACAGTTGTCGTCGGCGTTCACAATCAGGTCGCCGTCGTCGTCGGCCTGATCGGGGTCGCAGGTATCGCCGATTCCGTCACCATCGACATCCGCCTGGTTGTCCTCGCCGGGATTGTCGCCGTTGGGCTTGAAGGGGCAGTTATCGGTGGCGTCGGATACATCGTCACCGTCGCTGTCGATCAGATAGGGGTCGCAGGCGTCGCCTTCATTTGTATCCGGGTCGGTGTCTTCCTGGCCGGGATTCAACACGAAGGGGCAGTTGTCCTCGGCGTTGAGAACGCCATCGCCGTCGTAGTCGCCTTCGCCTTCACCCTCACATTTGTCACCCTTACCGTCAGGTGGATCATCGCTGTCGATCTGCTGCGGGTTGAACACGAAGGGGCAGTTGTCCACATCGTCCGGGTAGCTGTCACCGTCGGCGTCGCCATCGGAACTGCCGGGGCTGCTGCCACCGGGGCCGCCATCGACCGGCTCATCGTCGAAGCTGAAGGACAGTTCGCGGGTACGTTCATCCTCGGTATGGCGTGATATAATCCTACCGTTGACGCCGCCGGTCTGGATGGCATCGCAGACCGTGCTGCTGCTCAGAGAGAAGGAACCGTTGAATTCGTTGGCGATTTCGTCGTAAATGAGCGCATATTCGCCCGTTGAATCCGGATGATCGATCTCGATCGAGAGTTCCGTCGCAGCACCACAGGATGTGAGTGTGGAGAAGGCCATATTGGGTCCGCTGCATAAGTGGCGCGGCCCTTTGGTGATGTTCTCGGCGAACTCACAACCACAGCCAGCACCATCGTCGATGGCGCAGCGCATTTCCTCCCACGACGCCTGAATTTCGTCGCCGAGCAGGCCCAGGACCAGAATCGCAACAACCGCGACCAGGGACATAATCATCGCATACTCAAAGAGTCCCTGTCCGCGTGCAGCGCCCGTTGTTAGATAACGTTTCATGGCTACACTCCTGATAACTATGCCCTGCCGCTCAACTCGAACACGCCCTTGAGCATGTCCGCAAAGTCGGCGTCCATTGAGGGTGGATAACCGAGAAGGGCATTTCCATAAAGATGATAAACGTTGGTGCCGGTGTTGCTCACACGCTCCTGGTCACGGAATAAATCGGATAATGTGTCATAAACCAGGAGTTCAATGGTGTAAACAGCACCGCCGCCGGAAACCGAAAAGCGCGTCCAGGAACCTTCCGTCATGCGGACATCCTCAATGCGCTCAACACCATAGACATTGATACCGTTGTTACGGAATGTGTTCAGGACTATTTCAGAGGTGACGAACTGCTGAGGCGCGGCGGTTGGGCCGATTTCCGGGATCGGTTCGGGCTGGTTATCCTGAACATAAGTGAAAGCCGCCACTACCACGCCGATCAATCCAACCAGCAGTACGACCAGGACCACCAACCGCAGTGAAGGGCTGAGATACTTCAGTACCGGGCTGCGGTCGCCTTGCTGGCGCAGCCATCCGCCAAATTCTTCTACGAAAATACCCGACGCGCTCTTATCCGTGCCGCCCAATTTGCGCATCATATCGCGGGACAGCCGGTGGTCGGGGTCGATCATCAAGGCACGGCGCAAATACTTGACTGCCGTATCTTCGTTACTGGTCAGTTGCGCCGCCATATACCAGGCGTCGGCTGTGGGTTCATCGCGCAAGATCGCCTCAAGCAGGCGACTGGCTTCTTTCTTATCCCCATTTGCCAATGCACTACGCACGTCAAGCACCGTCGGCATAGGGCATCCTCTCTGCTTTTTTCCTATTGTACAATAGAGATGGTTACTAAATAATCTAGGTTTTGTACGAAGGGCTTTACAAATATGGCCGAGTTTCCGCTCTATGTGCGTGTGCCAACGGAGCAAGAAAAATCGTACTTCACTAACAGCAGTGCGGCTGAGGCGGTCATCGGTGCCATCATCAACGCCCAGAACCAGGGCTGGCTGCGATTGCACGGCTTTGTCGTGCTGCCGGATGCGTTGGAAATGGTCACATCGCCTATTCGCCAGGGAATTTCTGGGGTCATCGCCCACCTGCAAGCGGAGATGATGCCGGTGTTGAACGCGCTGCTGCCAGATGCGATGTTTGTCTGGTCGGTGCGCTTTCAGCACACGCCGATCCAGACACAGAAAGCGCTCAACGCCCGCCTGGATATGTTGGTCCTGTCGCCGGTGGCGGCGGGGTTGTGCGAGAAAGCCGAGGATTATCCCTTCAGTTCGGCCAACGCACGCTACCGGGCCAATGTGGCTGTCTATGCGGGTTTCGCCCGGATGCTGCCGCTCGATGAGGGTTCCTTCATATCCGGTGGCGGCAATCTGAATGATCCGGATAATTCGCATTGATTCTTTACACTTACGGTCTGCGCGGCGACCTGGACCGGCTGCCCCGATTGTATACCTGGATGACACAACTGGACCCGCAGGCGTACCGGGTGGACCTGGGCGAGTCGTGCGATCCGGCGGTGTGGCCCTGCGCGATTACCGGCGGACGGTCCACGCTGATGATCCTGGATGCGATGGGCTATCATGCGGCGCGGGCAGACCTCGCACCGGGACTGCGTGAGCGCACGCAGACGATGATGGGGCTGGTGGATGCCAGCCATACGCATATCGTCAACGATGTGACGTTCTCGCTGTATCCGGTGGAAGCTGTCAGTCTCAATGTCATCCTGCAACCAGCGGACGGCACCTGTTATGATGGCCGTCATCTGTATCTGGCTCCGGTCCGACCGGATGAGGTCGGCGTGGTCCGGCTCAACCCCTTCGATTTTACTGTTCACACACTGCCTCCCGGCACCCTGCCTGATCCGACCATTGCCGGGACAGTTGATTTTGTCCGAGATGAAGCACGCTACCTGGAAAACAAAGGAAAATAACTTTGATGAATGCTGATGAATATCTTGATGCACTGCTATCCCTGCCGGGTATGTACGGAGCGCTGCCCTCACGCGATGGCCGCTGGGTGGCCTGGTCGTGGATGCGGACCGCACCCACCGCCGAGGTCTATGCCGCACCTACCGACGGATCGCAGGCACCCATCCGGCTGACTGATACACCCGAAAACACCTTCGCCATCAACTGGACACCAGATGGTAAGGCCGTGCTGGTGGTGCAGGATCACCAGGGCGACGAGCGCCGCCAACTGTTCCGGGTCGATCTGGACGATCCGCTCAATATGAAGCCGCTGACGGAGCCGAATCCCAATTACTTCATGCGCGGCGCGGAACCGCATCCCAATGGGCGCTGGCTGTTCTACGGGGCCAATTTCGATGTCGAATCCGGTGACGAGATCGAGCAGACCTGGCTTTACCGGCATGATCTGGAGACGGGCGAGCGGGTGCCGCTGGCGAAGCCGCAGAAGAACGGCTTCACCTGGCCTGAACTCAACAGCATCGGTACCCATCTGCTCTATCCGCGCTCCGATTTGCACCCTGCCGGCGATCAGATGTGGGTAGTGGATGTTGACGGTCACCAGGATCGCGAACTGCTCAACTTCGGTGATGAGGTGAAGACCTCCGCGACATGGTTCCCCGATGGCAAGCGGATTCTGGCGCTGGTGGAGACTCCGACGCATCGCCGTCTGGGGGTGCTGACTCTGGATGAGCCGGAGCCGCGCTGGCTGGTTGATGACCCGGCCCGTAACATTGAACACGCCTTTGTCCCGCACGGCAGCAACAGCATCGTTCTGATCGAGGTGGACAAGGCGCGGACCCGCTGTGTTTTGCTCAATCCGGATACCGGTGAGGAAATCCGGATGCCGGAACTGCCGGGCCGGTTGGTGCCGGTCGCGCCCGTCGATGGGCAGACCTGGATCGGCACCTATCATAATTCGCGCCAGCCTAACGACATTTTCCGCTTCGCCATCCGGGATGTGGACCCCACCAACTTCGTTAGTCTATCGCGAGTGTGGGAACGCACGGCACTGACACCCGACGACCTGACCGCCGCTGAGGATGTTCGCTGGACTTCGGTCGATGGGTTGGAAATCCAGGGCTGGCTGTACCGCGCTCAGGGGGAGCCACGCGGGACGGTGGTTTATATTCACGGTGGACCGACCGCGCACAGTTCGGACAGCATCAACAACCAGATTCAGTTCTTCGCCCGTGAAGGTTTCAACGTACTCGACCCCAATTATCGCGGCAGTACCGGTTTTGGCATGGCTTTCCGTGAGGCGATCAAAGTCGAGGGTTGGGGCGGTAAAGAACAGGACGACATCGCCACCGGCATCCAGGCGCTCATTGACGCCGGTATCGCCCAGGCGGGCCAGGTCGGCATGACCGGGACATCCTACGGCGGGTATTCGTCCTGGTGCAGCATTACGCGCCTGAAAAAAGACGTGCTGGCGGCATCCGCGCCCGTGTGTGGCATGACCGATCTGGTGGTCGATTACGAGACGACCCGGCCCGATTTGCGTCCCTACAGCGAGGAGATGATGGGTGGCAGGCCCGATCAGGTGCCGGAGCGCTATCACGAGCGCTCACCGATTAACTTCGTGGACCAGATCGAAGGGCGTTTACTCATCGTCCAGGGGATGCGCGATCCCAACGTCACGCCGGAGAATGTGCGCACCGTCACCGAGGCGCTGCAAAAGAGCGGTGTCAAATACGAACTGCTGGCGTTCGATGACGAAGGACACGGCATTTCCAGGCCGAAGAACCAGAAGGTGCTGTATAAACGCCTGCACGAATTCTTCGCCAGTGCGTTCAGTTGATATAACACATAGGATGGAACTACCATGAGCGTTGAAGATTACGTCCAGCAGGGTGAGGCCATGATGGCGGCGGCGGCCCGACAGCGGGACATCATGCGTGGCAAAAAGTTCGACACCATCGCTGTACACGGCTTGTATTCCGGCCAGGCCGCGCTGGAAAATCAGGGCAGCATCATCGAACCGGCCTACTTCAGCACGGCGCAGCACTTCGAAAACAGCGACCACATGGAAGCAGCGCTGGCTTATCTCATGCCCTCCTGGACCTACAGCCGGATTGCCAATCCGACCGTCCATTACCTGGAGGAGACGCTGGCCCTGTTAGAAGGCTACGGCTTCGATGGCGAAGTCGCAGCCACGACCACATCGTCGGGTGCGGCAGCGGTCTTCATGTCAACCAACCCCTTCCTGACCGGCGATCAGGTCAATTTCGTCGCCAGCGCCCGCTGCTACGGCGGCACCTTCCAGCTTTTCAGCGAACGTTACCAGGGGGAGCGCGGCGTTGATGCCCGCTGGGTACCTGATCCGCTCGATCTGGATGCCTGGGCTGCCCGGATCGACGCCAACACCCGCTTCCTCTACAGCGAAATGCCGACCAATCCTACGCTGTCGGTCTTTGATGTCGCGGCCCTGGCGGATTTGGCCCACAGCCACAATATCCCCTTGATCGTGGATTCGACACTGGCAACACCTGCGCTGATGCGCCCACTGCTGCACGGGGCCGATGTAGTGGTGCATTCCACCAGCAAGTCCATGACCATCAGCGGATTCGCCATCGGTGGCGCGGTGGTCGCTCGCCATAACATCACCGCCCGGTTTGCCCCCGACGAGGCCCGCCAGAACTTCGCCATGTACATCAAAACGCTGCCAGCGCGTGATTTCGGTCCCTCGGTCAGCCCCTTCAACGCCATTATGACGCTCAATGATCTGCGTACGCTGCGAAGCAAAGTCGATATGCTCAGCCAGAACGCCATGAAGGTCGCCCGGTATCTTAACGACCACCCGCAGGTGGAGTCCGTACTCTATCCTGGCCTGCCCAAATCGCCCGGCCATGAGGTCGCCGCGAAATACATGTGGCTGGTCGATGGCGAGGACGACTACAGCCATCCGGTCAACCGCTACGGGCATTTGCTCAGCTTCAACGTCAAAGGCGGCCATGCGGCGGCGCGGCAGGTCTTCGACCGGCTGCAACTTATTTTTCGGGCGACCGATCTGGGGCGGATCAAGAGCGTGGCGACCATCCCGGCCATCTCCACCCATCAGCAGCAGGGCGACGAAGGCCGCGATCTGGCAGGCATCCCGGTGAACATGATCCGGCTCAATGTCGGCGGCGAGCATCCGGATGACGTGATCGCGGACCTGGATCAGGCCTTGGGCTGACGGCGCATCCCAAATACGCCTTCCTCGCCCATCAAATAACGGGTGGCCCGCCGCCAGCTATCACCCTCCGCACCGATGAGTTCGAGCGCGTTGTCTTTATCATACTTCTGGACAAAATCGCGCAGTTCGTAGAGCAGCGCTGTCCACTTTTCCCGCTGGATCGCCAGCAGCGGTGCCGGGTCCGACATCCGGCGCAGCAGCATGCGCACATGCGGCAGGCAAAATCCCTCGGACTGGCGATATGCCTCAGAAAAACGGGCATCGTTCCAGGTGTTGTTGACGGCTTCCAGATAGCGCTGTTCGGCTCCATCCATAAAGGTGCAGATTTCGCACGGTCCTACCGGCTCCAGGGCATCGGCGGTGGCATTTTTGCCCAGCAGCCCTGCCATCCCACCGGGAAGGCCCCCCCCCCTCCGCGATAGAATCTCGTCATAGGCCGCGCCAGAGAGCAGCGCCAGCCCCAGGACGTTGCCTTTGGTCTGGCGAATCCGCGCACCATGCGTGTTGCACCAGCCGCGACCAGCCACAAACGCCTGGAACGTGCCATTATCGTTGAAATACTCGTAGATCAGCGCGTTGATATAGCGGGCTTCGTCGCGCAGGATGAGACGGCAAATAGGACATCCTTGCTCCGGAAAAGCGTCGAGCAAGTCAAAATATTGAGGTGTGGTCTGCATGGAGTCGGCTCCGGCTTAATTGTGAGTTAAACATATTTTGCCAAAATCGGGCATAATTAGAACCGGTACTTTAGTTTGAGGATAAGGAGACCTATGAGACGTATAGCAGTTTTGACAAGTGGTGGGGATGCGCCGGGTATGAACGCCGCCATCCGGGCCGTGACCCGTGTTGCCATCGATAAAGGCTGGGAGGTCTTCGGTGTCCGTTATGGTTATGCCGGGTTGGTGGATGGTGAGTTTGAGGCACTGGGACGCCGGGATGTCGGTGGGATTATCCAGAAAGGTGGCACCTTCCTCGGCAGCGCCCGATCTGAAGAATTCAAAACCGACGCCGGTCAGATGAAAGCCATCCGCAACCTGCACCAGCACGATGTCGAAGGGCTGGTGGTCATCGGCGGCAATGGTTCGCAGACCGGGGCTAACGCCCTGCACGAGAAGAATTTCCCGGTGGTGGGGGTGGCGTCTACCATCGATAACGACCTGTACGGCTCTGATATTTCCATCGGCGTCGATACAGCCGTCAACATCGCGCTGGAAGCCATCGACCGTCTCAAGGTCACTGCGTCTTCCCACATCCGTGCCTTTTTGATCGAGGTTATGGGTCGCGACTGCGGTTATATCGCGTTGATGTCGGGGATCGCTGGTGGTGCCGAGGCTATCATCATCCCGGAGGTGGACACCACCCCGGAAAAAGTGGCCGAAATTCTGGAAAAAGCCTACGAGCGTGGCAAAGCGCACGGGATCGTGGTGGTAGCAGAAGGGGCCAAATATCAAGCCGACGACATCCTGGCATACTTTGAGAAACATCAGGAGAATATTGGTTTTGAACTGCGGTCAACCAAGCTCGGTCATGTCCAGCGCGGCGGTACACCCGGAGTTGCCGACCGCATCCTGGCGACACGTCTGGGCGCGGCTGCTGTTGAGGAACTGGATAAGGGCAATTTCGGCGTCCTGGTGGGTATGAACGGCAGTGAAGTCATCACCACGCCGCTGAAAGACATCGCGGGCAGGCACCGGCCAGTAGATCGCTCGCTATTTGAACTGGCGATGGTTCTGGCTCGTTGAGACAGTCCTACGGATTAAAGATTGCACATAGAAACGCAGTGATCCGTTACGACAAGTTATCATAGTGTCAGTGAAAAACAGGAGGATTTCTGATGCCCAAGATTACCGTAAAAGACGGACAGACGTTTGATGTGCCAGAGGGTAAGCGCCTGGTGTTGGCCCTGGAAGACAGCGAAGTCGATATACTGCACCGCTGCGGTGGTTACGCTAAATGCACCACTTGCCGCGTCCAGTTTCACGAAGGCGAACCGTCGCAGATGACCGTCGCCGAACGCGACCGTCTGGCACAGGGCGACAATCTGCTCGGTCAGATACGCCTGAGTTGCCAGATCACCTGTGACCATGATATGACGGTTGAACCGCTCAACACGCTCTCTAACAGCGGTCTGGACGATCCGGGCAGCCGGCCCGAAGACCAGATTACGCCGGAACCGGAGTGGACCGACGCCCCGAAGGGCTGAACCATGTCAGGAATCACGCAGTTGCCGCCAGGTTATCGTCAGGTTTACCGTCTGACTCTGATGGACATGGCGAACATGGTCTGGCTGAATGTGCTGTCGCTGGTGCTGCTGGTTCCTTTTGCCGCCCTGATGATCGGCTGGACCGCCCTGGTTCAGTCGATCCGGGGATTGCTGCCCGGTGACACGATCCTGCCCTGGCCGGTGTTGTGGCTGCTGGTGCTGCTGGTTTTCCCGCTGCATGAACTGGTACACGGGCTGGTCATCCAATGGACCGGCCACCACCCACGCTACGGATCGAAATCCGTGCGTATCGGCCCTATACGTGTTCCGGTGGTGTTATTCGCCACCGCCGATGATGCTTACTTCCGCCGCAACGATTTTATCGCCATCGCCCTGGCCCCGGCGGTGGTCATCACGTTGGCCGGTATGCTGCTGGTGCTGCTGCTGCCGGATGCCTTCGCTGCCTATATCACACTGGCCGTTGTTTTCAACGGATCAGGTGCCGTCGGTGATCTATGGATGACGGCTGTGGTGCTGCGCTATCCGCCGGAAAGCCTGGTCCGTGATGAAGAAGACAGCATCACCGTGTTCGTCCCCTTATCGGAGTCCGAGCCGCCAACTGACCACCGTGACGATCACCCCACTATCGCGGATGAATAGTGCCGGTTCAATCGGATCATCGACGCCGACAAAGGGGATTGGTTCACCAAGCTGGCTGTCGTTGTAGAATAGTGTGATCCGTCCATTGGCCGAATCGCGCTCGATGCGCAGGCGCGGATTGACCGATGTCACGGTGACCTGCCGGCGCGGGGTCGATTCATCACCGTCCACAATCCACAGGTTCAGGATATTCAGGCTGATGACCTCAATGTAGATGCCGACCCGGCGGGTGGGATCGTCCGCGCTTTGCAGCATCAGACCGAAATATACATCTCTGTTATCCAGCAGCGAAGGATCGTAGGTGGTCAGTGACAGGGTGGCTTCGGTCCGGAGGATGCGCGATGGTGCGTTGTTGCCGTAGTACAGATCGAGCATGTCGAAGTCAAGCATGATTTCGGCCTGTTCGCCTGCCGTGCCATCGCCCGTACTGCCCACACCCAACCGCCAGTTTGAACTCCCGGCTACCGGGCTGAACAATTCGCTGTCCCAGGCGGGATCGTCCAGACGGCGCGACAGCGCCAGCAAATCCTGCCATCCCTGGAGGCCCTGCGGTGGCAGGGTGGGTGTCGGTGTCGGGCTGGCCGTGACCGTCGGCGATGGCGTCTCCGTTGGCGTGTCGGTCGGGATGACCGTCTCGGTCGGTGTGGCGGTCGCAACCGTCGCCGTTGGCAGGGCATCGGTTACGGTAGGATTATCAGCCGATGTCGTTGGATCAGATGCGATGGCTGTTTCTATCTCTGCGGTCGCTTCAACGGTGACGATGGCAGCGGATTCAGTCATGGTCTGCGAGGCCGCCACGACAACGGGTGCATCGCCTTCATCATCATCATCGCCGCCGCTGCTGCTGTTCATGATGACATACGCCGCCACCATCACCAGCAGCGCCAGCAGTGCGATGACGATCAATCGCAGCGGCAGCATACGCCGTCCGGTTGCCGCAGCCACTGGCTCGACCAGGGGCGGCTCCACTGGCTCCTCTGGCGCGGACTCATCCATGCGCGGCGTCGGTTCGTCGGTCGGCGGTGCGGGAAATTCCGGTGCGCCATCGGTCAGATCGTACCAGCGGCGGTACAGCGGGTAAGCC
>CAYQJO010000013.1:23816-35548 GCA_964417785.1 uncultured Anaerolineaceae bacterium | reverse complement strand
ACCTGACCGATTTCGGCAGTCAGCACGGTTGCAATGCCCACAGCGAGCATAGCGAGATTGGACGGTACGGCTGCGCCGAATGTCTCCGAACCGATGACGAACAAACGGATAGCCGATGGCGTAAAGGCTGCCAGCAGTAGCACGATGCACAGCACGTTAATCAGCCGAGATACTGACTGCGGATAGCGCGAGGCTGTGTGGCGGTCGAAGTGTTCGCGCAGCGGACGCTCACCGACGGCCCGCATGACCGCCTGCTGTGCAGCATCGTGGGCATTCTGCCGCTGTTCCTGGGTGAGGGGTTTGATTTGGGAGAGCATTTACGCATCTCCCTTCGATTTCAGCCAGCGCTGGATAATCTGATGCACGCGCTGATGGGAGATGACAAATTGTTTGGCGATTGCTTCGAGTGTATCGCCACGCTCATAGCATTCGATGATTTGCTGGTTGCGTTCAGATTTGGTGATGTGTTTGTGTATTACGGGGGATTGTGGCGGGTCTTGGAATGCATAAAGCCGCTGCAAGATGCTCGCAACGGCTTTTTCTAGATCGTGTAAACCTGTGACCCCAACGGGACTCGAACCCGTGTCTTCACCTTGAAAGGGTGACGTCCTGGACCGCTAGACGATGGGGCCTTACAATGAAAATCAGTGTACCAGCGCCTACCCGGACCCGTCAAGCCAGAGTTCGTGAGTCTCAGGTGAGCAGACCACGAATAGCATACACCATCACCGGTACCTGTCGATTTTTGAGTTGCACCGGTCCCAGCAATTCCGCATCGATCTGATCCTGCACTCGCGCATACGTCGATTCGCTAATAAGAATCTGACCGTCATGGCTGGTGGCCTGGAGCCGAGCTGCCACATTGACCGTATCACCGACCGCTGTGAAATTCATGATCTGCGATGTCCCCACATTGCCCACCACCGCTTTGCCAGTGTGGATGCCGAAATTGATGTCCATGCGCAGACCCGGTTCAAACTGGGTGTGGAACTCTGCCAGTGCTTCGCGGACCGTCAGTGCTGTCTGGACCGCCCGCAGCGGATGTCGCTCAAGTTCCAGCGGCGTGTTATAAAGCGCCATCACCGCATCACCGATGAACTTGTCGATGGTGCCTTTGTTGGCCTGAATAGCGCCCACAATCAAACCATGATACTGATTCAGCACCGTCAGCAGCTTTTCCGGATCGACATGTTCGGAGATGGCCGTGAAGCTTTGCATATCGGCAAACAGCACCGTGATTTCCTGCAACTGGCCGCCCAGTTCGATCCGGGCCGGGTCGTTAATCAACTGCTGCACGACTTCGGGCGCGACATACCGCTCAAAGGTCGCCTGGATCGCCTGACGGGCGTTGCGTAGATTGTCATTGGCCGATTTAGCCCTCAGACGAGTCTCAATGCGGGCGATCAATTCGCGTGGGCTGAACGGCTTGGTCAGATAGTCGTCCGCGCCCAGACCCAGACCCTCAACCCGGTAATCGATTCCGGCCAATGCCGTCAACATAATGACAGGAATCCCCGATGTGCGTTGATCCGCTTTCAGACGGGCAATGACATCAAATCCGGACATTCCCGGCATATTGACATCCAGCAAGATAAGATCGGGTGCATCTGCTTCCACTGATTCTAGAGCCTGTGGGCCGTCGTAGGCACAGGTTACATCATGCCCCAGATCGTCCAGAATGTCGGTGATCAGTTGTATGTTATCCGGATTGTCGTCTACCGCCAGAACCTTCACACGCCGCTCCCACTACTTAATCGGGAAACCGATATTGTTGCACAACACCGACTTTATCCAGCGGCCAGAAGCGCAGCAGCACCTCACCGACCAGATTACCGCGTGGCACCGGTCCGAACGCCCGCGAATCGTTGCTAACATTGCGATTATCACCCATCATAAAATACTCATCCGGCCCCAATTCCCAGATGTTGTCACGGCAGCGAAATGAGGTGCATGGGCCATTAATATAGGGTTCTTCCATCAGTTCGCCGTTGATATAAAGCTGCTGATCGCAAAATTCAATGGTCTCGCCGGGCAGTCCAATCACACGCTTGACCAGCGACGGTTCATCCGGTTCACGTGGACTGGGTGAATTGAACACAATAATGTCGCCACGCTGCGGATCGCCAAACAGATAATGCACACGGCTAATGACTAATCGCTGGTTCTCAACGAAATTGGGTTCCATGCTGCTGCCATGCACAACCGAGCGCGGCATCGCCAGTTGCAGCAGGGTAAACACCGCCACAACGAAAATCGCGGTGCTGACGATCTCCTGGCCCCATCCGCTGCGCCCCAATCTGGGACGTGACTGCTGATACTCTTGCATCCGACTAATCCCCTGGATAATTGATCTGACTGACGACACCCCAATCCGAGGGCGGCCAGTACCGTATCAAAACCTCACCGACAATATACTCGCGCTGCACCGGGCCGAAATCCCGCGAGTCGCGGCTGCGGTTGCGGTTATCACCCATAACAAAATACTGATCCGGTCCCAGTTCCCACATCTGGTCCTCGCATCGCATCGGTTGGCAGGGTTCGTTGATGTATGGCTCTGCTTGAACCTCACCATTGACCAAAACCCAGGTATCCTGAATCTCGATAACATCACCCGGCAAACCGACCACACGCTTGATATAATCTTCAGCGATATTGCCCGGATAATGGAAAACCACAATATCACCCCGTTCTGGATCACCAAGCAAATAGTTCACACGGCTGACAATCAAGAACTGGTCATCATGGAAAGTCGGCTGCATACTGGGACCTTGAACGATGAAGCGCACGGTCGCCAGATTCACCAGCGCATAGATCGCACCGATCAAGACAATCAAATCGACGAGTTCACGCCATGCACTGAAGCGTTGTAGTTTGGGTCGAGGCATCTGCATTCATCTATCCTACTACGGCATTATAAACCCGTCACGGCACATTTTGCATCCTTGAGTTGCGCCCTGCTCAAGCATCCCTATTATTAAACGTAAGGGCATTCACCTGAGCGAGGCAGAGATCGTGGCCGGCGAACGCATTTTAGTGATCGATGACGCCAAAGAAAACCGTGACTTTGTCGTTGAATATGTACTCAAACCCAATAGCTATCAACCACTGCTGGCCGGCGACGGCGAAGAAGGTTTGAAGATTACCTTACAGCAGCAGCCTGACCTCGTGCTGTTGGATTACAACATGCCGCGCATGAACGGCATCGACTACCTGCGGGCCTTATCCAACCAGGGGGTCAATATCCCGGTCATCCTGATGACCTTCCACAGTTCTGAAGACCTCGCCATTGAAGTCTTTCGTCTCGGTGTTAGGGATTACATCGTCAAACCCTTTTACCCCGAAGAGATGGAGCAAACCATCTACAAAAGCCTGACCGAGGTCCGTCTGCACAAAGAAAAAGACGCCCTCACCAACCGCGTCATCCAAGCCAACCGCGAATTGCAGCGCCGCTTTGAAGAACTCAACATTCTTTACAGCATCGGCAAAAGTGTGAGCAGTCTGATGGATATGCGCCATCTGCTGCTGCGTGTGGTCGATGCAGCGGTACAATTGACACATGGTGAGCAGGGCCGTCTGATGCTGGTCCAGAACGGCAAGTTAATCTGTCGCGCCCATCGATCGGCTACGGGTGTCCGTGCCGAAGCCACCGAGACCGTCATCCGTGACCCGATGAGCCTGCATGTGATGAAGTCGAAACAGCCTTTGCTGGCGACTGAAGATCAGATTCGTCGTGCAGGCATACAGGGACTGCGAGCCGCTGCTTATGTCCCAATGATGCTCGACAACCGCTTGATCGGCATTCTCGGTGTCGAAAAGCTGTCCAACGAAGGTGGCCCCTTCACCCAGCATGACAGCGCATTGTTGAGCGCCATCAGCGATTACATCAGCATCGCTATCGCCAACTCTCGCAATTACGAAGCCCTCAAAGCACTCCGCAAAAAGGCCGAGACAACCGCCAGTATCCCGCCCAGAGATTACAACGCGGTCAACTATGTGCAATCCGGAGGCAAACGGTTGGAAGTCAGTGTTTTGTTTGCCGCCGTGCGCGGCCACCTGACCCTGAGCCAGAAAGAACCTGCCGAGAAGGTTATCCAGATTTTGAACGACTATCTATCGCTGGCCGCCGATGTGATTATGGCATGGGGTGGTACGCTGGATCGCTTCAGCGGCGACGGTCTCATGGCGATGTTCAACGCAACCACACCCCAGAGCGACCATGTTCATCGTGCAGCCGATTCGGCCCTGGCATTGCAGAAAGTATCGGAGGAGATCAGCGAGCGCTACGGCTACAAGCTATCGTACAGCGTCGGTATCAATGTCGGCAAAGTGGTCGTGGGCCACATCGGCACCGATATGGCGAGCAGTTTCACCGCCATCGGCGACACAGTCAATATGGCGAAGCGACTCCAGGATTACGCTGCACCCGGTCAGATTCTGGTCGAGGAGGTTTTGATTCGGCGTCTGGGCAATCAGGTCCATGCACGTCCACTTGGGGAAATCCCAACCAAAGGCCCCAGGGCCTACGCTTACGAACTCAACGGCCTGACCTATGACAGTTGATCGTGGTTGCCCTTGCTCTCGCGGAAGCTGAAACGCAGCGGGGTTCCCTCAAATTCAAACTCCGCCCGAATCTGGTTTTCCAGATAGCGCCGGTAGCTGAAATGCACCAGCTTCTTGTCGTTGACATGAAAAAGGAAGAGCGGCGGCGCAGTGGAGACCTGCGAGGCAAAGTAGATCTTCAAGCGCTTTGTCCCACGCAGTGGTGGTGGATGCTTCTGCAATGCAGCACGGACAAGACGGTTCACTTCCGCAGTCTGCACGCGCATATAGCGGGCTTCATACACCCGGTTGGCAACATCCAAAACCTGATGGATCCGCTGGCCGGTCAGGGCGCTGATGAAGATCAACGGCGCATAGGGGAGAAAGTGCAGGCGCTCGCGCACCTCTTGCATGAAATCGTGCATCGTGTGCGCGCCCTTCTCGATGGCGTCCCACTTATTGACGACGATCACAAGGCTGCGATAGGCATCCAACACATAACCGGCAATATGCTCATCTTGCTCGGTCACACCGTCAACGGCGTCAATCAGCAGCAGCACCACATCACTGCGGTCGATGGCCTTCATAGCCCGCAGCACACTGTACTTCTCAACCCCCGGCTCAATCCGACCGCGCCGCCGGATACCCGCCGTGTCAATCAGGGTGATGTTCTCACCATGCCATTTGATTATGCTGTCGATAGCGTCACGGGTGGTCCCGGCGTGGGGACTGACGATCACCCGATCCTCGCCCAACAAATGATTGATTAATGTACTCTTGCCCGCATTTGGACGCCCGACAATGGCAATTTTCAGGTGGTCGTCATCGTCCTCATCATCCAGGTTGATCTCTGCGTTTTCCAGCGAGTCAATCACCATGTCCAGCAGATCGCCCGTACCCAGACCGTGAATCGCGCTGATGGCAACAACCGGCCCCAGTCCCAGGCTGTAAAACTCCATCGCGTCTTCGATCTTTTCCAGCGTGTCGGCTTTGTTGGCTGCTACCACCACCGGCTTATTGGTCCGGCGCAAAATCTCACCAATTTCCTCATCAGCGGCGGTAATGCCATGCGTGATATCGACCATCATCACGATCACATCGGCTTCTTGAACAGCCATCAATGCCTGCGATTTGATCTGCGGCACGAATTCGGCACTGCCCTCAGCCAGGGGGGACTCGTCGCGAGTCCCTCTGGGCTGATACACCTCAATACCGCCAGTATCCACAACTGTGAAGACCACGCCGCGCCAATCGGACTCGGACTGAAGCCGGTCACGGGTGGTACCGGGAATTTCATCTGTAACCGCCATCCGCTCGCCAACCAGCCGGTTGAAGAGGGTGCTTTTGCCCACATTGGGCCGCCCGACCAGGGCAACCACAGGTTTCCTCGCCATTGTGTCTCCATGAAATCAGAAAAGGGGCGCTGGTGCGCCCCCGCTGTCATTTATGATAGCAGAAGTTCAGATGCGTGTCTATGAAGGGTCGGCTGTGGCCTCTGCCAGACTGCGGATGGTTACGGCGATAACATCGGGCAAAACGCGAATATCCTCCGGCTGAATATTCGGCAGGGTGCTGGTGACCAACGGTTCGAGTTCATACGTTCCCGGTGCCAACCCGTTCAGATCAACCACCACGCGAATCGTATCTGACGTCAGTTGGTCCGCGATTGGCTCCGGCACATCGACCAAGGCTGTGACCTGATTCGTCACCGTATCGACCTCCAGTGTAGCTTCGTCCAGACCGATGATGTTGACCAAAATGCCCTCAAGCTGCTTGGTCGTCGTTTGCGCCGTTAGACTGATCGACACCGTAATTCGCTGTTCTCCCAGAAGTTGCAGCGAATCGCCCGGCAGATCAACCGGCACCTGTATCTCGAAGTCCTCTGTGCGGTCGGCCAGGTCAATGCGTTCGGTCAGCAGGGTGTCGGGCAGTTCAGTAAGCTGTCCGCTGGGACCGGTGACAACCACCGTCTGCGGCTGATAACCAATAGACAGAGTATAGCCCGATTCGAGCGATAACACATCAATATCGGGCCGCACGGGGACCTCGCGCACATCGTCGCGCCGGTTGACCACCACCGTCACATCAATGGACTGCGGTTCCAGTTCAACATCGCTTATCACCGCACCATCGGCATTGACCGGCGACAATCGGACGGTCGTATTGAGCGTGGTGCGCTGGTCGCGCAAATCGATCATTGCCCGCACGGCAACCACCTGCTCGACCTGGCTGGCAGGACCACTGACAAGGACCTGTGAATGGGAGAGTTGCGGTGCTTCCATGCGGTAGCCCGCTGGTGGCTGGCGAGTATCGGGTATCTGCACATTAACGGGTATCTGTTGTGACTGCAACTGCTCCAACGTGACGGTGATCTGACGCGGCGACACATCCAGGATCGCACGGCGGGTGACAGTCGCATCCAGTTCGACCACATGCATACCGGCTCCACGCCCTACCACATCCGCCACAATCGTCACATCATCGGGTTCCAGCAGGCTGAGGACCGAGGATTGCGCCCGTGCAGTTACCGTGACCGTCTCCCGTGATTGATCGACAACGATCAGACCGGGGTCGGTCATGACCAGAATTTCCTCCCGTTGGCTGATAATACGCTCGGAAACCGGATCGTTCGCGTTGGTGGCAACCCACCACACCACAAATGCCAGCACCAGTGATACAGCGAACCACGCCAGATTATTCCAGAGTTTGCGCCGGGATTGTCGGTTGGTACTCACCGCTGCAACACACCCCGAAACCACTCACTCGCCCGCCGGAACACCGTATCCGACTCGCGACTTTCTGGCCCATAGAAGGCGTTCAGGATGGTGCGCAGGCGATCCGTATCCAGGCGCGACACCATACGCCCGCCATTGGTCACTGCCACTTTGCCGGTCTCCTCAGAAACGACAACACACAGCGCATCGCTCACTTCGCTGATTCCAAGCGCAGCACGATGGCGCGTACCCATCTTGGGATTCGGCAGATTGCGATTGGCGGTCAGGGGCAGCACGGACGCCGCCGATGCGATACGCCCTTCCGCATCAATGATGGCTGCGCCGTCGTGGAGTTCGGTCTTGGGCCAGAATATCGTCAGCAAAATCTGGGCGTTGACTTCGCTGTTCATATGAATACCCGTCCGGATATATTCATCCAGACCGCTGTTCCGCTGTAGGACGATTAACGCCCCATGCCGCCGTTCGGAGAGCCGTTCCGCCGCTCGACAGACCTCATCAATAATGGTCAAACGGATGTCTTCCGGGGTCTGGCGGCTGAACAATTCGCTGCCCCGCCCCAGGCTTTCCAGAGCGCGGCGCAGTTCAGGTTGGAAGACAATCGGAATAGCCACCACCAGCACTGTAATGACATTGTTCAACACCCATCCGAGGGCCGGGAAATCGAACAGACTTGTCACCACAACCAGACTAACCAGAAGCAGCACCAAACCGCGCACCAATGCAACGGCCTGCGTGCCGCGAATGAGGAAAGACAGGCCGAAGAAAAAGAAGGTCACAATCAGAATATCGACAACATCTGAAGGGGCAAGTGCTTGAAGTGACCACAGCGATTCCACGCGCCATTTTATCCTATTTGCTTGAGAAGCTGCCTGTAGTCGTCAATGTTGTCCGGTTTCATGGCGATGATCTGCTTGATAGTATTCCGTGCATCCGCATTAAGACCAGCTTCCAGTTGTAATTCACCGAGGGCGTCAAGCTGCGCTATCGCATCTTTGCTCCGCCCGATTTGACGGTAGATTGCCGCCAGACGCGACCGCAGGCCAGTATCGGACGAATATACACGCACCAGGTCTTCGAGCAGGTTGACAATTTTGCTGATCTGCTTCTTCTTGGCGAAAATTCCCAGCAGCTTATCCAGATGCTTGATGGCTTCCACCTGATTTGCCAGATTATAATTCAGTTCCACCAACATGCGATACGCCCGTTCGTCCGTCGGAACCAGTTCGATGATTTCCTCACAAATGCGGATCGCCCGGCGGGTATCCAACCGCATCTGCTCCATGTCGGCCAGACTGTACTTGATTTCGACCATCTTCTCCGGGCTGGCTTCAATATCACGAGCCAGCCGTTCCGACCGCTGGTAGGTCTCGCGTGAGAGATCGAAATTGCCCAGTTGATTGTAGGTCCGTGCCAGTTCAATATACTGGTCCAACACCTCATCTTTGCGGCCTTCGCTTTCCAACAAAGAGATTAAACTCTGGCGCACCGTCACATCTAACGGAGCCATCTCTAAAACCTCGACCAGGATGGAAGCGGCCCGTTCGTTCTCCCCGCGTGACATATACGACCGCGCCACCGTGTCATACTTGTTGATAGCCTGCCGCAAGCGCCCTTCGCGCATCATGATCTCGGCCATGCGGACATGCAGCGGTAGATAATACGGCGATGACAAAACAGCGTTGTGGGCTTCATCCATTGCCAGCGTCAGCAAACCCTGACGAATGTATGAGTCAACATGGGAGACGGTCGAGGCCAGCTTATCGCTGCCGCCAGTACCGAGAAAGTCCACCACACCGGCATCGCCCTGGTCGCGCATCACCTCCTCCAGATGACGCCGGGTCTCGGAAATGCGCTGTTTCCAGTCTTTGCCGCTCAGCAGATCGAGGAACCGCTGGTTGATCGTCGCCAGAGCTTCGTCGGTGCGCCCATCAAGCGCCCCCAGCAGCCGGTCATAAATCTGTGCCAGTTCGACAGTCTCCTGCTCATTGATCGCCAGACTGGTATCCACCGCCTGCAAACTCTGGATGAGAAAACGTGCAGCCTGCTTTTGCCGGCCCATCTTGAAATACGAGAACCCCAGCGCGTGCAGTGCGCCGGGCGATAGACGCGGATCAACGGTGGCTTCGCCCAGATGTTTGACCGCTTCTTCCGGCTGATCGTTGAGGAACAGAAGTGATCCCAGGTTCATCTTGAGGGCCGGGTGGCGCAGGTTGGCTTCCGCCCGCTGGTAAGCGCCAATCGCCTCTTCCAGAAGTTCCTGGCGCTGAAGCTGCATCGCCTCCAACGCATGGCTGCCGGCGATGTCCAATGAACCGCTCTCCACCACATAGTCTGCCAGACCCACCAGGGCCTGACTCATGGCCTCGCCCATCGGCCCCAGCGGATCGGCCTCACCGACCGCGGCACGCTCCGCTGTGGCTCTGACACTCTCAGCCGCCGGAACCGCCGCACCGTTATCCGCATCCGGCGGCAGCGTCACTTCACCGCCAGACCGGATGGCCCGCAATGTGTTCAGTGCGTGCGAATTACGCCGGTCCAGGCGCAGCGCCCGCTCGACGGCTTTTTCGGCTTTATCGCGCTCATCCAGGCGGGCAAAATTAAACGCCAACGTCAGATACTCACGCACGGCCTTCTTCTTATCGCCAATACGCTCGTAAGCCTGGGCCAGCTTGGCGTGGATGGTGATCAGCCCTGGTGTAAGCTGGGTCGCCCGCTCCCAGTTGCCGATGGCCTTATCCAGGTCGCGCATCCCCAGATATACATCTGACACATTGATGTACTGCTGCGCCGCCTCCTTGAGCCGCCCCATCCGTTCCAGCACATCGGCGCTTTTTTCCATCGGGGTCGGATCATCCGGCGCTAACTGGCAGGCGCGGGTGTAGACTTTCAGCGCATCGTCCAACCGGTCCACCTTGAGCAAAGACAGGCCCAGATGAATATGGGCGTCGGCGTCTTCAGGGAACTCCTGCACCGCCTGTGAGTAGGCTTTGATCGCCGTATTCCAATCCTGATCCCAGGCAGCGTTGTGGCCTGAATCCATATGTTGCTGGAATAGTTCACGGTTTCCCGCCATACTTTCGCTCCCCTAAGCCATTAACCTGACCAGAATGGCCTTCTGTGCGTGCAGGCGGTTTTCAGCCTGCTCAAAAATCAATGACTGTGGGCCATCCGCAACCGCATCCGTGATCTCCTGGCCGCGGTGTGCGGGCAAACAATGCAGAACCACAGCGTGCTTATGGGCGTGGTCCAGCAGGTCGTTGTTGACCTGAAAAGCGCCAAACTGTGCCAGCCGTGCGTCTGTTTCGCCTTCCTGCCCCATGCTGACCCAGGTATCGGTATAGATGACATCTGCGTCGTGAACCGCTGCCAGCGGATCGTTGAACATCTCGATGGTAATGCCAGTTTGCTGCGATGCTTCTGCTATATCTACCATCACCTGTGCTGGCAGCTCGTAACCTTCAGGCGTGGCGATGGCGAAATTGAGGCCGAGTTGGGCGCTGGCCGCCAACAGCGACGCCGCCACATTGTTGCCATCACCGATGTAGACCACCTTCAATCCCTTCAGATAGCCAAAATGCTCGTAGATCGTCAGCATATCGGCCATCGCCTGACAGGGGTGGCGGGCATCGCTCAGCCCGTTTATCACCGGTACCGACGCCCATTGTGCCAGTTCGACTACATGCTGGTGGTCAAAGACACGCGCCATAATCGCCTGCGTGTAACCGCTCAGCACGCGGGCCACATCCGCGATACTCTCGCGCTTGCCCAGGCCAATCTCGGACGGACCCAGCATAATTGCATCCCCACCCAGATGCTTCATCGCCACTTGAAAAGATACACGGGTACGCAGCGACGGTTTTTGAAAAACCATCGCCAGCAGTTGGCCCGCCAGCACCGGACGGTTTCCACCGGAGCGCCACTCAGTTTTCAAATGCTCTGCCAGTTGAATTATCTGCCACAGGTCTTTACCCGACCAGCTTGACAGGTCAAGAAAATGCTCCATCGATCAGCCTCAAAAAGCGTGCGGTGTGATAGCCGCAGTATAGCATAACTACCCCCTATACGAAACTTGAGGACTAACGTCCTACCATGTCACGCCAGTTTGGTCCTGCCTCTGCGTTGGCCTTCAATGGGGCATCCATCGTGAAGGTCGTCTCCATCACATCGACCACCTGTCTCGCCACTGTATCCAGTTCATCCGCCGCCACTTCCAGCACCAGTTCATCATGTACCTGAAGGATCATCCGGGCATTGGACTGTTTCAGTGCGACATCCAGCTCGATCATCGCCTTCTTCATAATGTCCGCCGCCGTTCCTTGAATCGGCATGTTGATGGCCGCTCGCTCCTCTGCTGAGGCGGACCTTCCACCGTCGCCGCGTTTCAGCGCTGGGAAGAAGCGCTTGCGCCCGAACAAGGTGGTCAGGTAGCCATCGGCTGCGGCCTGCTTCTTGGTTTCC
>CAYQJO010000013.1:0-23716 GCA_964417785.1 uncultured Anaerolineaceae bacterium | reverse complement strand
GCAAAGGCCGCCAGCAAAGTCTGATCCTGGCTGATATGGGCCAACACCCGCAGTTCGATCTGGCTGTAGTCCACCGCCAACAGTTGGTAGCCTTCGGGCGCAATAAAGGCCCGTCGCACCTCACGTCCGGTCTCGGTGCGAATCGGGATATTTTGCAGATTGGGATTGCTGCTGCTCAGACGCCCGGTGCTGGTGCCGGTCTGATTGTAGCTGGTATGCACGCGCCCGGTCGCCGGATTGACCAGTTCCGGCAGAGCATCGACATAGGTACTTTTGAGTTTGGAAAGCTCGCGGTATTCCAGAATTTGCACCAGTATCGGATGGGCGGTATCCGTCTTGAGTCGCTCCAGCGTGACCACATCAGTCGAATAGCCGTGTGTGGTCTTCTTCAAACCCTCCACCGGCAGGCCCAACTTGCCGAACAATACATCGTTAAGCTGCTTGGGGCTGTTGATATTAAACGCGCCGTAGCCGCCGCTGAGATCGTAAATCTCTTGCTCGATCTGCAACAATGTCTTTGCAAGCCTCTGGCTGAAATCATGCAAGAACCCGACATCCAACGCCACACCCGTCTGCTGCATGGACGCCAACACCGGCACCAGCGGCATTTCCAGCGTGTTGTACAGGGTGGTCAGCGAAGCACCCTCCAGTTCGGGCCGCAGATGTTCGACCGCACGAAAGGTGATGGCAGCGTCGGCAGAGGCATAGGGAGCCGCATCCGCCACCGAGACCTGATCCATCGTCTTCTGTTTTTTGCCCTTGCCAATCAGGTCTTCGATAGGTGTCATGACGTAATGTAGATATTGGTTGGCGAAGGCTTTCAGGCCCAGAAACTTGCTCGTCGGTTCATGCAGCCATTCCGCAATCATGGTATCGAATGCCACCGGGCTGACGTCGATCCCATAGCGGCGCATTACCACCAGATCGTAAACCGCATTGTGGGCGCATTTGGCAATTGCCGGATCGGTCAGCGGGCCGCGAAGCGCATCCAGCACGGTTTGCAGCGGTAACTGATCCTCGGCGGGTGCGGCGAACAGGGTATTCGCTGCCTCGCCCCGGTGGCCGACCGGCACGTAATAGCCGGTTCGTGTATCCACCGCCAGCGCGATCCCGACCAGTTCCGCCTGCATCTGGTCGATGCTGGTGGTCTCCACATCCCAGACGATAGTCTGCGCCGCTTCCAAAACCCTGACCAACACATCCAGTTTATCAGCATCGTCTACAATCACAGTTTCAACCGGCTCGCTGCTCGCCAACCGAATACCGGCATCATCAGCCGTCTTGCCAGCCTCGACCGCCAGCAGGTCATTCAGGAGCGAACGAAACTGAAGCTCACGGTAGAGTTCCACGACGGCGTTAGCATCGTAATTCTGTGTGGCACAGGCATCTAACGCGATTGCCACCGGCAGATCACAGCGAATGGTGGAAAGGATGTGGCTCAGATAGGCCAACTCACGGCCTTCGGCCAGCTTCTTGTTGTTCGACCCTTTGATCTTGTCCAGATGCGCGTAAATGCCATCGAGCGATTGATACTGTTGCAGCAGTTTGACAGCCGTCTTCTCACCGATCCCGCGTACACCGGGAATGTTATCTGACTTGTCGCCCATCAACGCTTTCAGATCGACATGTTGATCCGGGTGGAGTCCGTATTCCTCCTGGTAACGGGCCATATCGTAAATCTCGTCGGCCTCACCCCTGCGCCGTGACGGTAGTTCCAGCCTCACCCCTTCGCGCAGCAGTTGCAGCAGGTCCTTATCGCCAGTAATGATCCAGATGTCGATGTCCTGGGCTTCAAGCTGGCGTACAATCGTCCCGATGACGTCATCGGCCTCATAACCCTCTTCTTCCACGACCGGGACGTTAAAAGCTCTGATGATCTGGCGGATACGCATCAACTGATGCCCCAGGTCTTCTGGCATCTCCACCCGATTGGCTTTGTAGTCGGGGAAAACAGCATCGCGCCCCGTCAGCCCGTTGTCGAAGGTGACGGCGAGGTATTCCGGTTTGTTTTCGTGGATGAGCCGCTGCAACAGACGGGAAAAACCATAGACGGCGGTGGTCGATTCCCCGTCAGCAGTGGCAAAACCGGTTTGCTTCAGCCCGAAGAACTGACGATAGGCGACGGCGTGACCGTCAATCAAGTAGAGTCTGGGGCGCATCTGCGTTTGTCCTTGCGCTTCATCGTATTGTCCACGATGGATTATAGCACAAATGAACTACTGCATCCGCCCAAAATTGATATATCGCTGAATTTCTTCTGTGTCCATCTCTCGGCCCGGAATCAACACGGCATAGCTGTCGGACCACAGACGATCCGCCTGCAAACGCGAATCGACGCGCTGCGCGATGCGCCCTGCCCGCATCCGCAGATCACTCAAGGCATCCTGGGCGAGCATATCTGCCGGTACACCCAACACCAGATAGACATAATCTTCGGCCACGTCGATGTTGTTCACCCGCCATCCCATCCGGTCAAGCTGTGCCTTGAGTTCATCGCGGACCGTGTTCGGTTCGGCCAGCGTTTGATCGGGGTCGCGCACCAGCCACAGATAGGTGTGTTCATCCAGGGGTCCTGAATACGCCTCATCCATGATCGCTTCGATCTGAGACGTAGATTCGCGGGCGGATTCTTCCTGCTTCTCCGCTTCCTGTTCCAATGCTTCCAGTTCTTCCAGCAACGAAGGCGACTCCGGCTTCTTGACCTCCACCGACCAGAGCGCGTCCAGAATACGGTTGCTCTGCCGCCGGATCACCCGCAGCGGCACCGTCCCGGCGAAGATCATAGTGAGCGTCAGCCCTTCTTCCGTCTGGCGCGAATACAGCATGAAGTCCTGGCCGCTGGTCTTAAGCGTCACAAAGCGGATACGGGCTTCGTCCGGGTCGGCCTCCCAGTCGTCATTGATCTCCTGCCGCAAAGCTCCAATATCCTCCGGCGGCATGGTACCGGCGACGGAGAGGATTTCACCGTCACGCGCCAGCAAGACCGCATCCGCTGTCGATTCCAGCGCCGCCTGCGTCAGGCTGAGTGCGAGATTGGCGAGAACTGGATCACCAACAGCGGCATCATCCGTCGGTGCAACTGGCTCCTCTGGTAGGGTTGGCGGCGGCAGCACCTCCCCATCCGGTTCGACCGCATCAACAGACTCCGCAAACGGATAAGGCGGCAGTTCGGCCTCTGGTGGGTTCTCACGGGCTTCTGTTCGGGCCTGCCGGACCCGTTCCAGGAAATCCGGCTCGCGGATATAGCGTTCCAGTTCGTCCAGCCACGACGGTAGCGGCTTAATCCCCAGATCGGCGTCCGGGAACTGCGCCCCGATGCTTTTGACCAGTGCTTCTAAAGAATGCACGATGGGTGATGTATCGTCTTGAGCCGATTCAAGGACATGACGGGCGGTGTTGTCGTCGTCATCGTCATCTAATGTGTCGAGTTCGGGCGGCGTTTCCTGATCGTGCCTGAGCGCCGCTGCCACACCGTTCAGATCACCGATCCCGGTACGTAAATCGCTGACCGTGCCGGTCTCTTCGAGTGTAGGCATGGGCGGCTCTTCGGCGGCAAGCTGGTGGAAAATATCGACGGCCTGCTCGGCTTCTGCATCTTTGGGGCGGGCCTGGGGACGGTCGAATGACTCTTTAAGCGCGTTGAACTCGCCCGTCAGCACAAACTCAATTGTGGCTCCACCCTCATACTCCGCGCCGGTCATATCGACATCCAGTGTTTCGGTGCTGTTGGTAACTTCCAACCCGCCCAGACGCACCAGCACACTGTTCAATGAGGAAAATGCCGGCTGTATCTCATCTGTCTCACGATCCGCCGACACCGGAGTCTCCAGGTCGGTGATCGGTTCTACGTCGTTGCCCATAGCAGCGTGCAGCACCGGCACCAGTTCGCGTGCCGTACAGGGTACATCCACGATACCGTTCAACCCCATCGCCTGCACCTGATCGGCGACGGTATCGGTTTCAGGGCTGGCGACGATGGCGATATCCGGCTGGATGGCCCGCAGGCGCTGGACCAGATCAGCCGGGGATTGCCCCGGTAGTTCAAAGTCGATCAAGACGACATCATAGGGACTCTGCACCAACACATCCAGCGCCGCACTCGCGGTGGTAAAGGATGCCACCTCGAACTCGCCGGTCTGTTCCAACGCCTGCTTGATCCGGATAGAGAAATTCAGTTTCCGATTGATAATCAAAACACGCATCGCTTACTTACTCGTTTTCAACCGTCACATCGTAGGTATACGAGTTATCGCCTTCGTTGCTTTCTTCGATCTCATCGTTGACATCTGCCGTGAATTGCAGCAGATAGGCACCGGGCGTATCAAACGTCACGTCCACACTCAGGGCAATCGTCTGACCAGCCCCCAGATTGCCAGCCACACCGGACTCAAATTCGTCACCGCCGGGCAGAATCCGCACACCGCTGGTGAACTGGGCATCCACCGAAGCACCGTTGTTGGTCACATTCATACCGTAGGAAATCGTCACCGACGTCTCGCCTGCCGGAATGACGACTACCTCGTCCCCGGAGACATTGCTCACGCTCAGGTTAGGCAGCGCCGGTACCGGGGTGTTGGTGGGCAAGGGTGTGTTGGTCGGCAGGGGCGTATTGGTCGGAATCAGCGTGGAAGTTGGCACAAGCGGTGTGGCTGTGGCCGGGAATGGCAGCACCGGCACACCGGAGCAGTTGCCGTAGGGTGTCACAAAACCCGCGCTCACCCAACCGAAAACACCGTTACGGAGTAGCTGCCACCAGGAATTGTCGCCCAAACGCCCAACAATCGGAATGACCTCACCCGGCGAAAGCACCGCGATTCGCTCGAAATTGACATTGGGACCGGTGCGGAAATTCAGCGCCGTGTTGATGAGCGCACGGCAGGTCGGATCGTTCGGATCGATCACCGGCACATCGGTGCTGAACTGCGCCGTCGCCGTCACCTGCGTCTGGCTGCGTCGCACATTCACCGTGATCTCGTCCGGTTCACTGCTGGTTGCTCCACGAAAGGCGACCACACGGTAGGTCACTTCGCCCTGACTGCGCGGCGTATGATCCAACAGTACATTCATATTGCGGTCGCCAGAGGGTGATTCAGAAGACAGTGTGCGGACGATCTGCCCGTCTGCGAAAAGCTGAACCCGTGTCACACCGACCGAATCAGTCGCATTGACACTGATGAGTACCGGATCGTTGACCACCACCTCATCCCCATCTTGTGGTGAGATGATATTTACCGTCGGTGCGCCGGCTGGCGTGGATGTGATGATGGATTGCTGATCCCCATCGTCGTCGTTATTGCCATCGTCTTGCCCCAGATTACAGCCGCTCAAAGCCAGCAAAGCCAGGAACATCAATATCAGGCGCATGTGTCTGTATCCTTAACACCAACCGACTCTCATCGCATTTTAGCACACACGAACAAGCCCTGACAGTTGGACTGAAAGGGCTGAAAATGCGATTCCGTTGGATCGGGAGAGGCAGACTTAGCTGACAGGCTCTTTGTAGATGATATAGCGCCCTATATCATCACCTTTGCCGATACAGGTTTCCATATCGACCTTGAATTCATGGCCGCCGGATACCCAGCGCAGGCCCTCCTGGAGCAAGCCCTGTCCGGTAAAGCACACCGGACGGTCTGTCTTACGGCCCCAGCACATCGGGCAGCGCTCCAATGTGTAGATGATACGGTCCGTACCTTCTTCATACACGTTGGAAATCTGGTCAGAGAACTGGTTAAAAATATTCGCCATGGCCGGCACGCCGATCTTCAACTTGGCGTTCAGGGGCAGCACCTTAAAGGCCAGATCGCCCACACCCGCCAGCGCACCAAATCCACGCAGAGCATCGGAAAATGTCGCACGACCCGCCCGAAGCGCCAGACCACGACCCCCACGCGGGCCATACATATCTTCCAGCGCCACCATCAACGCGGTGAAATCAGCAAAATCGAACCCTTTTTCCAGATTATCCGGCGGATAGTTGCCAACAAAGTGTCCTAATCCGGCAAGGTTCAGGATGGCATTCAAACCATTAGTACCCATAATTTCTTCCATCGCCTCGATGGTGATCCGGGCGAATTTATTCGGGTAGTAAAGTCCGCTTTTCTCAGATGGCATCTACCTGATCCTCCAATCGGTGAGCAGTATCAACCGGGCTGCGTTGCCTCAGAAGTATTGAGCGTCTAGGCGTGTTACTCTGAGCAGTATAACATAGGATACCATCGTTGCCTACTTAAGGTTTGGACAAGGGTGAAGCACAATGCGTCAGACGGGCTGATGTTGCAGCAGCCGCCCCTGCATGCTCCAGGGGCCGGTCCATGTGATTTCGACATCGACCAACCTACCGTGCCAATCCCCATCTGCCTCGAAGAAAACCAGCTTGTTCTGCGGCGTGCGCCCGCGCCATTTGTCCTTATGGCGATCCTCCACCAGCACCTCAACCGACTGCCCCAGGAAACGGTTGTTAATCTCGGCCACCACCTGTGCCTGAAGGTCTTCGAGCATGGCATGGCGGCGCTTTTTCTCTTCGGCAGGTACGTCGTCAGCCATGCGACGATCACTCACCGTGTTGGGACGTGGGCTGTAGCGGGCCAGATGTGCCTTATCCAGCTTCAAATCCGCCAACAAGTTGTAGGTATCCATAAATTGCGCTTCCGTCTCGCCACAAAAACCGACAATGATGTCGGTGTTAATGGCGACATGCGGGATACGCTGGCGAATCCTCTCGACCAGTACGCGGTACTGGGCGCTGGTGTAACCCCGTTTCATATTTTCCAGAACCGTGTCATTGCCAGCCTGCACGGGTACCTCGATGTGGGGCATCACTCGCGGTAGTTCAGCGACCGTATCCAGCAGCTTGTCGGTCATCCAGTTGGGATGGCTCGTCAGAAAGCGAATGCGCTCTAAGCCGGTTTCTTCGGCTACACCGTGAACCGTGCGCAGCAAATCGGCCAGATCAGGACCATCTTCAATGTCCTTGCCATAGCGGTCAACAATCTGCCCCAGCAGCGTCACCTCTTTGACACCCTGCGCCGCCAGACTGCGTACATGCGCCACAATCTCGCCCACACTGCGGCTGCGCTCCACCCCACGCCGGAAGGGAATAATACAGAAGGTACAGGCATGCGAGCAGCCATAGACCACCGGCACATGGGCGCTGACCAGACTGCCGACTTCATGCGCCGGTAGAATCAAATCGCCGTCCTGGATGGCGTCGCGCTGGTGACGGGCATCCTGTTCCAGGCGGATCAGGTCGGCCTCGTCCATGCGATCCCGCAAGAACTCGATCATCGGAGCCGGTTCGGACGGCGGCAGGAAGACATCAACGAAAGGGAGTTTCTTGCGCAGGTGGAGCGGATCACGCACACCCACCATACACCCCATCACGCCGATAACTTTACCCGGATGTTTCTCTTTGTCTGCTCGCAGTCGCAGCAGGCGGTTCATCGCCTTGTCTTCAGCACTCTGGCGCACCACGCAGGTATTGACGACCACAATGTCCGCCTCATCCGGGTTATCGGTAGCCCGGTGGCCCATACGCTCGAGTTCAGAGGCGAGATGCTGCGAATCGGCAGTGTTCATCTGACAACCATAGGTCAGGATGTGATAGTACATTCGAACCCAGACGAATTATTCTTATCGATATTAGCGTATTGTATCGGAATGGAGAATCCGCGTCAATGAGGTGTTATGTCCCATTAGACCATACCCCTGTCGGCGGCAATCCCAGCGACCATCGGGGTGAAGGCGTCACCGATCACAGCGTTAGTGTAAGCTGGGCGAGCCAGCGGCCCGCCCATCGACCATTACGGGTATTTGCGGTTGAGCATGCGCGGATATGGCACGGTCTCGCGGATATGGGGCAATCCACAGACCCAGGCGACGGTGCGCTCCAGGCCCAAGCCGAATCCAGCGTGCGGAATGCTGCCGTAACGGCGTACATCCATATACCAGGTGTAGTTTTCCGGCGGGAGTTTGTGGTCGGCGATCTTTTGCGCCAGCAAGTCGGGATCGTAGATGCGCTCGCTGCCGCCGGTGATTTCGCCGTAACCCTCCGGGGCCAGCAGATCGACGCTGCGGCAGACCTCGTCCCGACCTTCCACTGGCTGCATGTAAAAGGCTTTGGCGGCTGACGGGTAATGGTAAACAAAAACAGGCTTATCAAACATCTCGGCCAGCGCCGTTTCGTGCGGGCTGCCGAAATCTTCGCCCCACTCGATTTTGAGTTCTTCGTCGCCGGTCTCGGCCTGATGCTTTTGCAACCGGTCTACCGCGTCATCGTAGCTGATGCGGGCAAAGGGCGCGGTGATCTTCTCCAACTGCGTCACATCGCGTTCCAGGATTTCGAGTTCAGCCTGGTGGCGATCAAGCACGGCGGCGATCACCTGGGCGATCATGGTCTCTTCCAGGTCCATCATGTCTTCCAGATTGAGGAAGGCGGCTTCTGGTTCCAGCATCCAGAATTCCATGAGATGGCGGCGTGTTTTGGATTTTTCGGCGCGGAAGGTGGGGCCGAAGCAGTAGACCTTGCCGAAGGCGGCCATGTTGGCCTCGTTGTAAAGCTGGCCGGTTTGCGCCAGGAAGGCCGCTTCACCGAAATAGTCGATCTCGAACAGCGATGTCGTATCCTCACCGGCAGAGGGCGTGATGATGGGGGTATCGACCAGCAGATAGCCATTGTCGTCCAGGAAGTTGCGCAGTTCACGCACGATGGTGGCGCGGATACGCAGAATAGCCCACTGGCGGCTGGAGCGCAGCCACAGATGGCGGTTGTCCATCAGGAACTCGGTGCCGTGTTCCTTCGGCGTGATGGGATATTCGTCCGCCATGTGAATGAGTTCCAATTTGCTGATGCCGATTTCGTAGCCACCGGGGATGCCAGGAGCGCGTTCATCGGCCCGGACGGTGCCGGTAATGGCGATGGCCGATTCCTGGCTGAGCGTTTTTGCCAACGCGAATTCGTCGTCGTCCATCTCCGGGCGAAAGGCCACGCATTGGGCGATGCCGGTACCGTCGCGCAGTTTAATGAACTGAATTTTGCCTTTGCCGGTTCGGTTGTAAACCCACCCGCGCAAAGTGACTTTCTGACCTTCGTGATTGGCGATGTCGCCTATGGTAGTTAGCACGGATTCACCTCGATCTCGTCCAGAAGAACAGGTGGAAATTATACTTGAAGTCCCAATAATTCAGAAGCGTAATGTATCTTTAAACGCAGTTTAACGTAATACCGAGTACAATATAGATGACCTGAGTATATGATTTAAGGAAATTAAAATGATGAACGAAAACCTCAGCAACTATCATGTCGAGTACATGGACGTGACACAGCACTGGGACTCCCGCTCCGAGGGATTTGCTGGTGGGGATGCCCTGGTTACATTTCTCTCCAGGGGATGGACAATGAAGAGCCAGGTTATTGAGGAACAGCACAGCTTCGCGGGTATGCGCCAGATCACCATCTATCACATCGACCTGGAACGTGACGGTGAGACGATCACCATGCCGGTCTTGCGTAATCCATATATCAACCGCATGATTGCCGACAAGAACCTGGAAGTCATCACCCGTAAGGCCAGTTAGCCAATCGCCGCAGGCGTCCGGGCAGGAGTGGCAGCAGCATATCGCGTTCTGTCGCATTGAGCGGGCGCAAACCTAACAACACTCCGCCATAGATCACACTGCCTGCAAACAGCGCAACCAACGGTTGAGTGTCCCACATCAGAACGAATACTATTGCCATCACCGCGCCCGCTGCCAGTGGGCGCGTGACCATTTCCAGCCAGGGGATGCGCCCCAAAGCCCGCTGCATGAGCAGACCGAAAGGGATCAGCAGCACCAACTCCGACAAAATTGTCGTGACTGCCGCCGCCCGGAAACCAAATAGTGGGATGAGCAGTACATTGCTGACGATGTTGAAGGTCACGGCGACGGCAAACGCCCGTGTGATATGCCGCTGCAAATCGACGGCGATGAGCGCGTACTGCGTCAGGCTGTTGATCCAACCGATGGGAATACTCCAGATCATGATTTGCAGTGCGACCGCTCCTTCTGGCATGAACTCGCGCCCACCCAGGAACAAGGTTAACGGATCAGCCAGGAAGGTAAACGCGACCGCCAGTGGTACCGCCAGACTCACCAACAGCTTGACCCCCAATGTGTAAGTGCGTTTGAGTGCGTCGCGGTTTTCGTCGGCCTGACGCGACATCACGGGTAGCAATGCCTGCGTGAAGAACGCCGGGATGATACCGATTGCCAGCAGCCAGCGATAGGCCACACTGTATTTCCCGATGATAACCGCGCCACGCATGGCTTCCAGGATCACAATGTCGATCTGGAAGAAGATGGTCGCCAGGAAATGGTTGAGCATCAGCGGCCAGCTTTCGCGCACCATCCCACGTACCAGCGGCATATCGATCCGTTTTGCGCCCTGGTACAATCCCTGTCCGGCCCACATCAGGATCGCCAGGGTGATGAAGTTAGTGATGATGCTGACACCGGCCAAACCGATGATGCCGTAACCTAGCAGCAGCGCCGACAGCCCGAATACAGCCTTGTTGACGGTGGTGATGGTGGTCACGGCAGCCGGAATCTCGGCTTTCTCGAAGGCATAGAAGATCGAGGTTATGCCTTTGCTGATGCTGCCGGGAGCCAGTCCGATATACAGCAGGCCGATTGCCACCAGCGCCTCCGAGGTCAGCGCCGGTTCGACCGCCGCCTGCCGGATCAGCAGGAAGCCGAGCAGCAGCGGCACACAGGCCAGCATCAGCACCAATCGCAGCATGGTGGTGTTGCTAAAGAGGTGTCCGGCACGGTCTTTGTGGCGGCTGGCTTCGCGGATCAAGAACACGTCGAGGCCGAAGTTGGTGAAGATGTCGAACCAGACGAAGACGACGATGGCGTAATAGTAGATACCCGCCTGCTCCGGACCGAGGATGCGCAGCATGACAAAGGCGAACGCGAAATCGATCCCCCGGTTGAACAGGTTGAGGATAATCGGAGCGATGCTGTTCCGGGCCACCCGTGAGACACCCGTTTTATCATCGCCGCTGCCGAGCATCAAACGCCAGAACCACACGCCCATGATGAACATCAGCAGCGCCACACCGATAACCGTGCCGAAGACGCCCACCTGAAACTCGGTCGGGCTGTAGACCAGTCGCACAATGAAATCGCCGGCGGGCAGCGGCACGGCCTGGAAGTTTTCCATGACGCGCACCAGATCAGCGGATTCTTCGTCGTCCTCACTGCCGTCAAGCGGGCGAACAAACGCCCTCCAACCGGACCGGTACGTCTCGCTGACGATCAGCCAGCCGGGACCGTCGATCTGCACGTTGACCAGCTTTTCGCGCCCGGTATCTTGGGTGATGGTGGCGTCACCGATGCGTGTGAACTGCTCGATAGTCGGTTCCGGCCCGGTAACGTAGACACGCGGCATGGCCCGGTTGTTCAGATAGACCTTTGTCGCCTCGTCCTCGTAGACCAGCGACAGGCGCGGTGTGCGCTGCGCCTGGGTCGGCGCGGTCAGGTCATCCGGGATGGACGTCGCTTTATGGGTGACGATATGGCGCACATTGAGCAGGTCCAACCGCCGCCAGTTCACATTGACCACATCATCGAGATACAGCGGTGCGATCCGGTTGAAGTCAAGCTGGGGTTGCGGTGCTGTCCGGCGCATATAATCAACATACTGCAACGGGATGATGCTGTCGTACCCGCGAATGTCGTCCAGGCCGTAGCGCAGCGTCATGTTGGCGTTGAGCAGATTGTCGTGGATTGGTGGATTGTCGATCACCGTGTAGCGCCCGTCCTGCTCTTGCATCCATTCGATCACCGGCGGGGTGAAATCGAGCAGCGCTGGATCAGATGCGGGGTTGAAGCCGCCAGTGGCGATCAATAGATCGACTGCCACGACGGCCACCGCCAGCAAGTGCCAGAGTCCGCGTCTGTGACCCGCCAGCCAGAACACCACACCACTCGCCATCACCAGCAGACCAAGCGCCAACACCTGTGGGAACTGGTAACTGAAGAACATCCGTGCATCGGCAAAGCGCCCTGCTGCCAGGGCCATGCCGCCGGTCACGGTCCCGGTCTCCGGATCGACCGTCCCGATAACATAGTCCTCGATCAACGGCTCAATTTGTGCGTAGGTGACTCGTGCCATCAGCAGGCCCACCAGAATCAACACACCGGCGGCACACAGGGCGAATCCCGTCCGCCGCACGGCACGCGGACTGCGTGTCAGTGCATCGGCACCGAATCCGGCCAATATAGCGATACTGATGGTGACGCCAAACACCCATCGGAAGGGCGTATTCAACTGGTTGATTCCAGGCAGCGGATAAATCAGGCCGTAGTTCGGCAGGCCGAACATAAACGTCAGACTGACCAACGCCAGCAGCGCGAAGGCCAGCCGGTAAGGCGGCGACAGCCGCTTACGCCCCAACCACCAGCCGTCAATCAGGCCATATCCGGCCAGAATCAGCGGCAGGATACCTACATATAGCGCTCCTTCGACATAGTTTTTCAGACCCCATTCGGTGTGGGTGATTGTCTCGCCCAGAGCGTTGATCGTGACCGGCACCGTCTCCATGCTGAAGATGTCGAAGTATTCGTGATGGGCCGGGTTGCCGTAGAAGTTAGGCAGAGTGTATTGCAGGATGTCGCGGGCGCTGTGGGCGTAGCTGAGGACGAGATCGAGGCTGTCGCGCTCGGCCCGCCAATTGGTATTAACGAACTCATACAGCGGGATCAACTGGATGGCACCGAGTGCCAGTCCCAACGCTACCATCACCGCCAGCCAGCCAGCGGATTTGACCAGCCCCCTCTCCATTGGATTGAGAGGGGGAGTCTTGCTTTTGTCTTTGGGAGTCGCCTCCTCGTTGTGGGGTGTGATTGCTCGCCACACCAGCCGGATCGCTGCGAAATACGCCAGGATCATCAGCGAATAGATGGTGATCTCCGGGTGACCGGCCAGGATGTTGCAGCCCAATGCCATCGCGCCTACGGCCACCCAGGGGACGCTGGTCTCGCGTTCGAAAAGAGGTTGACGTCTGATGATGAACTCCGCCATGAGCAGCATCAGCGGCAGCCATACCGCTGCGCCGATAATCATGGGGAAGACGGCACTGGCGACCAGGAAGCCGCAAAGCTGGTAGGTGATTCCGCCGATAGTCGCGCCGGTGCGTGAGATTCCCAATCCGCGCAGAAACAGGTAGGTGAACACCCCGGCCAGCCACAGATTCAACACGGTGAACCAGCCGTAAGCAGCGGTCAGTGGTAGAACGTAGTAGAGCAGACTCAACGGATACAGCGTGGACTGTTGACCGGCGGCCATGAACGGAATCCCGCTGAACTGGTGCGGATTCCACAGCGGGACCTCGCGCCGGTCGATGCTGTCACGCAGGTAGGATTTCCACTGGTAATTTTGCAGGATCAGGTCGGAGACCAGATGGTTATGTGGCACATCCGGTGCGCTTACGACCTCACGATAGGTGGCATAAGGCTCGTACTGGTAGAGGTTTTCGGTTGGGAGCAGCGTGCGCCCACCCACTGTCTGCTGGAAGAACATCAGCAATGGCAGCAGGAACAGCAGACCAATAATCGAAAAATCGGGATAAAATTTGCTGAGCGAGCGCATGGGCTATGGGTACACGTCGGACATCCACAAGCCACGCCCGCCAGGGATCGCAATGCCCATCAAATCAGCCTACCGCCAGCCAACACAATGCCGACAATCAAGGTGATGGTCAGCACGGAAACATAAGCCAGGACCTGCTGCTGGTTCTTCTCCAATGGGTTGATGTCGGTAATGGCGAGATGATCCGGTTGCGTGGGATGGCGGCGCGGAATATAGACCGGCCCGATGATCCAGGCCAGCGCGATCCCGCCGATGAATCCGCCGATGTGGCCCCAGTTGTCGATGCTCACGCCAGTGGTGTTGAAACTGCTGGCGATGCCGAACAGGAAGTTGATCCCGGCCAGGACCACCAACTGACGAAGCTGCGCCCGTGCCATCTCACCCAATAGCTTCTGATGTTTGTAGAGAAAGACCATCTCCGCGCCGAAGATGGCGAAGACCGCACCCGATGCGCCGACCGATGTCACCGAAGCCGGGTTGAGCAGCACGCTCAGCAGCGACCCGGCCAGTCCACCCAGGAAATAAATCAGAGCGAACCGTGCATGGCCGAAGAAACGCTCGACCGTCTGCCCGATGATCCACAGGGCATACATGTTGAAGACAACGTGCATCAGGTTGCCGTGCAGGAACATGGCACTAAACAGCCGGTGCAGTTGGCCGTTTTGCAGGACATAGCGATGATTGCTGGCCCCCCATTCATAGAGGTCGCGGAACTGCTGCTGATCGATGACGTAGAACGCGATGAAAAAAATCGCCGCATTGATGGCGATCAACGCTTGCATGACATAGGGTTTGACCACCGGGATATGCAAAATCACGCGCTGCTCATGTGGGCTTTCAGGTGATGGTGATGGTTGCGGTGGTGGTGGTTGGGCCTCTAACGGATGCACACGCCGTTGTTTTTTCTTCTCATCCGGATCGTTGGACATAAACTGCCTCAGTTGAGATTCTGACGTTTTGAATCTATCATAGATTTCGATCATAGGGTACCGGATAAGAGTCTGGGACTACGAACAAGTTGACCGTGAAAATGTAGATGACACCAGCATGACTCGCTATTTTACTGGAACAGCCTTAGCTGCCCATCCGTGACCTGCCACACTGACGCCCGTTCCAGGAACGACGTCGTGAAAATATCTAACTCGGTTGTGGTGAGCAAGGTCTGGGTGGCTCCGTCGATGCGTTCCAGCAGATAAGCGCGGCGGCTGGCATCCAATTCGGCTACGACCTCATCCAGCAGCAGCACCGGCCATTGACCGGTCCGCTTTTTCATCCAGAGCAGCTCTGCCAGTTTCAAAGCCATGACCGCCGTGCGAGCCTGCCCGCGACTTCCGTAGAGTCCGGCATCACGCCCGTTAATCATCAGGCGTAATTCGTCCCGGTGCGGACCACCCAGCGTGATGCCGCGCCGGATCGACTCTTTCTGCTCGTCCCGGAGCCGCTGCGCATACTGCGGCGCGATGTTGGCCGGGGTGAGTTCCCGGTGCAGGTCCAGTCCCAGCACATCAAACGAGAGTTGACCATCACCAGTGGCGGTCGGGGCGAAACTGGGTTGGTAGTGCAGGGCCAGGGTCTCGCGTTTGCCGGTGAGGTCCTGGTGCGCACGCTGCGCCTCGATTTCCAGTTCGCGGAGAAACTGCTGCCGTCCGGCCACGATGACGCTGCCGTGCTGCACAAGCTGTTCATCCCAGAAAGCCAGTTCACCGGCGCTGCCATGACCGTCACCGATCCGGCGCAGCAAGGCGTTACGCTGTGGCAGAATCTTTTCGTAGCGGTCGAGCGCCTCGTAATAGGTGGCGTCCACCTGAGCCAGCGTCGTGTTCATGAAGCGCCGCCGCTCCGCTGGTGATCCTTCCACCAGTGATAAATCCTGGGGCAAAAACAACACGACGTTGACCAGGCCGACGGTATCCATCACACGGACGCCGACACCGTTCTTCTTGACCACTTTTTTGAAGGTGTTGTTTTCCAGCATGAGTGTCAGTTCCAGCCGGTTGAACACGCCGCCGCTGTTGATTTCGGCCACCAGTCGCGCATAGGGGAGCGGATCATTCTCCGTGCGCCAGTGGATCAACTGGCGGTCACTGGTGGTGTAGGGTGAGCGCGAGGTGACGACATAGTAGATGGCTTCCAGCAGACTGGTTTTGCCCTGGGCGTTGGCCCCATAGAGGACGACTGGTGACTGTGGCAGCGAGACTTCAAGCCGGGCGTAATTGCGAAAATTGGTGAGGGAGAGATGCTCGATATGCATACACTGTATTATAGCAGATCACCTCACCGAGATGGGCGGGAGCCTGTCAGTTGGCGGTCAAATTGGAAAGAGCATCAGCCAGTTCATCGCGCACGATACGTGGCTGTATCTGATTGACATAATCGACATACCGGGCGATATTGAACTGCTCGACAACGACCTGCCGTCGTAGTGATGCAGGGAGAAACCGATGAAATGCACCCAGATTCAAGAGCGGCTCCAGGCTGCGATAGTTTGCTTCAATATGGCGCTGAACCTGAAGCGGTGTCCATATAGGCCAACTGCCGCTGGTATCGAGTAAGAGCAAACACAGGCCGGGGGATTTGGTGCGTTTTGCCGTCATATGCGGGTTCAACATATGCAACAACACCTGACCATATAAGTCACCCGCCCAATGAAACCACCACCAGCCTTTTAGCGTTTCCACCATCGGCGTCACAGAGGGTTCCAGGTTGAACTGGGCTGGTAGAAACTGCGCCAGTTCAAACGATAACTGCTTTTTCGTGCCGCGATAGCGTAGTTGATCGGGCCGGTCTTCTCCGCGATAGGGCGACACCCACATGGCCTCACCATCAACCCATTCAACACGGATAGGACGGCCTTCCAGAGTCAGAACTGAACGGTCCAACCATTGTGTATCGACTCGAGCGACTGGCTGATGTGTGTAATGATCGCGGATTTCCAGACTGGATGCACCGCTGTTCTGAATGTTGCCGTAGATACTCAGTTCGCAGTCAGCGCGTGCCTGCTGGTCGAACAGGTCGTTTAGTTTCGTGTCGGGTCGCCATTCACCTGTTCGGACCGTCTTAAGATAATGCAAGTGCTGCAACTGAGCCAGGATCGTTTGCAGATCAGCCGGTTGCACTAAACCATCCAACAGGTGTGACAGGTTGTTCAGGCGCACACCACCATGGGGGCTTTGTTTGATGAGGCTGAAAATCTGCTGCACGACCACTGAGAGATGGTAGGGGGAACCGGTGATTGGGTCCTGGTTGTTTGCGTGACTGAGTGCCTGGAAAATCAGACGTTCCAGCGGCGAGCGATAGAAACAGGTCACACGCTGTATTTTCTGTCGCCGGTTGCCTCGACCGATACGCTGGTCAAAGGACTGTTTGTTCCCCGGTGGACCGATCAGAATAACCACATCGATGTTGCCCACATCAATGCCCAGTTCGAGTGTGTTGGTGGCAAAACACACGGCCACCTCATCTTGCGCGTATTTTTCCTCAATTTCCAGACGACGGACCGGTGCAATATTCGAGTAGTGAACATAAACTGCGTCGCCAAAGGGCGACTGCTGCCGGATTGCGGCGGCATACGTCTCGGCTTCCAGGCGACTGTTACAGAATATCAGTGCCTTGCGCCAGTGTCGTGATCGAAATGAACGCATATAGTCCAGAAGCTCAGCGACAGAGTCTTTCGCCAGGGGCAGCAAGTCCATCTCCAACGCCCTGCTTCCGTCAACCTGAATCACCTGGACGGACCGAAAATAGCGTCCGGCGGTTTCTTTGGGATTCGTCAGCGTCGCCGATAGAGCAACCATTTGCATCTCTGCGTCTATATCATCACCGTTTTTGACTGCATGTTGGCGTATCTGCTCTAGCCGGCGCAGCAGCACCCGCAGTTGATCTCCACGCGGCGTCTGGTCGAACAGGTGTAGTTCATCCAGGACAACCCCACGTAGATGCGCCAGAATCCGCGCATGGGAAGTCAGCAGTGAATCGAGCGACTCGGGTGTGGTTATCAGTAGATTGGCGGGTTTCTGCGGATTGAAGGTATTGACATCATGCGTTTTGCTCGCCAGCGAAATGCCGAGATAGTCGAGCGGCTGCCACAGCCGTCCCACAATATCGTTGACCAGAGCGCGAGTCGGGGTCAAATATACGATGCGCAGACCGACTATACCGGGCGGGCAATGGCGTTCAATCAGTGGAACAATCACCGAACTTGTTTTGCCACTGGCGGTGGGCGCACTGACGATGGCATTGTGACCGTCAAGTAACACGGGGATAGCAGCCATCTGCACCGGTGTGAAATTGCCGTAACGCTCGAAAAAAGGTGACCACGTTCGTCCCAGGCGCTTTTTGAGGGCCATCCGATCCGCCACGCTCACAGATGCAAACCCTGCCTCAATTCGGAGATGACGGCTCCCGGTGTGAGTTCATCATGAAGATACAGCAAGTCGAAGATTGTCACGCTGATCCGGATGAGTTCGCGCATATTGATGCGGTGCTGGCTGAGTGTTTGCGAGAGCATGGTTGGCACATCGGATACGACGGGGACGAACGCACCATCATCTGGCGTGTAGGCGTAGGCAATTCCATGATAGATCATCAATGTGCGGATGAACTTCTGTATATCCCTTTCGATATAGCGGTCATCCAGACGCACGATTTGCCTGGGAGAAAGCCATGCGTCGATGGGCAGGTTGCTCTCGCTCTCCGTCAATGCAAACAAGAAGTACAGTTTTGCCCCGGTTGCAAATAAGGTCGGATAATCACGGAAATGATGCTGCGGCAGATCGTCAATGTTTATTCTGGCGCTGTTATTTCCCACCGCAGCGGCGATCATGGCGGTGAAGAACGAGTCGGCCCGGCCACGCTGTTTGGCACGGAGCAGCGAATAATGTTCTGATTCATCAATCAGCACTGCCAGACCACTGTATCCCAGCAGTGAGGCCAATTGCGCCCACGCGGTCAGCAGATAGGTATACAGGCGTGCCGTTTCACCCACATGATATAAACGAGGCAGCTTTTTGATATAGGGTTTTAGTGTTTGTGTGGGGTGAATGCTGCCGCTCAACCAGCCAACAAGATCGTCGAATACGGCCTGTGCGTTGGCATCGGCCAGCGCCCCCAGCCCCAGCGCTATAGGGCAGCGGTCGGCAATCGGTGATTGTTCGATCATCTGTTTGACTGCCGCCGGATTTCGGGATGCCTGCTCCA
Organism: uncultured Anaerolineaceae bacterium; assembly: GCA_964417785.1. Classification (GTDB taxonomy): domain Bacteria; phylum Chloroflexota; class Anaerolineae; order Aggregatilineales; family Phototrophicaceae; genus DAOTUL01. The sequence continues at coordinate 4,887 of CAYQJO010000013.1, read as the reverse complement.
AAAGCGGCCCCAATCCGGTGTCCACTATATCTGCATTGGGATAGCGGGTGGAGTGAACCAGAGCGTGATACACATGATAGGGTTTATTTGGCGGTGCTTCCAGCAAATCCAGGCTGGCTGTCATCACCACATAATTTTCGCGTAAGGCCCGCCGGGCAGCCAACTCCAGGAAATGACTCTTACCAAAGCCATAATCGCCGATCACGCACTGCACATCACCGCTGCTCTCTCGGGCCCGTGCCAGAGCACGGTCCAGACTCACCCGTTCCGCCTCAAGTCCAATGGTAAGAGTCTCCACATCCTGCATCGGGACAATACCATAGCGTAAGGCTTCCAGGGTTTGCCGGGCGCGGAACTGCTCAGAATCCAGGATGGCCGGGCGCGTGGACACGGTCGAGCGCGGTTGCGGACGGACAGGCTGCTCGGTCTCGTCAGTTTCAAATTCACGGGCGGGCAGCCGGAAGCGCCGGCCTGATTCAAATTCGACCTCCCATTCATACCCACCCATGTATGTCTTAAGAAGTGTCCCTTGGCCCAGTTGAGGGTGTTCGACCATGCGATCCGCCGACATAGCTAATACGGTCTCTCTTCATCGTCTGCCAGTTGCAACAAGCTGTCACTCTGTCCCCGGATGGCGGCCTCAGCATATTCGACATTGATGACCTGTTCACCAAGTTCCTTTTGTCGATACCACTCCGTGACAATCGTCTTGACAAACAGGCGGCGATGGCTGATGGCGAGGTAGGAGTCACGGGCGACCTGTGACAGGATTTCAATGTTGCGGGCCTGAATATCCGCATTGAACTTTATATCATAAGCGACCTCGAAGATCGCCAGCAGCCGGTAGCCAATCTCGGTCAGCAGTGTCTCATCAGGAATATCCAGTTGATCCATGTTGATCTGGGCGCTAAATGGATTGGACCGCGAAAAGTAACCAGGGGTCTGGACGCGCTGTTGCAAAGCGGGATACTTTGGCACAATATCGTGGATAAACGCGGGCGGGACCGCATACATGAACATTGCCCCGGGCAAATCTTCCCGGCAGCGGTCGATGACCTCGCGCAGGTTATCGGTGGCGATTTTCTCTGATTTGCCGCCGACACTCATCATCCGGTCACCTTCATCAAACAGCAGAACAAGGCCGGTGTAGCCAATGGCTCGCACCACCTGACACAGGGAACGCAGCATTTTGAAAGCGTTGTTACGGCGGATACGTTCGGTGACCCCAAGCAGGCGCAAATCGCGCATATCTTCTGAACTGACGGTCTCCCCATGCAGCCACCTTTCGAGCGATTCCAGACGACGTTCCTGATTGTGGAGTAGAGCATTGAAGTAACCGATGATAGCTTTATGGTAGCTCAAACTATCGACCGGTGTGAGTTGCAGAGTGTGGAGAAATGCCTTGATCTCCGGCAACTCCGCTGCCTCCGGATCGTCAGGATACAGACCGTGCGGCAGGAGCAGACGGTTCAGCGTACCTTCTAGAAATCGGCTCAGGCCGCGTTCATCCTGAGCGTTACCATCCAGTTCATGCCAGATGATATACGACGCAACCGCCGCATAAACCAGCCGTTGGTCGTTATAGGGGCATTCCTTTGGACTGAGATCGACTTTGCTGACCGCGAAATCGCGCTGCCACGCTCTATCGCGAATACAGTAGAGGAAATGCGATTTACCGCTGCCGTAGTCGCCTACAACCAGCTTGAACACGGCCCCACCATCAGCCAGATACGACCCCAGATAATTCTTGTCGATGGTGTTCAGAAGGGATTCATTGCCGACATTGTAAAAGCTGACCCCTTTTGACGGGGGTGTGCCGGACTGTCCTAACACCTCGATAATCTGACGTGCTAAAGGCCGTTCTGGGAGCATAATGCAGGTCCTTTTCGCTACACAAATTCAATATCAGAGATGTATCGTCCTGTATAGGGGCTGTCTCCCTCGACAATCCACATACTCCGGCTGGGACTTTCGGCCTGAGATTTGGTGGCGGTGTGGGCCGACAAGGTTAAACCGTTGTAACTGAGATTCTGGTTGTGGGTAAACTCAAAGAAGTCATACGCGAACTGGGCGCGATTGTAATCGACAAAGCTCTTTTTGCTGGGCGATGAGCCAAAGTTGCGCTTCTGGCGCAGCAGCACAAGCTCATAATAGCAATCTACGATGTTAACTCGCTGCGACTTCCGAGATTGCTTCAGTTGTGCGTTTTGCCATGCGGTGTGGAGTTGCTGCATCCAGCGCTCACCGACTTCGTTGCGATTCTCAACCGATTGGACTTCTTTTTGATAAGCCTTGATGACGGTTTCCAGGCTCAGTTTGACTCGAGGGACGAGTTCTGTTTTGCCATAGCTGATTTTCGCCGACCGGCCCACAAAATCGGCCAGGATTTCAAACCGTCCGACTTCAAAGCGCGGCGGGCGGCCACCGATCTCGATACCGAGTTCGGCCAGTGCATCGCGTAATGCTGCGCCAAATTCAGTCCCCAGTCGGGTCTGGGCCTGTTCAATTTCGCCTTCCAGATCAGGCACAAGGGCCTGGAAGTCCTCATCCTGGAGGGGGCTTTGCTGGAGAATATGGTAGGCACGATCCAGTTTGATCAGATCAACGATGTCGCCTTGTAGCGCAGTGATGACATCACGCAGTGCCTTCACCTGGTTAGACAGGTCTTTCGACTCACGGCGCAAAGTATTATAGAGGCGATCATATACTGCGTCTTTGAAGCCTAACGCTTCCATCGCCTGTTGTGCCTGGGCGACCTGTGCTTCATCCAGATAAACCCGTTGTTCGGCATAGTCATCCAATGAACGGTGAGCTTTTATCAATGCGTTATTTGCGCCTTTTAATGTGCGCAACAGGCCATCCGTCGCACGACGCCGCCTGTCAGACGTATCAAGCAATGTACCCAGACTCTCAATCAACGACTCACGCTGCATGGTTCATCCCTTGCTAACTGAAAAACCTTAAATCAGGATACTGCATTTCAGGCAGAATGATAAGGTTGATCATCTATCATCGAACAGGGGCATTTCAGATTTTTGGCAATCAAGTGTCCGTTCAGGAGGTCTGCAGGTCAGCAGTTGGTGAAATGTTCATGGATCGAGGGCGCAGCGCAGATGCCACGCCCTCCTATCTATACAGGCTAGCTGTTTTCGGTTTCCGCTTCGGATTCTTCTTGCGGCGGAATTTCCAAATCGATCAACTGATCGAAGAGATCGCGCATCGCCGGTTCCGGCAGCGCCCCCGGCTGGCTGAAGACAATATTGCGTTCCTTCAGCATCATGATAGTCGGGATGCTCATAACCTGGAAAGCCTGTGAAAGCTGCGGATTCTCGTCGACGTTCACCTTGACGATCCGGACCTTACCGGCGTATTCCTCTGCGAGCTTGTCCAGGATGGGGGCGACCATACGGCACGGTCCACACCAGGGTGCCCAGAAATCGACAACAACGGGCAGATGATAGTCGATGGCTTCGGTCTGGAAGGTCTCATCAGTGACGACGACTGGTTTAGTATCCACGATTGCTTGCTCCTTCGGTTTTTGTTCTTCTTCAATTGGTTGGTTTTGGTCAACTGGCATCACATCTTGGAGAAGCTCAACTGCCAGCGGGACATCGGTCCCCCAGGGGCGCGAACGACGGGTCAGCACTTCGCCGTTGTAGTAAGCGACGAGGGTGGCCTTCGTGCTGATCTCGAACTGCTGGGCCGCCTGCGGGTTACTTGCAATTTCAATCTGAGCGAAGACAATATCGTTTGCTTCCTCAGCAGCTTTTTTGAATGCAACACTGAACTCGTTACGCAGATCATTGCCGTTGGAAAACAGCACCAGCAGTGGTTTCCCTGATTCGAGCGTGGTTGTGTAATCTGCGTCGGTCAGTTTGAGAATTTCGGCCATTCCTGGACTCCATTTGCCCCTTGTCTGAAGCTCAGACAACACCACCTGCCCTTTTCTTACATCAGAATCGCCATAGAATAGCAAAAGCCACAAGATTGATAAACAGAGGATACCATGCTCCAGATTGTTGAACAGATCGCCCGCGACGCCGGGACCGTTATCATGCGTTTTTTTGAACAGCCGCTCAACGAGATCACCAAGTCATCGGCTTTCGATGTAGTCACAGAAGCGGATCGTGAGGTCGAAAGCCTGATTATCAGCGCACTTCAGCAGCATTTCCCCGATTATCACATTGTCGGTGAAGAAGGCGGCGGAACCGGTGCGCCCATCGACCAGGCCGAATATCGCTGGTATGTCGATCCGGTGGACGGCACAACCAATTTCGCCAACCGCATCCCGATGTTCTGCACCAGTATCGCCCTGACAGATCGGGACATGACTCCGCTGTTAGGGGTGGTGTATAACCCGGTCAATGACGAGTTGTTTGCGGCGGTTCACGGTGAAGGGGCCACGCTCAACGGCAAGAAGCTGGTGGTTTCTGGCACGACAAGCTTACAGGAAAGTGTAGTTGCCAGCGGATTCCCCTATGACAAGGCCACCGCACCGGATAACAATCTGGCGGAATGGGGACGTCTGCTGACGCGAACGCGCGGGGTGCGGCGGATGGGATCGGCAGCGCTGGATTTGTGTTACGTGGCGACGGGCCGGTTTGATGGATATTGGGAGCAGAAGCTCAATCCCTGGGATTTCCTGGCGGCGGCGTTATGTGTAAGCGAAGCAGGTGGCACGGTAACAAATGTGGCTGGTGAAACGGGGAGATCACTGTATCAGGGGCGGTATGTGGTGGCAAGCAACGGTCATATCCACACCGACTTTCTGGCAGCGCTTGCGTCTTGACAGAGATACAGCCAGAGCCTAGAATGCAGATCATCTCCCGGGCCTGTAGCTCAGTTGGGAGAGCGCTACAATCGCACTGTAGAGGTCAGGGGTTCGAG
>CAYQJO010000012.1:0-35691 GCA_964417785.1 uncultured Anaerolineaceae bacterium | reverse complement strand
TTGGTCTGCGAGATACGGTTGCTCAGACCATCGTAGGCATAAGACGTGCTGCCCACCATCACCACACCAGCCCACTCATTGGGCTTGCACCACTTGCCGCATTCTTCAGATTGCGGTATGCGCCAAATCCACCAGTTCGTGGTATCATATCGCTGCAATTCGATGACGACATGGATCAAAAATGGCACATATCTTCATCAGCTACAGTCGAAAAAATCAGCCATACGCCCGCCGCATCGCCGATGACCTCCTCACACGCGGCTTCGACGTCTGGATCGACGACCGCATCGACTTTGGCGACGACTGGTGGTCCCAGATCGTCCGCTCTATCCGCGACTGTGCCGCCTTCGTCGTCCTCATGACACCCGAATCCGACCAGTCCCGCTGGGTCCAGCGTGAGGTCAGCATCGCCGACGAACTGGATAAACCGATATTTCCCATCCTTCTCGAAGGCGATCTCGTCAACAGCACCAACTGGATGCTCTTCGTCCGCACCCAGTACGTCGATGTGCGCGATGGCGGCCTGCCCGACAGCGAATTCTACGACCGCATCGGCTCCCATGCACCGGAGCGTCCCGCCCTGGGCCGCGAAATCACCCAGAAATACGACACCCACACATCCAAAATCACAAACCCACGAAAAAGCGCCAGTCAAACCGGCAATCTCTTCGACGTCACCCGTGTCATCCCACCCCCCTTCGAGTGGTGCAAAGTCTCGGCAGGCACCGTCCTCCTGGAAGACTCCAGCATGAACGGCGGTACTGTCGGCGGCAAACTCAAAGTAGACCGCTTCTTCATCGCCAAATACCCCGTCACCAACGCCCAGTATCAGGTGTTCATAGACGCCAGAGATGGTTACAGCGACCCTCGCTGGTGGGAGTATTCACCCGAAGCCAGAAACTGGCGGCAGATGGTCGGCCATCCCGCCCAGACCGGCTTTGAAGGCAACGACCTGCCCCGCACCCGCGTCAGTTGGTTCGACGCCATAGCCTTCTGCAACTGGCTCACCCACCGGCTCACCGGCGGCGATAACGCGCCAGCCGCCCTCAAGTCCATCCGCATCACCCTGCCCACCGAGCAGCAGTGGCAGCACGCCGCCCAGGCCGGCGATAACCGTGAATACCCCTGGGGCAGCGAATTCGACCGCTCCCGCTGCAACACCCCGGATAGCCGCAACCGCAAACCAACACCGGTGCGCCAGTATGAAGGCTGGCCCAGCCCCTACGGCGTTGTCGATATGTCCGGCAACATCTGGGAATGGTGCATCACCGCCTGGGGAACCGACAGCGACGACATCACCAGCGATATAGGCCGCGCCGTTCGTGGCGGCTCCTGGGATGACCTGCGCAACTTCGCCCGCGTCACCAACCGCAACTGGTTCTCCCCCTACGACCAGCACGACTGCCAGGGATTCCGTCTTGTCATGATCGCCATCTAACACAATCCTATGTTAAACTCTTATCGGGTTCACAGATAGGAGTTTTACGTTGGCTGCCCTGCTGGTCAAAAACATTCACACCCTGGTCACGATGGACGGGCGCGAAATCAAAGACGGTGCCTTGCTGAGCGAGAACGGCATACTCACCTACATCGGCGACACCACCGGCCTGCCCCAGACCGACACTGATACGGTCATCGCACTGCCGGATCACATCGTCATGCCCGGACTGGTCAACACCCATCACCACATGTCCCAGTCCCTCACCCGCGTCTACGCTCAACAAAACGAGTTGTTCGGCTGGCTCAAGACGCTCTATCCCATCTGGTCCAACCTCACCGGCGAGATGATCTATACATCGGCAAAACTGGCGATGGCTGAGTTGATTCTGTCCGGCTGCACCTCATCCAGTGACCATCTCTATCTCTACCCCAACGATGTCCGCCTGGAAGACACCATCCGCGCCGCAGAAGAGATCGGCATGCGCTTCCATCCCACACGCGGCTCCATGAGCGTCGGCGAGAGCAAAGGCGGCCTGCCACCCGACATCCTGGTCGAAGCCGAAGATGCCATCCTGCGCGATACCCGCCGCGTCATCGAGACCTATCACAACCCCGACCGCTTCTCCATGCTGCGCGTAGGGGTGGCTCCGTGTTCGCCCTTCACCGTCTCGCAGGATTTGATGCGCGAATCCGCCAACCTGGCCCGCAGCTACAATGTCCGCCTGCACACCCATCTGGCAGAGAACGTCAGCGATATTGACTACAGCCAGGAGATGTTCGGCATGCGTCCCGGTGAATACGCCGAGGATGTCGGTTGGGTCGGCAACGATGTGTGGCACGCCCACTGCGTCCAACTGGACGAGGACGAAATCAACCTGTTCGGACGCACCCATACCGGCGTCTGTCACTGCCCCGGCTCGAACACACGGCTGGCATCGGGCATTGCCCCGGTGCGCCAGATGATCGATCATGGCGTGCCGGTCGGCCTGGGCGTGGATGGCTCCGCCTCCAACGACAGCGGCCACCTGCTGGCCGAAGCCCGGTTGGCGATGCTCTTACAGCGCGTCAACGGCCAACCGGACCCGGCCCGCTTCAGCGCCCGCGAAGCCCTGCAACTGGCGACTCGCGGCGGCGCTGCCGTCTTAGGCCGCGACGACATCGGCACATTGGCACCGAATATGGCCGCAGATTTCATCGGCTTCCGCGTCGATCAAATCGCCTTCGCCGGTGCGCAAACCGATCTGGCAGCCGCACTCGTCTTCGCTGGACCGGCCAACGTGGATTTCTCGGTCATCAACGGCCACATCGTCGTCCAGGACGGCGTGCTGCTCACGGTCGATCTGCCCGTTCTGATCGAGCAGCATAACCGCTATGCAGCCCGGTTGATCGAATGAGCTTCTTGCGTTTAGGCACGGCCTGCGCCGTTTTCAACGATAACGGCGCGATTTTGCTCTCGCAGCGGCGCGACCTGGAAGTCTGGGCATTGCCCGGTGGGCGGTTGGACAGAGGCGAGCGGATCGAAGACGCTGCCCTGCGTGAAGTCCGCGAGGAGACCGGTATCCAGGCTGAGATCGTCCGCCCGGTCGGCCTGTATTATGTGGAACGCTGGCAGCGCATGAATATCGTATTCGCTGGACGGGCAACCGGCGGTAGTCTCAACGGCCTGACCTACGAGACGAAAGATAACCGCTGGTTCGCGCCCAACGCGCTGCCGGAGAACATCTTCCGGCGGGTGCTGGTGGACGATGCAATGGGCGGTGGCACCCATTTGCGCGTGATCGAAACACCGCCGGGCGAGTACATGCGCATGCGCTGGTTCTTCGGCCAGCGCTGGATCATGAATCTGCTGCGCGGCAAGCCAGAACCACGCTACCCGCGTTTTGACATCTACGCCTGCGACGAGCGAACCGGCCACCGTGTCCGCTGTGATGGCAGCGTCGCGCCCTGGCAGGCATTGTATGGTCCAGTCGTCTGGACCAGCACGCAGCAGGATCAAAACACAATCACGTTTAATTTTACGTCATCGTAGGGACGCGGCACGCTGCGTCCGGAACAGGAGCATAAGCATATGATAGACCAATCCATCATCGACACCATCAAGACCCGCGTGGCCGAACAACGTGACGCCATCGTCACCTTTTACCGCGAGATCGTCGCCATCCCCAGCATGGACAGCCAGATTCGTGAGGTCGGTGAGCGCGTCGAGAAAGAGATGCGTGCGCTCGGCTATGACGATGTGTGGTGGGACAAAATGGGCAATGTGGTCGGCGTCATCGGCAGCGGCCCCAAGAAACTGCTCTACGACACCCACATCGACACGGTTGGCATCGGCAATCCCGACGAATGGGAATGGGACCCCTTCGAGGGCAAGGTCGAAGACGGGATTCTCTACGCACGCGGAGCCTGTGACGAAAAGCAGAGTACACCCGGTATGGTTTATGGTTTAGCCATCGCCAGAGAACTCGGCCTGCTGGATGGCATCACCGCCTACGTCTTCGGCAATATGGAAGAGTGGAACGACGGCAGCGCTTGCGACGCCCTGGATCAGATCGAAGGTGTCAAACCCGATTTCGTCGTCATCGGTGAACCGACCAAAATGCAGGTTTATCGTGGGCAGAAAGGTCGCGTCGAGTTCAAGATCACGGCACGCGGTAGAAGCTCACATGCTGCCGCCAACGAACTCGGCGACAACGCCATCTATAAGCTGGTCCCCATCATCGACGCCATCAAGAACCTGGAATCCGAGTTCATCGAGCATGAATTCCTGGGCAAGGGCCGCATCACCGTCACCGATATGGAAGTCAAAACACCAAGCATCAACGCCGTACCTGATGAGGCCACCATCTACGTGGACCGCCGCGTCACCTTCGGCGAGACACCGGAAGGTGAACTGGAACGCCTGCAAAAGATCGTCGGCGACCGCGACGACATCACCGTATCCGTTCTCAAATACGATGAACCGAGCTACACCGGCTTCGTCTATCCGCTGGATAAGGTCTACCCGGCCTGGGTATTTGAGGAAGACCATCCCTTCGTGACTGCCGGGATCAAAACTGGCGAGATACTCTGGGGTACGATGAACCCACCCTACAAGTGGAACTTCTCCACCAACGGCATTTACTGGGCGGGCAAAGCGGGCATCCCGACCATCGGCTTCGGCCCTGGCGATGAAGTCCACGCCCATACCGTGCTGGATCAGGCCCCGATTGACGATGTGGTCAAGGCAACCGAGTGGTATGCCCTGCTGCCGGGGTTGCTGCCATAAGAATCGTATTATAAGCGGACCATAGTCCGTTTTTAAGGTAAGACCCATACTGCCAGAATAGTCTGGATGGTGTAACCTTTTGAAAGGAGTACTATTCTGGCTATTCTGGGACTACACCATATCACCATCGTCATCGCCGACGCGCAGCGCACAACCGACTTCTACACACGGGTGCTGGGCCAGCGGATGATTAAGAAGACCGTCAACTTCGACGCGCCGGATTCCTATCACCTGTACTTCGGCGATCAAACCGGTTCCCCCGGTACCGCCATCACCTTTTTCGAGTGGCCGGGTGCGCCCAAAGGGCTGCGCGGCATCGGTGGAACACACCATCTGGCACTGCGCGTGAACGACTACGACGGCCTGCTCAAATGGAAGCGCCGTCTGACCAGTATGGGCGTAAAGGTTGACGGGCCGTTCGACCGCCACTACTTCAAGTCGATCTACTTCCAGGACCCCGATGGGCTGATCCTGGAAATCGCCACCGATGGACCAGGCCTCGCCATTGACGAGGACGAAATCGGCACCGAATTTCGCGCACCACCGCAGGCAATGATGCTCGCCAACCGCAACGCCGAAACCATCGCGGCCACCACCTGGACAGAAACCGTGCCAGTCATCACACCCGATATGGCCTTGATGCAGGGCATGCACCATATCAGCGCCATATCGTCCAACATCGAACGGACACACACATTCTTCAACGACGTGTTGGGCATGCGCCGGGTGAAGATGACCGACAACTTCGACGATCTGGGTTCGGCCCACTGGTACTGGGGCGACGAAGACGGCAAACCGGGTACGCTCATCACCTACTTCGAGCGCAGCGGCAGCAACACCCGCCGTGCGCAAATGGGAGCCGGTCTGACCCATCACTTCGCGCTTGCCGTCGCTGATGAAGACGAGCAACTGCGCTTTCAATCCAGGCTGGTCAAAGCCGGTTATCGCGTATCCCCGGTGATGAACCGGGTCTACTTTCGCAGCGTCTACACCCAGGACCCTGACGGCCACATTGTGGAACTGGCGACGGTCGGACCCGGCTTCCTGGTAGACGAGGATGTTGAGACGCTCGGTACCGGCCTGATGCTGCCGCCCTGGTTGGAGGAAAAACGCGGCACTATTGAGTCGATCCTCAAGCCGATTCAGGTGGCGCAGGAGGCATGACGATGCAGGTCCTTCACGCAGGTGCCGCCCTGGAAGATGCAAGCGCGGCGCTCATCGTGATTCATGGACGCGGCGCATCGGCGCAGAGCATCCTATCTCTAGTGCCGGAGATCGACACACCCGGATTCGCGTACCTGGCTCCACAGGCGGACGGCAATACCTGGTATCCGTATTCCTTCCTGGAGCCGCTGGAAGCCAACGAGCCGAAGCTCTCGAAGGCGCTGGCAACCGTCGATGCCGTCGTCCAGCAAATCAACCTGCCAGCAAAGAAGATCGCGCTGCTCGGATTCTCACAGGGCGCATGTCTGGCGCTGGAATATGCCGCCCGCAACGCCAGACGCTACGGCGGCGTGTTCGCCCTCAGCGGCGGCCTGATTGGTCCTGATGGCACACCGCGCAGCTACGCCGGATCCTTAGACGGTACGCCCGTGTTCCTGGGGTGCAGCGATGTCGATTTCCACATCCCGCTGGCACGGGTCCAGGAATCGACCGCTGTCATGCGCGACCTGGGCGGCACCGTCGAGGAGCGGATATACCCCGGCATGGGCCACACCATCAATCAGGACGAGATCGATTTCGTAAAAGCGGCTTTAGGCTCGATCTAAATCACTCCACACAGTAGAATGGACCGCATGTGGAAGACAAACAGTTTGCAGCGCCTGCCAGGTTCTATCCGGTGGGCGTTGACGTTCATCTGGACAGCCATCACACTTGCTTTGATGTTGTCGCCATCCGGTGATGGGACAACCGTAACGGCGGCATCCGATTTGTTTGGCGGCACCGACATCGTTGATGCGATGGGTCACATCGTCATCAACGCAATCCTGATTTTTCTGTGGTGCTGGACAATCAACCCGCCCATACGCCTCATCCTGATCGGTGGGATCATCTGGTGCTTTGTGGCCGAGTTTTTACAGATATTCGTGCCGGACCGCGGCGCATCGCTGCTGGACCTTGCGGCGAATATCGTCGGCGTGCTGATCGGAATCGCAGTTTACCGGTGGATCATTTCCTTCTGATAGCATGTTATGATGGATGTTATCGAACACCGCTTTCTGCGTGTTGGACCGCTACGGACATGGACGCTATGCCTGCGAATCCTGGGGGTTGATGGATCACCTGACATAACCCTCCTTTTCTTTACGGCTCACTCAGATATATAATCCAGGTCTATCAAACGGCAAATCAATTACAGGGGGCAACATGCAAACCGACCTACGCGGACGTGACCTTATCTCCACCCAGGATTGGGGCAAAGAAGAGATCGAGACTCTGCTCGAAGTCGCCTGGGACCTGAAGCGCAAACGCGCCCTGGGTGAACCCCACGCCCTGCTGCGCGATAAGGTTTTGGCGCTTCTGTTCTTCTTCAGCAGCACCCGGACCCGCATCAGCTTCGAGGCCGGTATGGCCCAGCTTGGCGGTCATGCTCAATTCATCGACAGCACCACCACGCAGATCAGTCACGGCGATACAGCCAAAGAGATAGGCCAGATCGTCGGGCGCTATACCGATGGCATCGCCATCCGCCAGTGCGATTGGGGCGTCGGCAATGAATATATCAACGCCGTCGCCGAGGCCAGCCGCGTGCCGGTTCTGAATATGCAGTGCGATGTCTATCACCCCTTCCAGATTCTGGCCGACCTGATGACCATTATGGAGAAATTCGGACGCGATCTGCGCGGCAAGACCATGAATGTCAGTTGGGCTTATGCATCCAGCTACCAGAAACCGATCTCGGTGCCACAAAGCCTCATCCTGCTGATGACCCGCTTCGGCATGAATGTACGCCTGACCCGTCCGCCGGAGTACAAACTGATGCCCGACATCGTTCAGCAGGCCCGCGATAACGCCCGCACCAGCGGCGGCTCATTCGAGATTCTGGAAGACTTCGACGCCGGTTTCAAAGACGCCGACATCGTTTATCCCAAGAGTTGGGGTGCGCTGCTGACCACCACCGATGACGCCGAATCGGCGGCCATCGGCAAAAAGTACACCAACTGGATCACCGACGAGCGGCGCATGCGGCTGGCGAACGAACACGCCGTCTATATGCACTGTCTACCCGCTGACCGCAACATCGAAGTCACCGATGCGGTCATCGATGGTCCGCAGAGCATCGTCTACGATGAGGCGGAAAACCGGCTCCACGTCCAGAAAGCGGCCATGGCCCTGACCATGAGGTAAGACAACGATCTTGTAAGGGCGCAGCGCTGCTGCGCCTTCATGGTCCTAAATAAAGGAATTCTTTTATGATCGAAAAGTTAGCGATTGTCGCCGTCGGCGGCAATTCTTTAATTCAAGACCCGGCCCAGCCAGACGTCAACCACCAGTGGGACGCCGTGCGTGAGACCTGCCGCGAAATCGCGTTGATGGTGGCCGATGGCTGGCATGTCGTCGTCACACACGGCAACGGCCCCCAGACGGGTTTTATTCTCCGGCGCAATGAACTGGCCGTCCACGAAGTCCACACCACACCACTCGATGTCATCGTCGCCGACACTCAGGGCAGTATCGGCTATATGTTACAGCAGGCGCTCGACAACTCCCTGCGGCGCATGGGCATCAATCGCACCGTCGCTACTGTCGTGACCCAGGTGCGCGTCGATCCAGAAGACTCCGCCTTCCAGAATCCCACCAAGCCTATTGGCAGCTTCATGAGCGAAGAGCAGGCACGCAGTTTTGAGGCCGAAGGTTGGGCCGTGATGGAAGACGCCGGACGGGGTTGGCGGCGGGTGGTCGCCTCACCCAAACCCCAGGCCATCCATGAGATCAACGCCATCCAGGCGCTCATGCTCAGCGGGTATGTCGTTATCGCCTGCGGCGGCGGCGGCATTCCGGTCATCCGTAACGAGGTTGGCAGTCTGCGCGGAGTCTATGCCGTTATCGACAAAGACCGGGCCAGCAGCCTGCTGGCGCAAACTCTCCGCGCCGATTTGTTTATCATCTCTACAGGTGTGGAGAAAGTTGCGCTAAACTACAATAAACCCGACCAGCGTGAACTGGATGAGATGACCTTGCAGGAAGCCACCCACTACATGCAAGCGGGTCACTTCGCTCCCGGCAGTATGCTGCCCAAGATCGAAGCGGTGACAGAGTTTGTACGCAACGGCGGCCCCCAGGCCATCATCACCAATCCAGCCAATCTGGCACGCGCACTGCGGGGCGAAACAGGTACGCGAATTCTACCGGGACATTGATTGATGGCGGAAATTCAATCGCTCAAATGCACCATCTGCGGGAAGACCTACACCGAGGACGAGGTGGTCTATACCTGCCCGAACTGCGGCGAAGTCGGCACACTGGATGTGCTGTTCGACTATGATGCACTCCGCCAAACCCTCAACCGCAACTCGCTGCATGGCGATTCCATATGGCGCTACCGGGACCTGATGCCGCTGGCCGCTGGCAGCGCTGTGCCACCGTTGCAGGTCGGCATGACCCCTCTCTACCAGTCCGACCGTCTGGCGCATTCACTGGGTGTGGCGCAGGCATGGGTGAAAGACGACGGGGCGAACCCGACCGGCTCGCTCAAGGACCGGGCCAGCGCGATGGTCGTAGCGCGTGCGCTGGAGAAAAACATCGACATCGTGACGACTGCCAGCACCGGCAACGCCGCCGCCGCCCTGGCGGGCATCTGCGCGTCGGTTGGTATGCAGCCGGTGATTTTTGTCCCGGCGACCGCACCAGAAGCCAAAATCGCGCAGCTATTGGTCTATGGAGCGAAAGTGCTGCTGGTTGAAGACACCTATGATGTCGCCTTTGATCTGTGCATGCAAATCTCGCAGGAAAAGGGCTGGTACTGCCGCAACACGGGCGTGAATCCCTTCACCACCGAAGGCAAGAAGACCGCCGCCTTTGAAATCGCCGAACAACTGGATTGGAACCCACCGGACGCGGTGGTTGTCAGTGTAGGTGATGGCAGCATCATCGGCGGATTGCACAAAGGTTTTGTCGATTTGCATCAAATTGGCTGGATTCAGCGGATTCCGCGTCTGATTGGTGTACAATCATCAGGCAGCGCCCCGCTGGTTCACGCCTGGGAGCATGATATGGCCGTCACCGATATGCAGCCGGTAGACGCCCACAGCATCGCCGACAGCATCGTCGCTGGACTGCCACGCGACCGGGCCAAGGCCCTGCGAGCGGTACGCGACACGGATGGGGGTTATGTCGCCGTCAGCGATAAGGCGATCCTGGCCGCCATACCGCAGTTCGCCCAGTTGACCGGCGTTTTTGCCGAACCCGCCGCAGCAGCGGCTTTCGCCGGGGCGCAACGTGCCGTAGAATTGGGGTTTTTACATAAAGAGCAGCGTGTTGTGATCTTAAGCACCGGCAATGGATTGAAAGATGTCAGCCGCGCCCGCCAGTCGGTCGGCAGCGGCTTACGGGTGAATCCAAACCTGGACTCTGTGCGGCAAAAATTATCATGAAGTTATCAGTCGTCACCCCCATTCACAACGAAGAGGGAAATATCCACCAGCTTTACCAGCGCCTCCGCGAGGTATTGAGTGTCTATGGGGACGACTGGGAACTGCTGATGATAAACGATGGCAGTCGGGATAGCTCACTGGCGTTGATGACTGCCCTTGCTGAGGAAGACTCCCGCATTAAAGTCATCAATCTGGCCCGCAATTTCGGCCATCAAATCGCCGTTACCGCTGGCATTGACTACGCCGACGGCGACGCGGTGATCCTCATCGACGCTGACCTGCAAGACCCGCCCGAAGTCATCCACGAACTGGTCGAACGCTGGCAGGCCGGTTATGAGGTCGTCTACGCCGTCCGGGCCGAGCGTAAAGGCGAAAGCCGTTTCAAACGTCTGACGGCCAGGCTGTTCTATCGCATCATTTATCGCATTACCGATGTCAACATTCCGCTGGATACCGGCGATTTCCGGTTGATGGACCGGCGCGTGGTAGATGTACTGCGCCAGATGCGCGAACACAACCGCTTCATCCGGGGCATGACAAGCTGGGTCGGATTCAAACAGACGGGCGTGACCTACGTCCGCGACGCCCGCCAGTGGGGTGAGACGAACTACCCACTGGGCAAAATGATCCGTCTGGCCTGGGATGCTGTCACCGGGTTCTCATATTTTCCGCTTCAGGTGATGGTCTATTTCAGCGCCGTGCTTGGCTTCATTGCAGTGATATTCATCCCGGTTATCGCCCTGCTGCGCCTGACCCAGGGGCCACAGTTTTTTGGCGGACAGGCCACGACCATCGTGCTGCTGCTGCTGCTCAGTGCCTTCCAGTTATTCTTCCTGTTTGTCATGGGCCAGTACGTCGCACGCATTTACGACGAAACACGGGGGCGACCGCTGTATGTGGTCGCATTCACGGAAAACTTGCAGCATCCAGAGGTAAAGCCAGAAACGGAAGGTCTCGATGAGCAGTGAAAATGATGTAATGTCTCAATTGGAAAATTACCGTAAAGTTGTACTTGCATACGAAAACCTGAAAAGCGCCATCGACAGGCTGTTATCCCAACACGATGGTTCAACCGAAAATATGTCACCAGAAGACCTCGCCCGCTACCGCAAACTGGCACAACAACGTGATGAAGCCCATAACGACATGCGGGTGATGGAACAGATGCTACTAGACGAGGACACAAGACATTGATGATTGCAGGACCGACCTTTGAAGAAATGCTACATCCGCGCAAGATCGCGCCGGAAATCCGACAGAATGCGCTGGCCGCACTCTACGAGGCACCACTCGATCCCATCAACCTCTACAACATCACCTGGCGTGACGGTGACAACCGCGCCTATTATATCGTTCTGCCCAAATCGCTGACTGGCGTCGATACCAATATCGTCGTGATGTACAGCAAGCACTTCCCCACCGGCAGCCACAAAGTCGGTGCGGCCTACTCCGTGCTGCTGGAAAAAACGCTGTTCGGTGAAGTCGATCCGACAATCCACCGGTTGGTCTGGCCGTCCACTGGCAATTATGGCATCGGTGGGGCCTGGGTTGGCGGTCGTATGGGCTGCCAGAGTATTGTGGTACTGCCGGAAGAGATGAGCCGCGAGCGCTTCGAGTTGATCGAGAGCTTCGGCGCTGAGGTCATCAAGACCTACGGATGCGAGAGCAACGTCAAAGAGATTTACGACGAGACCAAACGCCTGCGGGCGGAAGACCCCAATATCCGCATCCTGAACCAGTTTGAGGTAATGGGCAACTACCGTTTCCACTACCATGTGACCGGCAACACCATCGTCGATGTGGTGGCCGAACTGGCACAAAAAGGGATCGGTAGAGGCAAAGCTGCGGCGCTGGTCTCCGCAATGGGCAGCGCTGGCACCATCGCCAGCGGCGACCGGCTCAAGCAGCTTTGGCCCGACCTGAAGATCGTCGGCCTGGAACCGATCCAGTGTCCGACGCTGTTCAACAACGGCTACGGCGGCCATGACATCCAGGGTATCGGTGATAAGCACGCCACCTGGATTCACAACGTCTGGAACATGGATGCACTCATGTGCATCGATGACCTGACTGCCAAGAAGGGCCTCCAACTTTTCGCCGATGAAGCCGGTCTGGAAACACTGGTCAAACGCTACGGCTTCGACAGCCAACTGACTGAGCAGCTTGGCGAGATTATGGGCATCAGTTCAATCTGCAACATTTTGGGGGCGATCAAGACGGCCAAATACTACAACTACGGCCCGGACGACGTGATCTTCACCATCGCCACCGACGGCATGGACCGCTATCACTCCGTCATGGACAGCATGCGCGAATGCTACGGTGTGCTGGACGAAGCGGCTGCGGTCGGGCGGGTGGAAGGTGTCTTCCATGCAGCCGCCACCGATTGGGTCATGGAAGGCAACCGTGAGAGCCGCACCCGCTGGCACAACCTGAAGTATTACACCTGGGTCGAGCAGCAGGGCAAGAGCGTCGCAGAGTTAGACGCACAAAAGGACCCCGAATGGTGGTTACAGCATCAGGCGATGGTTGAAGACATCGACAAGAAGCTGGTCGAATTCCGCGCTGCTGTGCAATCGTAGAAGTATCCCTGCCCTCTGTGCGATACAGGGGGCAGATGAGAGCGAAGTGGTCTTGAACCCGGAAGATCGCGTCCTGGTCGGCGTCATCAATCGCAAGCGGGATTTGATCCAGGCACAGCAGAATCGCTGGTATCGGATTCCGCAAAAGCAGATGTCGCACGGCATTAACGCCGACTATCTGGCGTTCTTTCTCAGTGGTCGCGTGTTCAAAGAGCGTCGTGGTGGCATCCACTATTACGCCGCGATACGCGGGCTGGAACTGGCCTACCGGCGCGATCTACTGCCCACCGAAGCCGATCATCCGCGAGCCGATGAGGTCTACTACCGGGTCGCTCTTGGTCCATTGGAAGACAAAACACCCCCCGTCCTCAATCCCACCGGACGGACGATTAGCTTTATCCGCACCACCTGGGATCGATTCATCCATGCCAGCGTCATCAGCGATCTTTACAGTCAGGACGAATATTATGTAGATCGCATCTACCATGTATTGCGCAGTACCGGCATCGTATCCGAGCGCATCGGCACAACAAAACTACGGATTCTATGCGAAAAAGGCAGCCTCGATCTCGAAACGGATCAGCGCGAAGGGACATTGTATTTGGATGTATCGCAGCCGGAGGATAAAATACTGGTACAGATACGTGCGGCAATCACCCAACAGGGCGGCACGGTGAGCATCGACATCCCAGAAGAAGGCAAATGATCCATGCTGATTACCAACGCGACGGTCGTAACTTCCGAAGTCAACTCGGATTACGCAATCTACATTGAAAACGGCACTATCGGGGCCGTCGGGCCGACCGAAGCCCTGATTCCCCACTACCGCAGTGAACCGCGCATTGACGCTGGCGGTCAATTAGTGCTGCCCGGCAATACCTGCGCCCACACCCATTTCTATGGGGCCTATGCTCGCGGTCTCGCGATTCCAGGCGATCCACCGCCGGATTTCCCCGCCATTCTGCGGCAGCTCTGGTGGCGGCTCGACCGGGCGCTCGACACCGAGACCGTCTACTACAGCGCAATGGTGTGCCTGATCGACGCCATCCGGCACGGCACCACCACACTGATCGATCACCATGCCAGCCCCAACGCCATCGAAGGCAGCCTGGACCATATCGCCCGCGCTGTTGATGAAAGCGGTCTGCGAGCCATTCTGTGCTACGAAGTAACCGACCGTGACGGCATGGATAAAGCCCAGGCCGGGATTGACGAAAATGTCCGGTTCATCGGAGCCAGCCGCCACGATCCCCGCATACGCGGAACCTTTGGACTGCACGCCAGCCTGACCCTGAGCGACGAAACCCTTAAGCGCTGTGTGGATGCACTCCCCGACGGTGCAGGCTTTCACATCCATGTGGCCGAACACGAAGCCGACCAGGAAAACAGCCTGGAACGCAGCGGCAAACGGTTGATTCCGCGTCTGCTGGAGGCCGGAATCCTGGGCGAGAAGACTATCACCGCTCACTGTGTCCACATTGATGAAACAGAACGCCAGCAGCTAAAGCAATCCGGCACCTGGATCACCCACCAGCCGCGCTCCAATATGAACAATGGCGTCGGTGCAATGGCGTTTGATGCCATGATGGCCGAAGACATGCGCGTCTGCCTGGGCAACGACGGTTTCAGCAACAACATGTGGGCCGAATGGAAAACCGCCTATCTGCTTCACAAAGTCACCCGGCGCGATCCGCGTGCCGCCAATGGAGGCGACATCGCCCGGATGGCCGTTCACAATAACGCCCGTCTGCTGGAACAATTCTTCCCGGAGCAGTCGTTCGGTGAAATCCGTGAGGGTGCCGCCGCCGATCTCATTTTTGTCGATTACAAACCCTTCACACCACTGACAGCGGGTAATCTACCCTGGCACATCCTGTTCGGCTTCGAGTCGTCGATGGTCACAACCACGATTGTCGCCGGTCAGGTCTTGATGCGCGACCGGCAGCTTCTCACACTGGATGAAGACGCCATCATGCGCGAAGCCGCGGCCCTGGCACCGAAAGTCTGGGAACGGTTTAACGCTCTGTAGCATTTGCGCGGCTTCTCGATTTGATGTAATGTTATGTAACAACGCTATCGCAAACGAGGAGATTATCATGCGCATCGGTAGAATTGTCATTATCCTCATGGTCCTGCTGGCACTCACCGGCCTGACATCGGCCCAGGGAGGGGTTCTCAGTTACGGAGCTTCCGTCACATCGGAAATCTCTGCAGCGGCTCCCCTCAGCTTTTTCACCTTTTCTGGCACCGAAAACGATCTTGTCTCCATCTATGTTCTCAGTCTGACCCCTGGTTTTCAACCGACCATCACACTCGTAACCGCAACCGGTGAGCAGATGGGCAGCAGCACCGGGGACCCATTGACTCCCATACCCAACGACGCCAGTATCAACCGGCGTCTGCCACAATCGGGAGTCTATACCATCCTGATCAGCAGCGCGAACGGTACACCAGGGAACTTTGCCCTGTCACTGTACGGTGAAGCCGGAACCCTCAGTGAGACTCTCAGCGAGGGACAATCAACATCACCGATCATTGCAGCACAGGTCTACAGCTTCTCGGTCGAAGAAACCAGCCGCCTGCGCGTCAGCGGCAGTCCCGCAGAATTCCTGTTCACCGTCATCGCCCGCGATGCCAACGGCAACGTCATCAGCGTGGTCAGCACAGGTGTCAACCAGCTTGCTCTGACCTTCCCCGCCGGTGGCCCCTATGAAATCACATTCACACCTTTTGATCCGGCGATCACCGGCGAGTTGAATCTGGTCCTGGACGCTGTGGCCGGAAGACCGTCCATCACCGACGACACCGAGGGTGAAACAGACGTCACGGGCGAGCCACCGCCACCAGCCACCACCGAAGAAGCCATCGTGACCGATGAATCAACCGGGCCGCCACCCGTGACAACAGAGGAGGCCAGTAGCATTCCTTGCCGGGTCATTCCCAACAACCCGACCGGCGCATTTCTGTATGACGGTCCTGGAACCGCGTTCACGGTGGTTGATGGGCTGCCCGGCGGTACAGTCATGATCGTTACCGGGCGTGATGGCGACTGGTTGTACGGTGAATATAATGGCAGTAACGTCTGGGTATCCGTTCAGTCTGTCGTCACCGAAGGCGACTGCGACAACCTGCCACTCCCTGGCAGCGTTACGGTGACCGAAGAGCCACCGGCCACGACTGAAGAAGCAATTGTCACCGAGGAATCAGAACCACCAGTCACCACCGAAGAAACCATTGTTACCGAGGAACCGCCTACGTCTATTGTGACGGAGGAATCATCGTCGCCGGACACACCCGTTGTGACAGAAGACTCACCACCGCCACCGGTCACTACCGAAGAAGCCGCTCCGGCACAACAGGCTGCCACCGCCACCTACACCCCATCGTATACACCGACGGTAACACAACAGGCTGCCACCGCCACCTACACCCCATCATATACACCGACGGTAACGCAACAGGCTGCCACCGCCACTTATACGCCATCGTACACGCCGACCGCTACCTATACCCCATCGTACACGCCGACGACACCACCGGCGGCCCAGGTCGCACCGGAAGATGCACGCTTCAACAATCCGCTCACTATCCCGCTGGATAATACCACGTCCGTACTGGACTTCGTGTCCTATCCAGACGGCGACCGTGAAGATCGGGTGCGCTGGGACATCACCGGTATGAACCAGAATGCGTCACTCAGCGGTGGACGCGCTCGTCTGGTGATTTCGGTAAGCTGCTTCGGCGAAAACACCAACCAGATTCAGTTCTTCACCGGCGGTCAGACCTATACCTGTGGTCAAACCATCGTGGATCAGGAAGTGACGTTCAACTCCAAGACCGGGTCGGTTATCATCACTGCTGTAGGCGGTGAGGGAACGTATGTCCAGTGGGTGCTGACAGGGACGGCCACTCGCGTTAACTGATCGGCACTCTCCAATCACTAAACCATAAGCGCGACCCCCGTGTTATAATGCATAAGCTAAAGTCAAACACGGGGTTGCCTGCTTATGCAAATCGAAGAACAAAATGGGTCGCTGGTCATGACCATCGCCGTACTCGGCGGAACTGGTAAGGAAGGTTCTGGACTGGCGGCTCGCTGGGCATTAAATGGCTACCGCGTCATCATCGGATCGCGGGATGCCGACCGCGCCAGACAGCGCGTGACGGAGATCAACACAGAACTGGGCGGGGACTATCTGACGGGTATGGAAAACACAGAAGCAGCCCGGGCCGCCGATATTGTTGTCCTCAGCGTACCCTACAGCGCCCACAAAGCGACACTGGAAACGGTAAAGCCTTATCTGAGCGACAAAATCCTGATTGATGTGACCGTGCCGCTGCAACCGCCAAAGGTACGCACAGTCTTTGTGCCGGAAGGTCATGCGGCGGCGCTGGAAGCACAGGCTCTCGTTGGTGACAATGTGCGCGTGGTCTCGGCCTTTCAGAATGTGAGCGCGGTTAAGCTCCAAGACCCACACGGTGATGTCGATTGCGATGTCCTGGTCACCGGCGATGATATGGAAGCCAAAGCCGAAGTCATCAAGCTGATCAAGGCTTCTGGCATGCGCGGCATTGACGCCGGACCGCTGGCAAATGCAGTGGCTGTCGAAGCACTGACGCCGGTCCTACTTTACATCAACAAAACATACAAAGTGAAAAGCTCCGGTATTCGGATTACCAACATTGACTGATGTGAGACTCACGCCGGTCCCTGGTCTGCCGTTGGTCCAGCCCGGCGACGATCTGGTTCAATTGATACAGATGGCTGCACATCAGGCCGGATTGGATTTGCAGTCCGGTGATGTGCTGGTGATCACGTCCAAAATCGTCTCGAAGGTTGAGGGGCGACTGGTCGATTTGCGCACCGTGACACCCGGTGACGAAGCACAGCGGCTCGCCGTTGAAACCGACAAAGACCCGCGCATGGTCGAAATGGTCCTGCGCGAAAGCCAGCGGGTCTCGCGCAAGCGGCGCGGTGTCCTGGTCACGCAGCACCGGTTGGGATTCGTGAGCGCCAACGCCGGGATCGACCACTCCAACGTCGATGGTGATGAAGATCATATTCTGCTGCTGCCTATTGATCCAGATGCCAGTGCGGCGCAACTGCGGGCAGGCATACAAAACGCAACCGGAGCCGACATCGGCATCGTCATCAGCGACACACATGGGCGTCCGTTTCGATTAGGTAACGTCGGCGTGGCTATCGGCGTAGCTGGAATGCCGGCGCTGCTCGATTTGCGCGGACAGCCGGATTTGTTCGGGCGCGAAATGCGCGTCAGTATGCAAGGTTATGGCGATATGATCGCGTCAGCGGCACATCTGGTCAGCGGTGAAGGCGATGAAGGTCTGCCGGTTGTGCGCGTGCGCGGTCTGGTGTTCCCGCCGATGGACGGTAACGCGACCGATCTGGTACGGCCAGCAGATCAGGATTTATATGCTTGAGACGATCCAATCACGGCGCTCCATCCGGCGCTATAAGGACCGGCCAATCGCCCCGGAGACGGTTCGCCAACTGCTGACAGCGGCAATCTGGGCACCATCCGCCCACAACCGGCAGCCCTGGCGCTTCGCGGTCATCGAAACGACAGCACAGAAAGGACGACTGGCAAAAGCGATGGGTGTCCGGCTGCGCCATGATCTGGCAGTGGACGGTGTAGCGCAGGATGTTATTGACGCTGATGCGGAGCGCTCGTACTCGCGCATTACTGCGGCTCCAGTCGTGATCGCGCTGTGCCTGTCGATGCACGACATGGATGTTTACCCGGACGCCACCAGAGCGCATAATGAATATATCATGGCGGTGCAAAGCACCGCGATGGCGGTGCAAAATCTGCTGCTGGCAGCCCACCACGTCGGTCTGGGTGCATGCTGGATGTGTGCGCCTTTGTTTTGTCCCGATGTCGTGCGGACAACCCTGGATTTGCCCGATGACTGGCAGCCGCAGGGCCTTCTGACAGTCGGCTATCCAGATCAGACCCGCACAAAAACACGCAAACCATTGGAAGACGTCGTAATATGGCGTTAGAGCGCATTGTATTGCTGGTAGGTGGGGTCGGTGGGGCCAAACTGGCACATGGTTTGTCCCGCATCGTGCCACCGGAAAATCTGACGATCATTGTCAACACGGGTGACGATTTCTGGCTCTATGGGCTGCGCATCTGCCCGGACATCGACACCATCCTGTATACGCTCTCCGGCAGCGTGAACCCGGTCAATGGATGGGGAGTGCGTGACGATACCACTGTGACGATGGACGCGCTGGCCCAACTGGGCGAGAATCCCTGGTTCCGCCTGGGCGACATCGACATGGCAACCCATCTGGTACGCACACAGCGCTGGCATGAGGGCCAGTCCCTGACCGCGATCACACAGGCATTGAGTCAATCGATGGGTGTTGAACCGACCGTACTGCCCATGTGTGATACACCGGTTGCAACCCGCCTGGACACCATAGAACACGGTGAATTGGGCTTCCAGGATTATTTCGTGCGCTACCGCTGGCAGCCAACCCTGACCACGATCCGCTACGAGGGGATCGAATCGGCCAGCGTGTCAGCAGCAGTGGGTGAAGCCATCGAACAGGCCAACGCGATCATTCTGGGACCGTCTAACCCCTGGCTGTCAATCAATCCAATTTTGAGTGTTCCTGGCATGCGGGACTTGATACAATTGCAGCGTGTACCCCGTATCGCCATCACACCCATCATCAGTGGCAAGGCAGTCAAGGGACCAACCGCTAAAATCATGCAAGAGATGGAACTGCCGATCACGGCACAGACCATCGCCGGCGTTTACGAGGGGGTCATCAACGGTTTTGTCTCCGACATTCGGGACGATGGCGATTATGCCGTCAAAAATATTGCTTACGATACCCTTATGACCGACAACTCCAGGCGAATAGACCTGGCAAAAGAAATCTTAAGTTGGATAGAGAATTGGAATTAAACGATGACACTCTGGGCAATTGTTCCTGTCAAACCACTGCGGTTGGCAAAAAGCCGCCTTTCCAACATTTTATCGCCGGATGAACGGCAGCAGTTCGCCGAAACCATGCTGCGCCATGTCCTGAAGGTCATCCAGACGGTGCCGAAAGTCACCGGCACACTGGTCGTCAGCCGCGATAATCACGCATTGGCGCTGGCCCGCGAATATGGTGCCAAGACCATTCAGGAGAGCGGCGCACCCGAACTCAACTCCGCGCTGATGCGGGCGACATCGGTTATCGCCAGTTGGGGCAGCGACGCCGTACTGGTCCTGCCAGCGGACTTGCCCCTCATCGCGCCAGAGGACGTGAACGGGATTATCAGTCTGAGCAAGGATTATCCCAGTGTTGTCCTGGCAACTGACCGCAACCACGACGGTACCAACGCTCTGCTTATGCGACCACCGGGTCTGATCCAGTACGCCTATGGACCGGGCAGCTACCAGCGGCACGCCGTCATGGCACGCGATGCAGGGGCGATTGTCAACACCTTTGAGTCAGATCGCCTGCTGCAAGATATTGACATGCCGGAAGACATCGAGAACTATTTGCGTATGGTCCAGCGTGGCAACTATGACGACACGCTGACCGACACGCTGGAAGCAATTCGTTTGATGCGAGAAATGGAGTAGAGATCATGGCTGACCGCGTTGCCCTTTATTTGCAGGATGCGCATCCCTTACAGGATGCCATCCAGTATGTGCAGTATGCGGAGGAAAAAGGCTTTGAAGCTGTATGGCAGGCGGAAAGCCGCCTCGTCCGCGATGCCGTCGTGCCGATGGCCGCCTTCGCCGCCACCACCAACCAGATCAAAATCGGCTCCGGCGTCATCAACAACTGGACGCGCAATCCGGCGGTGATCGCCGCTACTTTCCTCACGCTCGATGATCTGGCCCCCGACCGGATCATCTGTGGTATCGGTGCATGGTGGGACCCGCTGGCGTCCAAAGTCGGCATCAACCGGCGCAAACCCCTGCTGGCGATGCGCGAGGTGGTCACGGTTGTGCGGGCGCTGCTGGCCCGTGAGCGGGTCACCTTTCATGGCGAATTCGCCCATTTGACCGATGTCGAACTGGATGTGGTACATGGGCGTAAAGAACCGCGCAATGTCCCCATTTACATCGGTGCGACCGGGCCGAAAATGATGGCCCTCACTGGCGAGATTGCCGACGGTGTGGTCCTGAATTACCTTGTCTCGCCCAAATATAACGAGGATGCAATGGCACAGCTTGAAGCCGGTGCCAAAAAAGCCGGTCGCAGCGTGGACAGCATCGACCGGCCCCAGCTTGTCGTCTGCTCGGTGGATACCGACCGCAAGAAAGCGCTGGATGCGTCGCGCAAGCTGGTGACACAGTATCTAGGCCAGCAGCCACACATCATGAAAGCCAGCGGCGTCAGCCAGGAACTGCTCGACGAAATCGGTCAGGTCCTTACATGGCCGGCGACCGAGGAGCAAATCGAAGAAGCAATGCGTCTGGTCCCCGATGATGTGGTCCAGATGATTACGGCATCCGGCACACCGGAAGAGGTCAAAGCCAAAGTCCGTGAATATGCGGCATCGGGCGCGACCTGCCCTATCCTCTACCCGCTCGGTGCGGATGTCAAATTCATGATCGACACCTTCTCGGACGGTTTTTCGGCCTGATGGCCCGTCTCCTCTGGGGGGTCAGCGTCGCACTGGCGGCGCTGACCTTCGTCGTTTATCTTGCCAGCGGCGACCGCCTCATGCCGCTGGACGACGCTTACATCCACTTTCAATATACCCGTCAGCTTGCCGACAATCAGCCTTATGTTTACAACCCCGGTGACGATCCTACTTCCGGTGCCACCAGCTTCATCTACCCCTATGCTCTCGCGGCGGGATACCTGATCGGCTTCCGCGACCTGGACCTGGGCGTCTGGGCGATGGGGATTGGTGCGCTGGCACTGCTGGCATCAACGGTCCTGGTGATGCGACTGGGCCGCGAACTCGGCGCACCGCCGGGTCTGGCGCTGTTCGGCGGGCTGACATTTGTCCTCAGCGGACCGGTCGCATGGCACTTTATGAGCGGCATGGAGACCGGCCTGATGATCGCGTTTACGCTGTGGACGCTGCACGCTTCCATCACCGGGCGCGGACTGATCCCGGCGGCGACACTGCTGGCCCTGACCCGGCCTGAAGGCAGCATCATGGCGGTAATTGCGGTGGGGTTGTTTTACCTGACGGACGCGAAAAATCGTGACTCTAAATCACAGCGTAGGGACGGCATTCTTGCCGTCCGGAAATATCTCCTTCCACTCATCGCCGCCGGGGTCCAACCAGCACTCAATCTTCTGCTTACGGGGTCCGCATCCGCAGCCGGCAGCCAGGCTAAATCCATTCTAAGTAGGGTCCCATTCTCCTGGGAGACCGTCACCGAGCGCATCTGGGACAACTTCAGCCGCATGGGGGCGGAGTTTCTCGCCGCATCCAACTGGGGCATGGCGGGTGATTTCATGCCATTCTGGGTGCCGCTGTTTGCGCTGGCGGGTGTCGTGTGGCTGCTGCGCGACGGCGACCGGCGGCCCATCGGCGTTTTGATCGTCCTGTGGCTGCTGTCGGTTGCGGCGGCCATCGCCACCCTCGACACCGCCTTCTGGCACTTTAAACGCTACCAGATGCCGCTCATCGCCCTGTTCTACCCTCTGTCAATCTGGGGCATGCTGGCGGTCTGGCGCTGGATCACGTTTGGGGTGCTGGATCGTAACAATGTAGGGGCGTCCCTATCCACGCCCCGCTTCCGGCTGGCACTGGCAACACTGGCCGGGATCATATTGCTGCTGTTTGCCGCGCCGACATGGCTGGATTTTCTGCGCCTGTATCAGATCAACACCCAGAACGTCGCCGTGCAGCCCTACACGATGGCCCGTTGGCTGCGCGAAAACACGCCAGAAGACGCCCGGATCGCCGTCCACGACGTCGGCATGATGCGCTACATCGGCCAGCGTTACACGATAGATATGGTTGGCCTGACCACACCTGGTGCCGCCGACGCCTGGCGCAACGGCCCTGGCGCGGTTGCCGAATTCCTTGAAGACCAGAACCCCGATTACGTCGCCGCCTATACGACTGCTCGCGGCCTGAATTACCTCGTGGAAACCGGACTCTATGGCGAACTGCTGGCAGTGTTTCCGGCAGATTTTGCCCCGGAGGACAATGTGGCGCTGGCGGCAGACTACCAGGGGATTTTCCGCGTCACCGGGCTGCCTGCCGATGAACCTGAGATAATCATCGACGCAGTTGACGTGGCCGACCTGGAATCGGAACGCGGCCATGATTACATGTGGCACAACGACTCCAGACTGCCTGGATTCGTGACCGAGGCTTACCAGATGACCTATCCCGATGGGCGCACGGCCTTCGATGGAGGGCGGCGCATCAACGGCGGTGAAACATTTACGCTGCAAGCTGGTGAAGCAGGCTGGCTGGTCACACGAGTCCATCCAGGCGAACAGGCCATTATCGACATTTATGCCAACAATGCGCTGGTTGACACCCAATGGATACCCATAATGCCGGGCCGCTGGTTCGATGTTATCACGCCTATACCCGCCGGTGATGACGTGGAAATCCGCATCGAGCCGGACGGCGTATACATGCCCTACCATCACTGGCTGATCCCATCACCGCAGCAGCAACCTGGCCTGGAAAACCCGGTCGCCAATTATCAGGATGGTGCATTCCGGCTGGCAATCAATTGGGCGCAGTCCAGCGATGAACTGGTCCTGACAGTCGCCGTCGAGACCAATGGCAGCACAACCGGCGACTACAAATTCTTCGTCCATGTCTACGATGATCCCAATTCGCCGCCCGTTGCTCAGTCTGACGCTTATCTCAATGACAGTCCGGCGGGCAACTGGCCGCCCGGCGTGCTTGACGATAAAATTGTGGTAAACTTGGCGGAAATTCCGCCGGGACAGTATACCCTGGCGGTCGGCTTTTACGAGGCGACCACTTTCGACCGCCTGCCACCCGACGGCACAGCGGACGACGACCGGCGGTTGTTTATCGGCGAAATCGAGGTTAACGATGGCTGACGATCACAAAGCCGTATACGAAGCCCTGTATCAGGCGCAGCAGGACGCCCAACCGGTCGCACTGGCGACGGTGGTCAGCACCCAGGGGTCGATGCCGCGCCACGCTGGCAGCAAGATGCTGGTCCGAGCCGATGGCACCATCGTGGGTACGGTGGGCGGCGGCGCGATGGAGTCTCTGGTCATCCGCGAAGCGCTGGCGGCACTGGACGACGGGCAGGCCCGGCTGGAAACCTATAACTTAAACAATCTTGAAGATGGCGATCCCGGATTGTGCGGTGGCACGGCACAGATATTCATCGAGCCGGTGGCGGTCGCATCGACTCTGGTCGTCATAGGCGGCGGCCATGTGGGTAAAGCGCTGGCCGAACTGGGCAAATGGATGGGCTACCGCGTCGTCCTCAGCGATGACCGGCCCGAATTCTGCAACGCGGACTATCTACCGGGCATGGACAGGTACATCGTTTGCGCCCCGGATGAAATCACACAACACATCCAGATCAATGCCCGCACATACGTCGCAGCCGTCACACGCGGCCTGCCGGTGGACATCAATCTGCTGCCGCAACTGGTCACGACCAACGCCGCCTATATCGGACTGATCGGCAGTAAACGGCGTTGGACGCTGACGAAGCAGGCGCTGATCGAAGAACATGGTCTGAGTGAGGCGCAGATCAAGCGCATTCACTCGCCAATCGGGTTGGAACTTCAGGCGGAAACCCCCAAAGAAATTGCCATGAGCATTATGGCCGAGATCATCATGCAGCAGCGAGGTGGCACGGGAGCGCCAATGCGAACTGGATAGTGAAGATTCTCTTTGTCAGCGATACTGTGATGCCGCAGTTAGAAAGTGCGGCGAACTTAAGACGACGTTACGCAGATGTTGATCTGGTAGTCAGTTGTGGAGATATGCCGCCGGTTTACCTGGAATATATCATCTCGATCCTCAACGTTCCGCTGTTCTATGTACGCGGCAATCATGACGAAATCTACGAACGACAACCTCCTGGTGGCATTGACCTGCACCGGCGCGTCATGACTTATAAGGGCGTGACCTTTGCCGGTCTGGAAGGCTGTATCCGCTACAACAACGGGAAAATCCAGTATACTGAGTCTGAGATGAATCTGATGATGATGGGTATGTGGCCCGGTCTCTTCTTCAGCCGGTTGCAACACAAACATCGCCTGGACTTTCTGGTCACCCATTCGCCCGTGCGCAACATCCACGATGCTAAAGACCGCCCCCACCAGGGAATGACTGCCCTGCGACGCTTTCTGGACTGGTACCGGCCCAATTATATGGTTCACGGTCACGTACACACCTATGACCGACGTAAGCAAACCCGGACGCAGTACCGGGAAACATGCATCATCAATGTGAATCCGATTACCGTTTTAGAGATTGACGCTGGCACCCCCAGCGCATGTGGAGGGTAGCATGTGGGATCAGTATTTTAGTGTCAGTTCACTCAGTGAATGCCTGAGTCTGCTGGCTGAATATCGTGACCGCGCCCGTATTATCGCAGGCGGCACAGACCTCATTATCGAGATGGATCGCGGCCAGCGACCGGATGTAGACATCCTCATCGACATCACACGTATACCCGGTCTGGACCACATTAGCCTGCATGGTGACGAAATCCATATAGGGCCGCTGGTCACGCATAACCATATCGTTGCCAGCGAACTCATGGTGGAACGCGCTCTGCCGCTGGCACAGGCATGTTGGGAAGTCGGTGCGCCACAGATTCGCAACCGGGCGACCGTCGCTGGTAACCTCATCACCGCATCACCGGCAAATGATACTATCACACCGCTGATGGCGCTGGACGCCCAGGTGATTCTGGCGTCTGTCCGGGGCGAGCGGACTATTCCGCTGGTAGAATTCTATACCGGCCTGCGCCGGACGGTCATGGAGTCGGATGAGATGCTGACAGGCATCACCTTTACCGCATTGAGCGAAAACGAACGCGGCATGTTCATCAAACTCGGTCTGCGTGCTGTTCAGGCCATCTCGGTCGTCAACACCGCCATCGTGATCGGCATGGACGGCGACCGTGTATCCAGAGCCAGAATCACCCTGGGCAGTGTCGCACCGACTATTATCCATGCCCCGGTCGCTGAAGAAGCGCTGATCGACAAGCCGCTGACGCCGGAGACCATCACGGAGGTAGCCCGGTTGGCAGCAGCCACACCCAGTCCGATAGACGATGTGCGCGGCACCGCCGAATACCGCCGCGATATGGTGCGCGTGCTGGTTTCACGCGGTCTGCGTGCCCTGATGACCGGCACCGAGATGGCAAAATGGCCGCAGTCACCGGCGATGTTATGGAACGATCACCAGGGCCGGGTCGAGCATCCGCTCAGCGGCCAACTGCTGCACGACGATCATCAGCCTATCGAATGCACCATCAATGGCAAGGCTTACCGCATCGAGACCGGCCAGCACAAAACGCTGCTGCGCTTCCTGCGCGAGGATGTGGGCTTGATCGGCACGAAAGAGGGCTGCGCGGAAGGCGAGTGCGGAGCCTGTACCGTCTTTCTCGATGGAACAGCGGTCATGGCCTGTATGGTCCCCGCACCCCGCGCACATGGTGCAGATATAATCACCGTTGAAGGTCTGGCACATGACGGTACATTACACCCAATTCAACAATCTTTTGTGGAAAAAGGTGCTGTACAATGTGGGTACTGCACGCCGGGATTCCTGATGTCGGGGGCAAAGCTGCTGGAAGAGCATCCAGCCCCTACCCGCAATCAGGTATTGCAGAGTATCAGCGGTAATCTTTGCCGCTGCACCGGTTACTACAAGATTATTGATGCCTTCATGGAAGCCGCCAAACATCAACGGGAGGAACAACCGTGAGCTTTGAAAACGAATACACCAAAGGTGGCAAGAAAAAAGACCCGCTGAACGCATTTCTTCCGGTCATCGGCCTGCTGCTGGCTGTGTGCTTTGGCGTGATCGCCTACTTCACCTATGAGCCAGCACATGAGTTTCTGGCCCAACAAATCAGCAGTCTACCGCAGCAGGACGACGAAGGCTACACCGAGATGGGTTACGTTATCGGCGTGGGTATCTTCCTCATCCTGATGATGTTCACCGCCATGCTCTATGCCATTTTCGCGCCCAAACCACCCAAACTGGCGACCGAAGCCCAACTCAAGAAAGAGCGCGAGGCAATGGCGGTAGAAAGGATCGCCAAGAAACGTCGTAAGCAGCAAATCAATAAACAGGCTGCCGCCGACCGCGAGAAAAAAGAGCGCGAGGCAGAGCAATCGAAGCGGCGCAAGAGCTAGCACCTTTTTAACACCGGTTTAACCTTCGCCTGTTACGCTAATTTACACAATTACATCGTATAAGGAGACGGTCATCATCCTGATTGGATGAGCCGTTTTGCTATATGGATCGAACAGTACCCAAAACAGGCAGCGAAGAAATCGAACTGTTCATGCGAACTTACTATTCGCTGCTGCGTTCTAGCGACATGATTCAAATCGAGACGTTGGAGGAGAGCCACAAAGCGATAGAGTCATCGCTGCATGTGAAGGCCCGTTCACCGGAACCGGATGTAGCGGCCATCACCTATAGCTCACTGCGTCTGCCACCCATCATGCCGGATGTTGACTATATCCTCATCGGCCAGATTGAGAAGTCATTTGTCGATGCAGGTTACACGGACATTGATCGTTGGGAGCGTGTCTATGCCCCCGGACGACGGCGGCGCGTGCATTACGATGGCAACCGCACGCTGGCAACTTTCATCGCCAGTCGCTCCGATATTGATGACCTGGTCCCCATTCTGACGGCGTATCAAATCGAATGGAACAAATTACACAACCTGCTCCAGAGCGAAATCGCTAAACTCTTCCTGGCACAGAACCATGACCGTCACTCATCGCTGACCGACAGTGAGGCCGAACTGCTGGCGGGTGCGCTGCAAATCAAATGTGACGATATGCGGCGCATCGAGATGATCTGGAAGCCGAATCTGCTGAGTACACTGCAAAAGATCGCCGAAAAGCCCAAGAAGATCGGTCTCAAGCTGTTGGCATCCACCGTTGCCGATTATCGTAAAGCGACCGCTTACTGGTGGGACGAACTGGAAGGCGCTGCATCTGTGATGGACATCAATCCGATGGAACGCCCAGTGTACTTCGTGTCCAGCAACACCCATTCGCTGTCCAATCTGTTGAGCGGTTTTGCGTGGCGGCACGAAGCAGAGTTGATCGACTACATTGAGGAAATCGGCCACGAAGACCTTATGGCCGAATACCAGGGTATTCTGGCCCAGAACCGCCCGACCAACCGCTACAACTTTCTCTACTACGTCCTGAAAAAATATCTGTCGGATCGTTCTCAGCAAGAAACCGAGAAGGTCCTGGCTGATGAACGCACTATCGGCATTCACCGGGTTCCCAACAAGCACGGCTTCCAAATCGCGTCGCAAATCATCGAGATACGCAGCATGCGCTCAAATTGGGCTGATCCGCGTCTGTGCAATGCGACAGATTTTGACGCACTGGCCGAGAGCGACGCGCTGATTATCAACATTGACTATCCGCTGGGCCTGGCCGCGTATCACATTCTGAACCGTATCACGGAGCGTGTTGGCCGTCTCCAGGGCGTATATATCATGGGCAAAGCCGCCACTCTCAACGGGCGCATCGGTGACGTGATGATCCCCAACGTCATCCACGACGAACACTCGCGCAACACCTACCTGTTTAACAATTGTTTTGTCGCCCGTGATGTGGCTCCTTACATGGCCTATGGCATGGTACTGGATAACCAGAAGGCCATCAGCGCCCCCGGCACCTTTCTGCAAAATCCGACCTATATGAGCGTCTTTTACAAAGAAGGCTACACCGACATTGAAATGGAAGGCGGCCCCTATCTATCGGGGATTTACGAAGCCTTTCGCCCCAACCGGCACCCGCAAAATGAGATTGTCAACTTGCACGGTGTACCGTTCGATGTAGGCTTTCTGCACTATGCGTCGGATACACCGATGGGACGGGCGCACAACCTCGGCACCAGCAACCTGAGCTACAGCGGTGTTGATCCCACTTACGCCACCGCTATCGCCATTTTGCGCCGCATCCTGAGCAGCGAGGCCGAGCGTGTTCGCCGCAACCGTCCGGTCACCGAAGACAACCTCCTGCCGGCAAACGGTGTGCTGGAACAATCCTGAAGCGTTTTACCCGGCAGTCAGGATGGATTACAATAGACCTTTGAAACAATCAGAGGTCTATATTGCGTTCGCCCATGAGTCAGCGAAGTGATCCGATTCTGCTATAATAGGTTTGCAAACAGTTTGGAGGTAGGTGATCGATGCCGAAAGATAAGACAGTTGTTATCGGTCAGTCGATTAAACGTATCGACGCACGGGGCAAAGTGACGGGCGAGACTCCCTACCCCGGTGATATTGATATGGACGGCCAACTCTGGATGAAGCTGCGTTTCAGCGACCGACCCCATGCCCGCGTGATTAACATCGATACATCACAGGCAGAGGCCGTGAACGGCGTGATGGGCATCTTCACCGCGAAAGATGTGCCACTCAACGAATACGGTTTGGTCACGAAAGATCAACCCGTGTTGTGCGGTCCTGGCAGCACCATCCCCGGCGCGGATATCGTCCGCTGCTATGCCGACTGTATCGCTGTGGTGGTGGCCGAAACCGAAGCCATCGCTGCCTGTGCGGCCCAATTGATCGATGTTGAATACGAAGATTTGCCGCCAGTCTTCACGGCAGAAGCGGCGATGAGTGACGGCGCACCGCAGCTACACGCCAACACCCCCGATAACATTCTGTGCCACTATCGCATTCGCAAAGGCGATATGGAAGCCGGTTGGGCGCAGGCTGAGGTGATAGTCGAAGGTGAATACGACACTGGTTACCAGGAACACGCTTACCTGCAACCGGAGGCCGGGTTATCCTACATTGACGACGAAGGCCGTGTCACGGTAGTCGTTGCCGGTCAGTGGACACACGAAGACCTGTGGCAGATCAACCATGCCCTCGCTCTGCCGGAAGAGCAGGTGCGCGTGATCTACCCCGCCATCGGTGGTGCGTTCGGCGGACGCGAAGATATGTCCGTTCAGATTGTACTGGCACTGGCCGCCTGGAAACTCCGCCGTCCGATCAAAGTCATCTGGAACCGCGAGGAATCCATCCGCTACCATCACAAGCGCCATCCGATCCGCGTGTGGACCCGCTGGGGAGCCACCCGTGCGGGCAAGATTGTCGCGGTCGAGGCGCGGGTAGTCGGCGATGCGGGAGCCTACAATTACACCACCACGAAAGTCATGGGCAACGCGAACCTGATGGTCACCGGGGCTTACGAAATCCCTAACATCCAGATCGACACCTACGGCGTTTACACCAACAACATCCCATGCGGCGCATTCCGGGGCTTCGGCGCACCGCAGGCTTTGTTCGCCGCCGAAGGCCAGATCAACAAGCTGGCGCTGGCACTGGATATGGACCCGCTCGAACTGCGCCTGAAGAACAGCATCCAGGAAGGCAGTATTCTTTCGGTCGGTACCCCACTCCCAGCCGGAGTCACGATGCCGCAGGTACTAGAGGCGCTGGGGAAAGAAAGCTTCTGGCAAAACGGAGAGCGCGAGCCAGCCGCCCAGAATACAGACGACCCGGCACTGCGGCGCGGTCGTGGTATAGCCTGCGGCTTCAAGAACGTCGGTTACAGTTTTGGTTTTCCCGAACAAAGTTGGGCCGGGATCGAGATTCACGGCGGCGTAGAGATCGAAAAAGTTGTAGTGCGTCAGGCGGCTGCTGATGTCGGCCAGGGCGCACACACCGTTGTCATGCAGATGGCCGCCGATGCGGTTGGCGTCCCGCTGCACAAAGTTCGTCTGATCGCCTCCGACACCGCTGAAACCGGATCATCCGGCAGTGCGTCAGCATCACGCCTGACGTTCATGGCCGGTAACGCCATTCGCGGCGCGGCAGAACTGGCGTTCAAGAAGTGGCAGGACGAGGAGCGTCCAGCGGTGGCGGAATACATCTACCGGCCACCCAAAACAACCCCCTACGATCCGATGACAGGCCGCAGCGAACCCAACTTCGCCTATGGCTATGCGGCCCAGGCTGTCGAGGTCGAGGTCGATATTGAGACCGGCCACATCCATTTGCGAAACGTTGTGTCCGCCAACGATGTCGGTAAGGCCATAAACCCGGAGCAGGTCATCGGGCAGATCGAAGGCGCGGTGGTTCAGGCCCAGGGTTATGCCATCATGGAGCATTTAGTCTCCAGGGAAGGTGTCATTCAGAATCCGCACCTGTCAACCTACCTGATCCCAACCGCGCTGGATGTACCATTGGAAGTTAAATCGGTCGTTCTGGAATACGCTGACCCCATCGGTCCCTGGGGCGCTCGTGGCATGGCGGAAATGCCGTTTCTGCCACTGGCTCCGGCAATCGCTGCTGCTGTCCATGATGCAACCGGCGTCTGGCTGGACGAATTACCCTTCACACCGGACCGGGTGGTGGCTGCACTCCGTAAACAAGGACTGGGCATGGAACTTGCATGAAGCTGCATCAGGCGTTTGAAATCACCCCCGGTGACGTGGTTGCGTTAATCGGGGCTGGCGGCAAAACCTCGACTATGGTCGGATTGGGCTACGAACTGGCCGAACTCGGTTGGCGGGTGCTGGCGACGACAACCACCCGTATCGCCGCCGACAAGTTATCGCTGATACCGGGTACCGTCACCCCACATGAGGGCGCTGCGGCGATTTCAACCGCCCTGACCGACCATCGCTTTGTCTTTCTCTATGACTCAGTCCAGGATGACACAATCATTGGCCCTGATCCGGCCTGGATTCCGCGTTTGCTGGATACGGTCGATAGCGACGTCTGGCTGGTGGAAGCCGATGGAGCCGAAGGGCTGCCGCTCAAAGCACCCTATGATGACGAACCGATTATCCCACCGGAGACGACCCTGGTAATCCCGGTGGCATCGCTTTCCGTGCTGGGCAAACCACTGACCGACGAACACGTTTACAATCCACAGGCCATCATCAACCGTTATGGCTTCGTCGAGGGCAACACCATCAAATCACCCTGGGTGGCACAGGTTATCCGCGACGAAATGCTGGGTCTGCGTGGCGTTCCCGATACGGCACGGGTAGTCGCCTTTCTCAATCAGGCGTCGCACCAGGGTTACGGTCGGGCAAGGGCAAGAATGGTAGCGCGATTGGTCCTGCGCCAGCCACGCATCAGTAGTGTCGCTTTTGGATCGGTGCGCGGTGCGGAGCCAGTTCATGAGGTCCAGCGTCCGTTGGGTGCGGTGGTGCTGGCGGGAGGTCTATCAACGCGCATGGGCGAACCCAAATTGCTGCTGCCCTGGTCGGGGCGCAAAACCATCATTGAACACATCGTTGAGCAGTTGATTCGCTCACGCATCGAACATATCGTCGTCGTTACCGGCCACATGGCAAATGAGGTTAAAGAGATCGTCAAGCCGATGGGCGTCAAAGTTGCCTTCAACCGCTCTTACAAAACCGGCGAGATGCTCTCGTCCCTTAAGACCGGACTGCGAGCCATGCCCGATCATGTGGCGGCTTCTCTGGTGGTTTTGGGCGATCAGCCGCGTATTCAACCTAAAGTGATCTACCAGATCATGCTGGCCTATGCCGAAGGCGCGGGCGATCTGATTATTCCAAGCTACGAGATGAAACGCGGCCATCCGATTCTGATGGGCCGACGCTATTGGCCGGAAGTGCTGGACCTGAAGCGCAACCAGAGCCTCCGCGATGTCATCAACAATCACCACGATGACATCCACTACATTCCCGTCAACACCGACTCCGTGCTGCGCGACGTGGATACACCCGACGACTATCAAAAAGAACGCTCCAAAGCAGGGCTGAAGTAAATTGCCAGACAGACGGATTGTTCTGCTCATCCTTGCGCTCTGGGCATTGCTGCTGATCCGCTTGAACGCACCTTACTACGGGATACAGGACGCCTATCGAGTCTGGATACCGGCTGCCATACGCAATTTGGACGAGTACAACACCATCCTGGTCGTCCGTAACAGCGCCCCCACCCCTGTAGACGAGTTAGCCATTTATACTCATCATCCCCCATTGCTGGTGTGGCTCCCCGCCATTCTCACACAGTTCACCGGTTTCAACGAGACCAGTGTGCGATTTGTATTCGCTGCTGCCACTATGTTCAGTTTAAGCGGATTTTACGTCTTCACCCGACGACTCTATAATCGAAACTTAGCGCTGATCGCCAGTGCATTTTTCGCGTTCACACCAATGGTAGCCTACTTCGGACGCGTCGCCGGCCATGATCCACTCGGACTTGCGACGGCGATGGTCTTCGCCGCCGCACTGGTTAACTGGCTGCGCTACCCCACCAGACAGCGTTATGGCCTGCTCATGCTTCTTGCGTGGCTATCGGTATGGACTGCATGGCCGGCGGTCTTTTTTGTGGCGTTCCTGAGTCTGGCCGGATTGGGAAGCCGACAGCATCGTTTGGGTGTGATCGGACTCGGTATGGTGACAATCGCTGCATTTATCACGATGATGTTGCTTTATGAAAGCCAGCATTCGGGCGCGTTCAACGACCTATTGAAGTCCTTCGGATGGCGCAGCAGCAGCTACAGCGGGCAAATCGGCACCGAACGCTTCAATCTACTGCAATGGTTATCCGTGAACTTTCAGCATGTACTGCTTTTCGCAACAATCGGATTCACAGCCCTGGCACTATGGGGCATACCGGCTCTCTGGAAACATCGCCAACCTCTTACTCTGTTGCTGTTTGTGGCCGGATTCATCTATCTCCTGGTTTTTCGCAACGCCAGCTACATCCATGATTATTACAAAATCTTCCTGGTACCGGCAATGGCGATCAGCGCGGCAGTTGTTTGGACGAATGTCTATCCTCGTGCAGGGCGATATGGCAGGCCATTGATCGTCAGTATAACGGTAGCAGCCTTGATCCAGGCAGTCGTCGTCTTTGGTTTGCTGCATGCCAGTGGTCGTCAACCCCTGTTTGACGAAATTATCACCTATCTACAAAATAACGCCGCACCAACAGATACGATAGCGGTCAATGTGGATACCGGCGACGACAGCTACGACCGCGTCATTGAGTTCTATATCTTCCGCCCGATAATTTGGAATGAAGAGTTCGAGACCGCTCTGGAACTGGCCGAAGGTGATCTGCTGTTCATGGACTGCCGCCGGAGTACGGTCAACCCACAGCCAAACCTCGACTACTGCACCAGCATTCGCACACCATAACTCAAGACCATCTCATTACATTGGTCATTGAGTCTTCAGGCATGATTGTTTATGCTGAAATTTATGCGAACTCTGACCCAAAAACAAATCCTTCACTTTTTGCTGCCCCTTTCGTTCAGTTTTCTAATTATGACCATCGGGAGTCCCTGGATTCAGGCAGTCATCAGTCGTAAGCCGGATGCCGAGACACAGCTTGCCGCTTTCGGGCTGGCGTTGAGTCTGGCACAGTTGTTTCATTCTCCCATCATCAACATGCTGACAACCAGCAACGCACTCGCCCGTGATCGCCAAAGCTATCTGGTACTCCGGCGTTTAATGATGGTCTTGATCCTGCTTCTGACGGTCTTACCCGGATTGGTCGCTGTAACCCCCTTGCTCGACCTTTATATGGGTAGTCTGCTCGGCATACCCGATAAACTGATTGAGGCCGCCCGTCCAGCTTTTGCAGTGGTGTTTCTCTCCGGGATTGGTGTTGGTATCCGCCGCTTTCGCCAGGGCTTGATGATCCAGGCCGGACACAACAATCCGGTGTGGCAGGGGACCATCCTGCGCCTGATTATCGCAGCCGGTGGTGCTTTCTTGCTCGGCGTGGTGACCGATTTACCAGGAGCCGTCATCGGCGGTCTGGCTTTCATGACCGCCGTATCCAGCGAGGGTGTATACGCATGGTCTCGCAGCCGCGATGATGTAGAGCGCATCATGAACACCGAAAACGAGTCGGACCCGCTGACCATGCGCGATGCACTGAGTTTTCACATTCCGCTGGCCCTGACGAGCCTGCTGGCGTTGATCGCACGCCCGGTGATCGAACGCGGGCTGGCACAAACGCCCGATGCGACAACGGCACTGGCTGCATGGCCGGTGATCTTTGCACTGATAATGATCCTGCGGGCAGGTGCTTTCGCCTGGCCGTCAGTCGTTGTGTCATTGAACAAAGGCTTCAAAGAGCAAGCCGCCCTCTATCATTTCGCGTGGCGGTTGGGTCTGGGCTTGAGCCTGTTCATGGTGGTGTTCAGTTTCTCACCTCTGATCTATATCTATATTGACTACATCATCGGTGCGCCGGACAGCCTACGCGGATTAATCGTGGATGGCGTGCGGGCTGGTTGTCTGCTGCCATTGATCCTGGCCTTCTCTCATCACTGTCGGGGCGTGTTGATGGTGCAGAAACGCACCCAGCATGTCTATGTCGCTATGATGATCACGTTCTTTGCCACAACGGTGGTCATGTGGGGCGGTGTGGCGCTGGGACTGCCTGGTATCCCGACCGCCATCCTATCAATGACATTTGCTGATGCTCTGGCATTTATCTATCTGGCCTGGGCAGTGTCTCAGCGCGAAGCATATTTCCCTCTCAATCAGATGAAACAATCTCCTGCGCATGCCGGGGCTGGTAAATAACTGCATACAAAAAGGCCGCTAACATGAGCGACCTTTTTTGTGCCGAAGGTGGGAGTCGAACCCACACTCCCTAATGGGAACTACGCCCT
>CAYQJO010000011.1:31715-35873 GCA_964417785.1 uncultured Anaerolineaceae bacterium | reverse complement strand
GGTATGATCGCACAACCACCAGTATCTGTTGACGAGTTCTACCGGTTTATCCAACAGAACGCCGACAGGCGATTTGAACTTATCGCGGGAGAGATTGTCGAAGCGGTCAGCAGCAATCGTTTATCAGGGTTGGCGGCACGGTTCATCCGTCCTGAAGAAGTCCATGTCTATGTTCCAGGCGAAAAAGTCCAGGTGCTGACGAAAACTGACATTTTGCGCGGTGATCCGGTCCTGCCTGGATTTGAACTGCTGCTGGACCGGATTTGCCGACACTAATTGAATATGGAACCCACAGCACCCACAAGCATCAAGATGAAGAAAATGACCGCGAGAAGCGAGATAACAGCGTAGGCGAGCAATACCTGCAAACAACCGGTACCTGAAATAGGCATTCCTGCCATACGTTCCATTCTTTTGGCTTCAGTCAGATACATAACATTGAAAACCATAGCTATCAGCCAGGGAACACCCAACAGGGCCGGTGCAACTGTGTATCCAAGCAATATAATAATCGCAGGACCAATATAGCTTTTTGTGCTGGCGAGTGCCTGAGCAAACTGGTTGTTAGAAGCTGGTCCATACGGCACATAACTCTGTGGTTGTCCTTGGGGTGTTGATGCTACCTTGAAGCTTTCTCGGACTTTGTGAATTGCAGCACCTGCCACATTCTGCTGTGGTACCATATGAAACTGTAGTTGTGTTTGCCCAACTTGAACAACATCATTCTCATTCAGAATCGCACCTGAACTGGGCTGATTGTTGATGAGTATGCCACCTGAACTATTCATATCCTGGACCCGGTAATGTCCATTTTGATAGGTGACCTGTGCATGTAGTCGTGATACGGCGGCTTCTCCAATACCAATATTACAGTTTCTGCTTCTTCCAATGGTGAAAACTGATGAATCGATGTGGACGTCACCTTTGTGTTGGCTATTTTGATAAACTGAGAAGTAGGCACCAGACCCCATGTTTTCTCCCTGTCATAGAAGCACAATGCTACTGTTTATTGAACATTATAATCCAATAAGCAAAGGCACTCAATCTTAATTGTTAATGTGGTCGGCAATTATCTGGCAGTCGGAACCGTCGTCTGGGTGGCATATCCGGACGCAGAAGAAGTCCATGTCTATGTTCCAGGCGAAAAAGTACAGGTGCTGACCAGAACCGATATTTTTCACGGTGATCCGGTCCTGCCCGGTTTTGAACTGCCGCTGGACCGGATTTTTCGCTGACGATCAACGTGCTTCCATGTTGGGGTCCAGCGCGTCACGCAGACCATCCCCGATGAAGTTGAAACCGAGAACTGTCAGCATGATGGCGACGCCGGGAAAGATCGAATACCACCAGGCGTTGGTGGTGTAATTGCGCCCGATGTCGATCATAGTACCCCAACTGGGATTCGGTATCTGGATGCCGACGCCGAGAAAGCTCAGTGTCGATTCGGTCAGGATTGCGCCAGCGATGCTCAATGTCGCCACGACGATCATGGGGGCGATGGAATTGGGCAGAATGTGGCGTATCAGAATATGC
This sequence comes from uncultured Anaerolineaceae bacterium, assembly GCA_964417785.1. Taxonomy (GTDB): domain Bacteria; phylum Chloroflexota; class Anaerolineae; order Aggregatilineales; family Phototrophicaceae; genus DAOTUL01. Next base: position 34,340 of record CAYQJO010000011.1, on the reverse strand, counting down.
GATGTCGATGCGCCGACGGCCTGCGCCGCCGTGACGTAATCCATCTCTTTGACGACGAGAACCTGGCTGCGCATCAGGCGAGCTGCTCCCGGCCAACCGATGACGCCCAGGGCGGCGAAAATGGATATGGGACTTGGGTCGAAGATGGTCACGACGACGATGAGGAACATCAGTCCCGGAATGGCCCAGGTGATCTCGATCAGGCGTCCGATGACCTCATCCACCCAACCACCGTACCAGCCACCGAGCAGCCCCAGGACAATTCCGATACCGATGGAGATGGCGGTCGCCACAAAGCCGATGACCAGCGAAATTCGTGCGCCATAGAGCAAACGGCTGAAAACATCGCGGCCCAATTCGTCTGTCCCCATGATGTAATCGGCGCTGGGTGGGTGCAGCCGGTCGGCGTAGTGGGGTTCAATTGGATCGTAGGGGGCGATGAAATCGGCGAAGATGGCTCCCAGACCGATGATGCCGACGATTAAGATGCCGACAATGGTGATGCGGCTGCGAGAGAAGGCACGTAAGAACCGCGCTCGCCCGCTGATGGCAGGTGGGAGCTTATCCAATGAGACCACATCAGGTGGTATTGAAGCACGTTCAGCCATTCTTATGAAGCCCCCTGTCGTTCATAGCGAATGCGCGGATTGATAATCACGTAGAGCAGGTCTGTGATCAGATTGACCGCGATAAACACAATTACACCCATAATCAGAATGCCCATGAAGACCGGCGTATCGCGCCGTTCGATAGCGGTGATGACTGCCCGACCGAGTCCCGGCCAGCTAAAGATGGTCTCGGTGACAATCGACCCCGTAAATAATGCGCTGACCTGAAGCGCGATGACAGTGATAATGGGGATAAGAGCATTTTTGAACTGGTGTAGAAACATGACACGGCGATAAGGCAGTCCTTTGGCACGGGCGGTGCGCACATAATCCTGGCCTTTGACTTCCAGCATGGCCGCACGGGTCACACGGGCGATGATGGCGGACAGGCTGGTACCCAGGACCAGTGAGGGCAAAATCATATGACTCAAATCACCATTGCCATAGCCGGCCACAGGAAAAAGAGCGATGCCGTACTTATCCTGAGTCAGGAATAACTGTGCCAGCAAACCCTGCCAGAATACCGGCATGGAAACCCCCACCAGCGCCAGAAACATAAACAGGTGATCGATCCAGGTGTATTGTCGTTCAGCAGAGACGACACCCGCGACCAGCCCCAGCGTGACGGAGACCATCAATCCGCCCATCATTAGCTGGATGGTGCGCGGCAGCCGGTAGCCGATGATGTCCACGACAGGTTCTTTCATAACATAGGAGTAGCCCAGGTCGAAGGTCAGCACCTCGCCCAGGAACTCGACATAGCGCACATGAAAGGGGTCATCAAGGCCCATCTCCTCACGGGCGGCCTCAATAACGGATGGATCGAGCCGCTGGTAGTTCTCGCCCAGGACAGCCCGCAGCGGATCACCGGGCATAAGAAATGCCAGCGCAAAAATAATCGTAAAGACGCCGAATAGGGTGGGTATCACCTGCAACAGGCGGCGTATGATGTACTTGGTCATGGGGTTTGCCTAAACGGGACAGCCCTTCGGGGCTGCCCCACGCGAACATTACTTATTGAGTCTTTTCAACTTCCAGAAGTGGTGCGGTATAGGTGCCACCACCACCGGGTGCGAAACCTTCAATGCCGGGTTTTTGAAGCCAGGATACCTTGCTGTAGGCCGACACGATCCAGGGAGAGTCTTCCATGATGATGTCATGGGCTTCCTGGTAGAGGGCTTCACGGGCAGTCGGGTCGAACTCGGCAGCGGCCTGTTCCAGCAGCGCGTTGACTTCCGGATTGTCGTAGTGGGTGTCGTCACGCCCGTCCTTGAACAGGAAGTCGAACACATCCGACGGATCGGGGATACCGGCGCTCCAACCGCTGAGGAACATCAACACGTCGTCTTCACCGATGTGGCTCCAATAGGTGGAGTTGTCTTCGATCTCGATATTGAGCGTCACGCCCAGAGTGGCGAGGTCCTGCTGCAAGACCGGGAAGGACAGTTCATCGCGGGCCGAGCCGAAGATGAAAACAGTCAATTCTGGCATGCCTTCACCACCGGGGTAACCGGCTTCTTCCAGCAGTTCAGCGGCTCTTTCCAGGTTGTATTCGTAGATGGTGGCTGGTGTGGACGCAGGCATGGACGGCGGCAGCACACCCAGATCAGCCGGGAAGCGTGCGCCTTCCATCAGTTCGTTCCAGACCAGATCACGGTTGAAGGAATGGGCAAAAGCTTTACGGACCAATGGATTCTCCGCGAAGAAGCCCTGGCGCATGTCGAATCCGAAGTAGCGCACGTTCAGGCCGGGGATTTCGTTGTATTCTTCAGCGAACTCCTCGATGATGGAGGCACGCTGGCCGGTGGGGAAGCCGAACAGGAAGTCGAGTTCGCTCTCGCGGTACATGAGCAACTGGGTGTTGGCGTCCGGTACGTTGATAAACTCAACGCCATCGACCTTCGGATAGCCTTCGCGCCAGTATTCAGGGTTGGCAGTTAGCGTTAGACGGTCATCGCGCAGCCATTCCTGGAATATGAAAGGACCAGTGCCGACCGGGTTGGTGTCGAAGGCGTCA
>CAYQJO010000011.1:16356-31615 GCA_964417785.1 uncultured Anaerolineaceae bacterium | reverse complement strand
CCATTCCTGGAATATGAAAGGACCAGTGCCGACCGGGTTGGTGTCGAAGGCGTCACCAAGCTGCTCGTAGGCTTCGGGTGATACAACCGGCACGGTACCTGCACCAACTGTCCAGAACAGTCGATAGGGGGTTTCCATCTCCACAGTGAACGTGTAGTCATCGACGACCTGAATACCTTCGATGGTCTCGGCTTCGCCGCTGCGATGGGCTTCAGCGCCCACCACGCCGTCGAGTGTCTGCGGATTTTGCGAGACAGTTTCGTCATCGGTGTTGAGGATGTGGTAAGCCCATACGATATCCTCGGCTGTGACCTCGCGGCTGCCATCTTCATAGGTAACATCAGGATGGTCATGGAAAAGGACGCCTTCGCGCAGGTTGATGGTCCACAGGGTCCCATCTTCCGAGACTTCCCAGCTTTCGGCGACATTTGGCATCGCTTCGCCGTTGGAGAGGTCAATGCGTACCAGCCCCTCGTAGATGTTTCGGTTAACGGTGCCGATAGCGATGGTGGTTTGCGTAAAGGGATTCAGGTGTTCCGGGTCCGGGTTGATCGGGTAACGCAGGAATACACCCTCGTCCTGCCCCTGCGCCACACCAGCAAGTGGGACTACGAGCAACGCCACCAGGGCGAATACCAACAATAAACGCTTATTCATCTGCTCCTCCTAAGAAACTAAGAAAATCTACCCCATAACAGGCTGTATTGCGCTGCCTGTTGTGAGTTGTAAGATTATAGCGAATTAGAGCGGGGATGCCAAACCGTCACGGCAGGCATCCAGATAGCTTTGCAGAATAAGGCGGGCTGCCAGATCGTCAATCAGGTCAGCGGGGCGGCGGCGCTGCCGGTGTGCCAGCGCACGAGCGTCTTCGCTGGAAAGTTGTTCGTCCCAGAATATCACTGGGAGATCGGTTGTGTTTTGCAGACGCTCGACCCACAGGCGCACGGTATGGGCCTGGGTGTGCGTACCGACAGGCGCGTCTATATCAGAGGGCAGACCGACGACGATGCCGCTGACATCGTGTTCGGCGGCGATTCGATTGATTGTGTCGAAGTCTTCCGCCTTGCTTTTGCGGTGGAGGATGGTCAGTTCGCGGGCGACCAGGCGCGAAGAGTCACACACGGCCAGGCCGATGCGCTTGAGGCCGTGATCGATGCCGAGCAGGCGGCCTTCAACCATTGTCCTGTACTTCAACATTAATACGCAGGGGCAGGATCGGCATACGGTCAAGAAAATCCGGTGAAATTACAATTTTGGGTGTGGATTTGTCGTCTACATCGACACGGGTCGTGAGGTACTCCATTGCTTCCGATAGTGACCGCCCGGCGAGTTGATCGCGGACCTGATTGGCGTTGATCTGGCCGACCACCTGACCGCCACCCGACATGGTAAACGTGATGAAGTTGCCAGCCTGTGTGACATCACCGTGACGGTAGCTGATAGTATCTGGCAGGATCACACGACCACGCGGAATCTGGTTTGCCATACGGGCGAAGACAATCTGCTGGCCGAGCTGCATATCGACGGCGATGGCTTCCACCTCGGCCCGCATGCTCAGCGACAGCGTGTCGGCGAAATCACCGGGTTCGGCGCTGAAGTTGGTCCAGTCGTCGCGTTCCTGGATGATGCTCAATGTTTCGATGATGACCACCTGTGTGTCGGTGAGCATGGTCTGCATCTCGTTGTAAGCACGTTCCTGGATTTGCTGGCGCATGGCGGCCAGCAGTCGGTCACGGTCGCCAGCGGTGACAACATTTACCGTCCGGCTCTGGCCGCCGGTGGTCGGTGCCGTGTTGATGACGGTTACTTGATTTTCCAGCGGCCCGATGACGGTGTTAATCATGTTCTCGCGCACATTGCCAACCGCACCAGCCGATCCCGGCATGGCCTCGACCGGGACTTCAACCTGCTCATCCACGCCGGCTGCAAGGCTGATGGCTTCAATTGTACGGAACATAATCGGGGTTCCGGCGCTGGTGCTGACGGTTGTCCCTGCTGGAATCTCGACGGCTTCGCTGCCTTTGTTGATAAACACCACCTGACCGAGAGCCTGCACATCGCCAAGCTGCTGCATGCCGGTGGTATTGATGGTTGCGTTGTCCTCGACCTGAAGCAACAGGCGAATGGCAGGCAGAATGGCGTTTTCCACGTCGATCTGGGTAAAGCCAGGGTCTACGTTGACCGTCAACTGCACACTGGCCTCGATCTGCTGCTGCGCCGGAACCAGCGTTACCGTCGCGCCAGGGACGACCACATAGGTCAGTGCGGCGATCACCCCCAGAACCAAGAGCAGAACCAGCAGCCGCAGGATCAGAGTCTGAAGCCACGACAGCCGCGAACGTTTCGTCCGTACCCGACTGGCGACCTCCATCAGTTCTTCCGGTTCGGGTTCGTGTTTGGGCTTCTGGTAGCGGTCGGTGAAGACTTTTGAGCGCCCACGCTTCCAGCGTCCGCGCTCGCTGGCACCGATGGTCTCAAAGGTGCTGATGTTGAGTTCTTTGGCGTGGCGTATGACCTCGGCATCATGTGTGACCAGTGCCAGCCGGATCGCCCGGCGCATGGCTTCACGCTGGATTAGCACCAGTTCCAGCTTGCGGGTCAGGGCGGTGCCTTCTTCCGGCCAGATGAGCAGTACCCGCCTGCCGCGTAGGAACGACAGGCGGTCACGGACGGAACTGGCGTCCTCGGCGTTTTCAAGCTGGATGAAATCCCGGTCGTCTCGCGACATCTAATTCTGGCTCTGTGCGATGAGACTGCGGGCTTTATCCAGGGCTTCTGGCAGCTTGCTGCTGTCCTTGCCGCCGGCCTGGGCCATATTAGGCCGTCCACCGCCGCCACCACCGACGATCTGCGCCATTTCGCGCACGATGTTACCGGCATGGAGTCCCTGTTTGGTTAGATCATCGGTGACCGAGACCATCAACTGCGGTTTGCCCTCGTTATCGGTCCCGGCAATGAACACCCCACTTTTTACCTTGTTGCGGAACCAGTCGGACATCTCGCGCAGGGTCTCCATCGGCGTGTCGCTCAATTGGGTGATAAGAGTTGGTACGCCGTTAATATTTTCCAGGTTGTCGATCATGCTGCTGAAGTCACTGCGGGCAACTTCGCGGCGAAGCTGCGCGATCTGCTTCTTGCTGGCGGCCAGTTCGTCCTGAAGAGCAGCCACACGCTCGACAACGGTGTCGGCTGGGGTGTTGAGTTGACCGGCTACCTGATTGAGCGTGGACAGCCGGTCCTGGACATAAGCGACAGCACGCGGCCCGGTCAGAGCTTCGATGCGGCGGATTCCGGCGCTGACGCTGCCCTCGCTGACCAGCACCATCAGACCGATATCGGATGTCTCTTTCACATGAACACCGCCACAGAGTTCATAGCTGTAGCGACCGTCGCCGTTTTCGATGATGACGGTGCGCACAACGTCGCTATATTTTTCACCGAACAGCGCCATCGCGCCTTCCTTACGGGCCTGATCCAGCGACTTTTGTTCATCATGTACCGGGTAATTGCGCAAAATGATGTTGTTGACCTCGGCCTCGATAGCTTTGATCTCCGCTGGTGAGACACGGGCGTCATGGGCGAAGTCGAAGCGCAGCCGGTTGGGTGCAACCAGAGAGCCGCGTTGCTGCACATGCGTACCGAGATGGTTGCGCAGAGCGGCATGTAGCAGATGTGTGCCGGTGTGGTTGCGGGTGATGTTGCGGCGACGTTCGGCATCGACCGTTGCCTTTACGTTGGTGTCAGGTGCAGCGGTGCCTTCGACGACCTCACCGGTGTGGATGACCAATCCGCCAACCGGGCGGCGGGTATCTTCGACTTCGATCTCCCAGCCATCGCCCTTGATGCTGCCAGTGTCGCTGACCTGACCACCGGCTTCAACATAGAAGGGGGTGCGGTCCAGCACGACTTCGACGCGCTCGCCAAGTGTGGCGCTGGTGAGTGGTTGACCGTCTTGCAGCAGTGCCACAACCTGCGCATCGATGAACGTGTCGCCATAGGGCAGGTATTCAACGCCGGATTCCGGCAGCTTGCTCGCCGATTGCAGCGTTTTCAGCACGGTGTTGTAGGCTTCGGTCCGCTCGATTTCGCCCATCGCCTGACCGGCACCGCTGACGGCAGCATGTTCTTCCTCGGCGGTGGCGAATCCGCTCATATCGACGCTGTACCCGCGCTCCTCGGCGATGTCGCGTGTGACCTGGATGGGCAGACCGAGTGTCGCTTTAAGATAGAATGCCTTCTCGCCGGAGAGTTCGCCGCCAGCCGGTGTCTCGGCCAGCATGGTGTCGAGTTCCTGCAAGCCGTTATCCAGTGTGCGGCGGAAACGTTCTTCCTCGCGGGTGATCGTTGCCTGAATGGCGTCGGCGCGTTCTCGCAGGTCAGTATAATGATCGCCCATCGTGTCGATGACGGCACCGGCGACCTCAGCCAGGAAGGGTGTGTTGAAGCCAATGCGTGTGCCGAAACGGGCGGCCCGACGGATCACCATGCGGCAGACGGAGTCGCGGCCTTTGGCACCGGGCAGCACGCCATCTGAGATGAGAAAGACAGCGGCCCGCATATGGTCGGCGATGACGCGATAGGGGACGATATTGGCGTCACGCTGCTGGTCGGTCTGCCCGGCAAGCTGCTGGGTGCGCTCGATGATGGGCATGAAGAGGTCGGTTTCGTAATTGGCTTCCACGCCCTGCAAGATGCTGGTCATGCGTTCCAGCCCCAGGCCAGTATCGACACCGGGCGAGGGCAGCGGCACATCGTATTCGCCAGTGTGAGTGGGGTCCGGTTGGGTGCGGTTGAACTGCATGAACACCAGATTCCAGAATTCCAGGAAGCGGTCGTCATCGGCCTGAAGGCTGGCGATGATGCTGTCTTCGCCCTGTTCTGGGTAGCGATCCCAGAAAATCTCGGTGTTGGGTCCACAAGGGCCGACCTCAGCCATCTGCCAGAAATTGTCTTTCGGTCCCATACGGGCGACGCGCTTTGGATCGATGCCGATTTCCTTTGTCCACAGGTCGAAGCTCTCGTCGTCTTTTTCGTAGATAGTCACGGCCAGTCGGTCCACCGGCATGCCGTAGACTTCGGTGACGAGTTCCCAGGCGAAGCGCATGGCGTCCAGCTTAAAGTAATCGCCGAAGCTGAAGTTACCCATCATCTCGAAGAAGGTATGGTGGCGGTTTGAGGGGCCGACTTCTTCCAGGTCGTTGTGCTTGCCGCTGACGCGCAGACATTTCTGGGCGGTGGTGGCACGGGTATAATCGCGCTTTTCGTTGCCCAGGAACACATCTTTGAACTGCACCATCCCGGCGTTGGCGAAAAGAAGAGTCGGGTCATTGCCGGGTACCAGTGAGGACGACATGACCTCACGGTGGCCCTGTTTGACGAAATAATCGAGATATGCCTGTCGCACTTCTGCGCTGGTCATCGGCTTCATTATGCTTCACTTCCCTTATGTTGAACGCAAGAAATTATAGTGGCTGAATAGGGCTGTAACAAGTCTGTTGGGGTGTGTTTTTCTTGAACCGCCACAAGGGAGCGGTTCAAGAAATCGATTTTTATGGGTTCAAAATGAAGTTCAGTGCGACCAACAGCAGGAACACACCATACATGCGTTTGATGGTTTTGGACGGCAAACCGAGAGCGATCTGTGCGCCGAAAACTGCACCGATCAACAGGCCGACGGCGACAAACGCGGCAACCGGGAGATCAAGGACGTCTTCCCCAGCGTAGGCCAACACACCGGGTAGACCGACCGGCAGCAGCAGCGCACCGAGTGAGGTGCCGACGGCCAGCTTTTGCGGGTACTTGAGGAAGACCACCAGCGCCGGGACGATCACCGCGCCGCCGCCGATTCCGAACATACCAGAGGCCACACCCGCCACCAGACCGACTATCAGGATGACATACCAGGGAACATCTGGCAGTTCCGGGACGGATTCATCTGTGTTTGTGGGTGGTGGGGCGGTGGTTCCGGCGGTTGTCGCCAGTAAAGCCCGTCGATCCTGCACTTCGCCGTAGACCTTGCGCGGTTCCATCATGCGCCAGCTAACATAGAGCAGGAATACACCGTAAATCTGCTTGAGCGTATCACCGGGCAGGCCAATCGCCAGGGTGGCACCGAACCAGGAGGTGGTCAACAGTCCGAGTGCTACCAGCGCGGAAGACTGAAATTTCAGCAGACCGGCACGGTGATAGGCAATAACGGCAAAGGTACCCACCGGCAGTAGGAGGGCCGCCAGCGATGTACTGGTCGCTTCCACGATCTCGAAACCGAGAAAGATGGTGAGTGCGGGTACAATGATAACGCCGCCACCGATGCCGAACATCCCCGAAAGGACACCCGCCACCAGACCGACGGCCAGCAATAATAACCATTGTTCTGGCATAAAGTTGACTCCGTAAGAGCGTGCGAAATGTATTGAACTGATTGTGCCTTACCTCGCCAGTGGTTTCAACCTGCTGGACATGAATGGTATACTTTGCCGAGCTTCAACATCAAAACAGGACTGAAAACAATGACTACGATTGACGAACAGGTTGAAATTCTGATGTCGGGTGCCGAATATGGTGATCCCGCAACCAAAGTGACGATGGCGAAGGACCTGCGGGAACGCTTGATTGAGGCAGACAAGCAGGGCCGTCCTCTGCGGGTTTACTGTGGTTATGATCCGCGTACTGCCGATTTGCACCTGGGCCACACCATCACAATGCGTAAGCTGCGCCAGTTCCAGGACTTCGGTCATGATGTGACGTTCCTGGTTGGGACGTTTACCAGTCTGATTGGCGATCCGTCGGACAAAGACAAAGCCCGCGATCAGTTAACCGCCGAGCAGGTGGACGACAACGCCCGCACCTATGCGGAACAGGCATTCAAAGTCCTCGATCCGGCACTGACACGGGTACGCCGTAACGATGAGTGGCTTTCCACACTGGATTTTGCCGACATCATCCGACTGGCGAGCAATTTTACCGTGCAGCAGTTCCTTGTGCGCGAGAACTTCGCTAAACGGATGGACGCTCACGAGCCGATCTACCTGCATGAGTTCTTCTACGCGCTGATGCAGGCATACGATGCGGTGGCGCAGGAAGCCGATGTTCAGGTGGGGGGGCAGGACCAGTTGTTCAATATTGTGGTGGCCGGACGCAAATTGCAGCAGGGCCTCGGTCAGAAGCCACAGGTCGCCGTGATTATGGGCGAGAGCCTGCCGGGTACGGATGGCGAGATCAAGATGAGCAAGAGCCTGGGCAACCATATCCCGCTGCTGGGTGAACCCTGGGATATGTTCGGCAAGGTGATGAGCGTGCCGGACAAAGCCATGCCCATTTATCACAAGCTGATTCTCGGCTGGGAACCGTCGCGTTTGGCCGAACTGGAAGCGGGGCTGGCGGACGGGTCACTGCATCCGAACGAGGTCAAGATGGGGCTGGCGCGGGAGATTGTGTCGATCTTCCATAGTCCGGAAGCCGCCGAAGCGTCACAGAAACGTTGGGATGAGGTCTTCCGCAGCGACAAAAGCGGCGTTCCGGACGACATTCCGGAGGCAGCGCTGGCTGCCGAAGAGCGCGTGCTGGATATTTTGCGGCGGTTGGAGATGGTCGCCAGCGGTGGCGAGGCCAAACGCCTGATGTCGCAGAACGGGATCAAGCTGGAAGGCGAGGCTGTTACCGACCCCGCCACTGTTGTCACACCCGATATGCTGCCGGCGGTTTTGCAGGTGGGTAAGCGCAAGTTCGTCCGCTTGGTTTCTGAGTAGATGCATGAGTAGGGCGTAGCACGCTGCGCCCTACGACCGATCCGTTGTACTTCCCCATTGGCGACCGTCGGACCAGAACGCCCGAACGTCATCTGATGTTTGCATCAATGCCAGCAGCACCAGCCAGCTTGACATGGTGCGGGCGTAATGATGGCCGCATTCAACTTCGTTCCAGGGATTGCGCTTGATGCCGTCGTGGCGGTCGCGCACGGCCTTGACGATTGTCAATCCTTGATCGACTTTACCCGCGAAAATGAGATGGGCGGCGAAGTGATATTCAAAGCCGGTCCACACCTCATCGGCGTAGACAAAAGGCAGACGTGGACGGCCATCCTTCGGCCACGAACACAGGACCACACCGGATTCGTCGTTGAGGATGTAGGTCCGCTGGCAGTTGACATGATCGTGAAAATCCTGGCGGAAATTGTACGCATAGATGGATTGCAGCGCGGTTTGGACATGATCGGTGGGCAGCAGATCGCCCAGGCCAAGCGCCGTTGCGTGTAATTGTCCCAGAAGCTGGTCGGTCAGGCAGCCGGTGCCGTGCTGATATTTGTGCGCGTTTACATCGTCAATCCGCTGGATGTAGTATTCGCCGTTCCACATCAATTCGTCGGCCCGCTGGCTGCCTCGCTTGAACACGGCGTGGCAGCGTGCGGCCACGTCCGGTTCATCCATGACTTTTGCCAGTTCCTCCACGGCTCGCAGCCCGGCCAGATAGTAGAAGGTGCTGAGCGGATTGGGACCATAGAACTCAATGTCGTAGGTGTTGTGCTGCTTGCCGTCCAGTACGCCGTCCTGGTCGATATCCCACTGAGCGCTGGCAAAGTCGATGGCGCGTTTGACACCCGGCCAGACGGTCGCCAGCCATTCGCGGTCCTCGCTCAACAGCCATTCGCGGTACACGCGCAGGATGCTGCCCATCTGCCCATCGACGGCGGCCTCGTGACGTTGGTCACCGCCCCAGATTCGAGCGGGATCGAAGGTGCGGAAGGTACGAAATGCCATGTAGCCGTCGGGGTCGGTTTCGCTGACGAACTCGATCCGGCGCATCTCGCGTTCCAGCGACGGAAACAGGTAGGCGACGGTGTAGGTATAGCTCCAGACATGGGTGCAGGTGCCGGGACAGCAGCCGCCGTCATCGAAGCAGCCCTCCCACCCAAAAAAGCGACCGTCTTCCAGCCAGAAGCAGGTGTTGCTGCGCACCGGGACAATGTTGGCCGAAACCGCGTCCAGCACGTAATCGGGTAGATTGCTATCGAAGAACGCCTGATGGAAGCGGCGTGAGTCGCTGTCCAGCCGGGTGTATTCCTCCATGACGTAGTGGGCAACGGTCCAGGCATCGTCAAAGCGGGTGGCGTAGTGATTGCGGATTGTGCCGCCGTTCCTGTCCCAACTGTTGACCCGGTTAGGGATGTGCCATGCCAGCACAAAGCGATACGAGCGAGACTCGCCCGGTTCCAGCCGGTTCACAACACCGAGTGATCCAGTGTTGGGGCGGTCACCTGGTTCGGTGTAGCCGAGATCGTCAAGGCGACCGTCGTTGGTCAGGTCATCCCAGAAATCCTGCAAGAAGTCGAACCATGCGCCGCGAAGCCAGACCGGTTTCGCCGTCACATCCGGGTGATCGGTCACCAGGGCGAGACTGCCATAGCGCAGGTCGTCCGCCGGGATGCCGGTGCCATCGCAGAACAGGCCGCGAAATCCACTGTCATCACGAAACTGGTTGCGGCTCTGGCCGATTTCAAGGCCGTCGACGTTGTCATAGCGGCTCTGGATGATACCGCCGACCGGGTTCATGATCGAGCCGACAAGTGTCAGATCGAGCGGTGTATCGCCGGTGTTGGTCACGGTGTAGGTGAGGATGGCGCAGGGAATCCCCGAGTCTTCTGGGTTGAGCGGAATCAAGGGGTTGAAGGCTTCCAGCTTTACCGCAACTGGCAGGGTCTCATCGTGAAAATCGACCCAGGCGAAAGGGTATTCCCCGCGAAAGGTTGTGTTCTGGAAGCGTGGCAGTCCGGCGTTAGTGGTCGGATGGAATCCATGGGAGGCTGTATAGGGTGGCTGCACTGGCCCTTCGATCACTCTGGTGATGGGATTCGCGCCCTCTGGTTGGACACGCAGGACAAAGAAGCTGTTGGGCAGATTGCTGCCTTTAGCGGCCCGGTTGAAGATCTCCCAGTCGCGCAGGTCGCCGCGTGCGCCCAGGGATACCGTACCGGTTCCGATGCCGCCCAGCGGAAAAGCCAGTGCGGTGGCGGTCGAGTCAAAAGTTCTCATATAATGGCCTTTCTTAAACTAAAAAATGCACAACCCGGTTGTGCATCATTTACCTGAAGAATTGATAGCTCTATTTTTTGTTGGCCCAGGTCAACTGCTCGCGGACCTGAAGATCGGTGTGGCGAATCTTCATGGCGAGATCGGCGGCCAGATTACGCATGAGACGATAGCCAAGCTGCGGATAGGTGTCGCAGAGCAGGATCAGCTTATCACGCGGGATGACGACCAGATGGGTATCCGGTTCGGAACAGCGAGCACCGGCGGAGCGCAGGCCCTCATCGACCATTGCCACTTCGCCGAAAGACTGTCCGCGCCGCAGCGTGGCGATGGTGGACGATTCGGCTTCGATGTTCTTGCCGATCATGGACGGGTTGACCTGAATTTCGACTTCACCATTGGCAATCACATAAAGCTCGTCACCGGGCGTGTTCTCTTCAAAAATGATGTCGCCTGCCTGGTAATGTCTTTCACTGCAAATCGAACCGATGAGTTCAAGCTGAGTGTTGGTCAATTCGTCAAAAATGTCTGCTTGCTTGAGGACATTAACGACAGACATCAGAGTCTCCTGGGTTATGTAACGATGCTGCGATTGTAGCATAAATCAAAGAGCATTGAAAATTTGCCTCTGAACCTTTATGATACTTTCTGAACCGAACGGAACAGGATACATACATGGAACTGCGAGAGAATCCCCTGCCTTTCCGGGTGTGGGGACCGGAAAATATTGATGACCAGTCGATTAAGCAGATGAATGGAGCCATGCGGCTGCCCGTAACCGTCGCCGGGGTGCTGATGCCCGACGCTCATGTGGGTTATGGTATTCCGATTGGTGGTGTGTTGGCGACCGAGGGTGCGATCATCCCATATGCCGTCGGTGTCGATATTGCCTGCCGGATGCGCCTGTCGATTTTTGCCGAGTCGCCGGCCATCCTGGATCAGCAGGCCGGCAAGTTCGAGAAGGCACTGGTGGAGAATACCGTCTTCGGTGCTGGCGGTGAATCGAACGCCGGTATCGATCATGATGTGTTGGACGATCCCGATTGGGAGTCGTCCAAATATGTTGCATCGTTAAAAGACAAAGCCTTCGCCCAATTGGGGACCAGCGGCAGCGGCAATCATTTTGTGGAATGGGGATCGTTCACGCTGGAAGACGACGATCTCGGCATGGAAGCCGGTACTTACCTGGCGCTGCTTTCCCACAGTGGATCGCGTGGGCCGGGCTTCATGATCGCCAATCACTACTCCAAACTGGCGATGGACCTGCATTCGGACCTGGATAAGCAGGTGCGGCATCTGGCCTGGTTGTCTCTGGACTCAGAATTGGGGCAGGAGTACTGGGCCGCGATGGAATTAGCAGGGCGCTTCGCGTCGGCCAACCATTACGTCATTCATCAGCAGGTGGCAAAGTCCGCTGGAGTTAAACCGCTGATGGTGGTCGAGAACCATCACAATTTCGCGTGGAAAGAGACGCTGCCCGGTGGACAAGAGGTGATCGTGCATCGCAAAGGGGCGACTCCGGCGGGGCCAGGCGTTCTGGGTGTGATCCCTGGCTCGATGGGTGATCCGGGATTCGTGGTACGCGGCAAGGGCAACCCGGAGTCGATTCACTCAGCGGCGCACGGTGCAGGCCGAACGCTCAGCCGGACGGCGGCGCTCAAGTCGATCACCAAGACCGAGCGCGACCGTTATCTGAAAGAGCGGGGTGTCCGGTTGATCGGCGGCGACATGGACGAGGCACCGCAGGCGTATAAAGACATTCATGCCGTCATGGCGGCCCAGGAAGACCTGGTGGAGGTCGTCGGGCGCTTTGATCCGATGGTGGTGCAGATGGATGACAGCAGCAAAAAGAAGAAGCGGACCGGGCGCAAACCGGATAAGAGCGGTCGAGGTAAGAGCAAGGGGCGACGTTAGATCTGGAGAATTTCAGATTATTGGCGAGCGGGCGGCACATGTGCCGCCCCTACCACAGATCGTTATTTTGGGTAGAACCCGCCAGTTTTCGCATCGATATGTGAACTATATGATCGTGGTGTTGGGCAGCACTTCCACGAACAGGCCAAACAGACCGATTATGATTAGCAATGCGCCGGATACCCGGTTGAGGATCATATGATTATGCGCCAGCCAGCCGGTGAATTTGCGCTGGGCGGCGACGGCGAAGAAGGGCAGCACCACCAGCGGCCAGCCGAAACCCAGCCCAAAGGCGATCACATACAGAATGCTCTCGGTCAATCCGCTTATGCTGCCCGCGCCCAGGGTAAACTGCGTGACGAGAAATGCGCCGGTGCAGGGCAGAGTCATGGGTGCCAACAGCAGCCCATAGATGTAGGCGGTCAGATAGGGGTTGCTGAGAACTGGTGATTGCACGGTTGAGATGCGGGCGAAGGGGTTGCGCCCGCTGGCGATCATCACACCCAGGACGATCACGGTGACGTAGATGATGGGCAGCAAGGTGGGCAGAATGTCGCCTGTGACCAGTCGCAGAGTATAAAGCAGGAATCCGATAAACACCATCATGGTCAGGATTCCGGCCAACACCACAAAGCCAAGCCAGTGTGTGGACCGGTTGTTGGCGTTACCGGCCAGGAATGCGATCAAACCCGGATACAGCGGCAGCATACAGACGTTGGTCAGAATAGCGGCGTTGCCAAGCGAGAACTGCTGGACGAATTCTCCCCAATCCATGATTTAGACCCCCATCGCGTCGTTGATCTGCTGGATGAGTTCGTCAGCCGACTCCATGCCGGTATCGAGTTCGGTGAAGGAACCGTCGGGCCGGATGATAAAGTGGGGTGTTGAGGGGGCATTGGTGACTGAGCGTCCAAATTCGTCGGCAAGCTGGCGCAGGATTTCCTCGCTCATGACAGCGAAGGTCCAGTTGAAACCTTCATCAGCAGTGTACTGGCGCAGCTCGTCGTCGGACAGGTTGGTCTCCAGGCTGAGGCCGATGAAGACAACATCCTCACCGAACTGCTCACGCACACTGCTGACGGTGCGTAACTGCGACCGGCAGTTGCTACACCAGGTCGCCATCGGTTCCACGAAAACCGTCTGGCCGGCGAAGTCGGCAAAGGTGAACGTGCTGCCGGTGCGAACATCGGTCAGTGCGACGGTTTGCCATGCCGGGAGGTCGGGATTGGCAGCGGCGGTTTCCTGGGTGGGGGTTGGTTCAGCCGTGTCGATGGTTGCAACAGTAGGTTCAGGTTGAGTTGTAGGTGTTTCTTCCGCGTCGGTACTGCTGCATGCGGCACCGATCAGGGCAAGGATCATAACTGTGATTATCAGATAACGTTTCATCGGTTGAGTTCTCCTACACAACAGTTTCTTCCATCCAGCGCTTTGACAATATGTCGTCAGGGCAACTTACGGTTTGTGACGGCTTCTTATAAACCACTAATAACTCCATCTACACAGGTGATGGCTGCTCAGGTAGGCTTGCGCTGAATATTGCCATCGAAAAGAGGGTGTATTGGTCAAACGACGGGACGCTATGTTGGCCCTGCTGCTCCTGATCGGGTTCACAGCGTTGTATTGGACGACACGGGTGGCTGTGCATACCTACGATGCCTTCACCTACATCGTGGATGTCGAGTCCAAATCTATCAGCGGATTGTATCACCCGCATCATTTGCTCTACGGTCCAGCGGGACGGATCGCGGCGGATGTGGCCGGCGGGTTGGGTTATGACGGCTATGTGGACCAGCCTATCCAACTGCTCAATGCGGCAGCCGGAGCGCTCGGTGTGGTGTTTTTGTGGCGCTTTGCCGTGACGTTCAGTGGACATGTATGGACAACGCTGGGCGCGGTGGCGTTGATGGGGGTAAGTTTCGGCTACTGGGTCTATGCCGCTGAGGTCGAAGTGTACACGCTGGCGGCCATGTTTACCGCGCTGGCCCTGTGGCTGCTGGCGTTGATCGAGAAACACTATGGTCGCTGGTTGATCGTAGCGCTCGGATTGGCGACGGCGGGAGCGGTCATGTTTCACCAGACCAATATCCTGTTCGCGCTGCCGGTGATCGTCTATATCGGATTGGAACGGCGAGGCCTGCGCGATGTACTGCTTTATGTCGTGGTGGTTGGATTGGGTGTGGGGATACCCTATGGCATGGTGGCGATCCAGAGTGACCTGACAACCTGGGACCGCTTCTACGATTGGGCCAGCGGCTACGCGCAAACCGGACGGTGGGGCGGCAATCTCACGCTGGAAAGCTGGCCGGCGCTGCGGTCGGGGTTGGGCGATGTCGTCAGCCTTGATGACCGGGTGGCACTGGTTTTCTACCTGCTCATAGTGGCTGGTGGTGTGTTGGGTGCGTGGAAGCTGCGACGAACGCCCTGGGCAGTGTTTGCGCTGTTGTGGCTGGCGCTGTACGGCGGTTTCTTCTGGTGGTGGGAACCCTGGAACATCGAATTCTGGATTGTGCTGCTGCCGCTGTGGGTGCTGGTCCTGGTCTCGATGCTGCGAACGGTAAATGATGGCCGCTTTGCTGCCGGGTTTGGTGTGGTGACGGCTGTGCTTGCCGCCGTCTTGTTCTGGGTGAATCAAGATGCCGTGCAGGAGCGCGGTGATCCCACCAACGACTATTACTATGAGGTAACGCAGGTGCTGGTACCTCATCTAACGCCGGATGATCTGGTGGTGACACGGGGTAACATCCTCGACCTTTATGTGCCATATTATGCCCGCCATCCGCAGAATAATCTGGTCGCCCTGGCGGGGCTAAATTACAGACAGCCCGAATACCCTGCTTTTGCGGCGGACCTGTTCGCCCGTGTAGATGCGGCTTACCGGCGCGGCCAGTATGTCTATATCGACCAGATCATCCTGGATGAACCGCGCAGCGCCGACCGCAACCCCTTTGGATTGGAGCAGGCCGACATTGAGCGCTTCATGAGTGCATTTCCGGTGGAGCCTGCCGTCAATTTGCGCGGGCAGACGGTGTTCTACCGTGTCGGTGAGGTGGTCGATAGTCATGTGTGGCAGTTCGACCGCAGTCTTCAGGGCTGGACGGCTTTCGCTGTGAATAACCCGCGTTTTGAAGATGGCGGCTGGTGCTTTGACGGCGGCGGCGATGTCTGGTTGGAAAGCCCGCCACTATCGGGGGATGGGGTGAAGGTGGTTGAAGTCGATATGTGGATTGCCGACACCGCCGAGTATGGTCAGCTATTCTGGCGAGGCGCAGGTGATGAAGACCTGTCAGAGGTGCGGTCGCTGCGTTTCCCATTGCAGACAG
>CAYQJO010000011.1:0-16256 GCA_964417785.1 uncultured Anaerolineaceae bacterium | reverse complement strand
TCCGCCATAGGCCAGGGCATTTGCGCGGACTGGTCGCCCTTGAGTGTGACCCACGTCGAGGAGCAGTGGCTCGGCCACGCGCTTATGCATGTGGGTTTTGCTACCGCCACCGCCGACCTGCTGCCCAAATACAATCCGAAGGAGTTCTTCCGTCCGGCACAGGTGGACCCGACCGGCAACTTCAACAACATCGCCCTGGGCAGGGATTATCACTATCCGCGTTTGCGCCTGCCGGGCAGCGGTGGTATCCCGGATGTGACGACCTACTCGGAGAAAATCTATCTGTACGTTCCGCGTCATTCACGGGTGACATTTGTTGAGCAAGTGGATTTTGTCAGCGGCCTGGGCCATGAACGCGGGTGGGGTCCGAAGTATCTTGTGTCCGATATGGGTCAGTTTGACTGGCACAATGGCCGGATGCGCCTGACCCATCTGCATCCCGGTGTGAGCATGGATCGGATGGTGAAGAAAACGGGATTTGAACTGGAAATTGCGCCGGATTTGACTACGACGGAACCGCCGATGGATGAAGAACTGCGTTTGCTGCGCGAGGTAATTGATCCATTGGGGGTGCGCCGGCTGGAAACGCTCAGTGGCAGCGCCCGTAAGGATCATCTGCGTGAGATTCTAAGACGGGGTGGCTAAAGTCCAGTTCTCGATGGTGACAAAGCGGTCTGCTGGCGAGCCGATGAAGCCAAGCTGCACACCGTCAACCGCTGGTGAGACGGCGTAGGTGAAGAGCGGTGAGTACAGCGGGATGGCGATCACCCGGTCGATGAACTCGCGCTGGAATTCGCGGTAAAGCTGGGCGCGGTTGGTGCCGCTGACATCCCGGCGGGCGCGTTCCAATGCTTCACTGATGGTGCGGTTGTTGACTCCGCCATAGTTCTGTCCTTCGGGATATTGACCCTCATGCCAGAAGCCATACACATCGGGATCGGCGCTGCCCTCTGGCGAAAGCTCGACCAGAACGACATCGAATGCCCCTGCTTGCAGCCGATCCGCATAGGTGCTGCGGTCTACCGTGTCAACACGTACATCCAGATCAAGTTGACGCCACTGCATGGCGATTTCCTCACACATTGCGATCAGTGTCGGATCGTCCCAGGTCAGGATAGAAAAGGCGAACAAGCTGCTACCGGACGCTGTCGGTGCGGTTGCATCTTCGGTTTCTCCGTTGGCTTCTTCGTCGCTATCGTCCACTTCCTCACCGTTGAAGCGGGCCAGATTGGCCTCTGTCAGCAGTTCTCGCGCCCGGTCTGGATTGTAGCGCGGCCAGACGATGTTGAACTCATCGTAAGCATAGGCCCAGGAGAGCGGCAAAATCGGGCTGTTGGCCGGTACCGCCTGGTTGAACAAATGCCGGTTCACCAGGGAAGCCCGGTCCATGCCGACGGCCAACGCCTGCCGGACACGCTGCTCACGGAAGTAAGGTACGTCCTCGCTGACCCAGTTGAACAGCAGCATACCCGTGACGGGTTCATAGCCGGTGTTCTGCACGACTGAAGCGCCCAATTCCAGCATGGCAGGGCGCTCGGAACGGGTTTGCGTGGCGTATCCGTCAACTTCGCCAGTACGCAGCGCGTCCAGCGCTGCGTTAAAATTGTCGTACAGATAGAAGCTTACACGCTCAATGCTGAAGTCCTGCGAACGATGAACTGGAGCTAACCGCAAATCGATTACTTCGATCTGGCCGCCTTCGGTACGCAGCGCTTCAAGTTGATACGGACCGGTCCCGATAGGGGCAAGGTTGAACGGATGGGATGCGATCTGGGTGGCGTCGGTTCCCTGGAGAGCGTGATATGGCAGGATGCCGATACGCAGCGCCTCCGGGAACGAGCCAAGCTGCTGACTGAGCCGGAAGCGCAGCAGGTGATCGTTGATCTTCTCGGTTTCGATGGTGCGCCAGAATTCACCTAACCCCGCCGGTCCCGGAAAGTCTGGTGAGGACAGGATCGACATGGTGTAGACAACATCATCAGCGGTAAATGGCCTACCGTCCTGCCACAACACATCATCACGCAGCGTGACTACAAATTCCAGGCCGTCGCCGGAGACCACCCAATCTTCGGCCAGCGCTGGCAGCACTTCGCCGTATTCGTTGATGCGCGTCAGTCCTTCAAAGATGAGGCTGGTGATGTCGCGGTCAACGGGGTTTAGACCGGCCAGCAGCGGATTCAGCCGCTGGACCTGCCCGACCAGTGCCTCGCGGTAGGTGGGAATGCCGCTTTCGGGTGTAGGCTCAGGATCGGATTGTGTTTGTGCCGGGGGTTGCGTGGGTGTGGCTGAGGGTGCAGCGGTCGGGGGCGAGGTTTGCGTTGGAGTTGGCTCCAGCGTATTGTCGATGGGCCGCAGCACCAGCGTAATAGCGAACAACAAAATTGCAGCGACCGATGCTGCCAACTGCCAGCGAAAACCTTGTAACATATCCGGGTGTGAGGTGCGTTGTTAGCGCACCTCAGCCTTCGTAGACCATTACGGCGATCATGCAGATAAGCAAGAAAGTCGTCGAGAGCGCGACGGTCACACGGAAGAGTGTGCGCTCCAACCCACGACGGGTACGGGCGATACCGCCACCGGCGTCACCCCCCAACAGACTGCCCAATCCGCCACCTTTGACCTGAAGCATAATCAGGATGATGAGCATGATGGACATGATTATAGACGCGATTTGAAATGCAACCTGCATCGTTATTCTCCAGATTACCAGTAGCGCCAGCAGTATATCACGGTCGCCAGCGTGTGAAAACGGTTATTCCGTCACCGTCATCTCGGACAGGATAAAGCCGATGGCGGCATCAAGCTGTGGGTCCTCTTCCTCAGCGACCTCTGTGCTTTCGGGCAGTTCGACCAGGATGTCGGGTGTTACGCCCGATTCCGAAATCCAGTTGCCGTTGGGAGTCAGCCAGCGAGCGACCGTCAGGCGCAGCCCACCGCCGTTGACCAGCGAATTCTGAAGCTGGACCGTCCCTTTACCGAATGTGGTTGCCCCGACCAGCGTGACGGTCGCGTTATCTTGCCAGGTGCCGGCCACCAGTTCCGACGCACTGGCACTGCGCTCGTCTACCAGGACTACCACCGGCACTTCAACCCCGGCGTATCCGGCGTTGGTCGCGTACTGGCGTTCGCGGCCATCATCGAAAATCTCGTAGACGACATCATCCCTAATCTTGAAGATGCGGCGATCACCATCACCAAATTCCTCGATCAGGATGGTGCCGCTTTCCAGGAACAGTCCGGCAATCTGGGTGGCACTGGTCAACAGGCCGCCAGGGTTGCCGCGCAGGTCCAGAATGAGGCCGTTACGTGAATTAGGATCAAGTTCTGCCAGCGCTAGATCGACCTGTTCACGGGCGACGCTGGTGAACTGGGTCATGCTGATATAGGCAATGTCACCTTCCAGGATGTCGGTCTCGACGTTGGGTATTTCGATACGAGCGCGTTCGACAACAAAATCGAGGAGGTCCTCACCACGTCGCATGGTGATGTTCACGCTCGTACCGGCAGGCCCGCGCACCCGCGAGGCGAGTTCCAGATAGGTCATACCGACGACGTATTCATCATTGACTTCGATGAAAGCATCGCCTTCTTCCAGGCCGGCTTCTTCAGCCGGGGTGCCTTGCAGCACGTTGACGACTTCGATTTCACCGGTCTCTTCATTTTCGGTGATGACGACCCCAATCCCTTCGATCTCGCCCGAAAGGCTGCTATCTACAAACGGGAAGCTGGCCGGGTCCACGTAGTTGCTGTAGGGATCGTCCAGTGCTTCAACCATACCCCGGATCGCGCCATCGACAAGGATGTTGGCTTCGGGTGCGTCAATGAACTGGTCATCGATCAGGTTGTATGCCTGATAAAGCGGCTCGAATTCCGCTTCCACGTCGGCTGGCAGTGTGATACTGCCCTGTGCGGTGATGGTTGAATACTGGCTGCCGAGAGCGAAACCGAAGACAAACACCACCACAACCAATGCCGCCACCTGCAACTGTCGGGCTGGCTGACGTTTAGATTCCATCGAAAACTGACTCCAAACACTTATGCATGATTACACTGAGTATTTTGTAGCGTATGCTGTAGATGTTAGCATGGAATTGGACTATGGTGAACAAAGATGCTGAAACTACAGGAAAGCGGCGGAGACCAGCTATCCGTTCGGCGAGTCGGCGCTTGTGGCCTTATCGCTAAGACCGTATACTGAACAGAGGAATTACCGGTCAGAATGCAAATGTCAGAAGACGAAACCAGACGATTTGAAGAACCTGATCCCCATGAATCCGGGTTGGTTGTGGTGCGCAAGCCAACACGGCTGCGTGTTATCATGCCCGACAACACTGAGCAGACATTTTCCGATCTATCGCCTCGTTTGATGATCGGGCGCAATACGGCGTCGGGCAAACTGGAAATTGACATCGACATGGCCCCGTATGACAAAGGGGTTTACGGTGTATCGCGGGCGCACGCCCTCATCGCGCCCGATCATAATCAACTAGTGGTAAAAGACCTGCGCAGCACCAATGGGACTGAACTCAACGGTGAGTCTCTGCGTCCCATGCGCTCCTACGTCTTGCAGTCCGGCGACAAGATCAAAGTCGCTAACCTCAAAATACAGGTCTTCATCGAATACGACGACTAATCCAACGCCGGAATCGTGATTGGGTCCCAATCGGCAATCTGGACTGTCAGAGTTCCGTCTTCGTGCCATGTTGTCCCGGTCACGGTGAGGGTGTCCATCACCGCTGGCGATTCGGCTGTACCACCGTAGACCAGGCACACCAGTTCATGCAAAGATCGCAGAGTCCGCACATGCAGCACCGGGATTGCTGCTTCAGCATAGACACTGTTCAGGCGGCTGTCGCCGTTGTACAACCCGGCACTGTCGTAACCCTTGAACGCTTTGATGCCGACTGCTCGCTGGCCGACCTGCGCCCATATCCAGTCTTTGCCGCGCTGGAAGTCCGGCACCCATCCAGGATCGAAACCCAGCGGAGCGCTGCCCTCGACGGCTCGTAGGTCACCGGGACGCCCATCGACCCGTACCCGGTGCGCCCGAATGTGCATATCGCCCAGAACGATGACGGTGGTGTCAATCGTGTGGACGCCGCTGGCAATTTCTTGCTGGTAACGCATTCTCATCCATCCCGGTTCACCGAGGGCGACATTTAGATTGGTCCAGCGGTGACTGCGTAACACGCCATCGCTCAGGCACAGCATGCTGTCGGGTGATGGCTGGCCGCGATCCCAACCGGCATTGAAGGGGTGGAGTGTGGAATACTGGAACTTGTTGTATTTATGGGCATAGGTGGTGCCATCGTGGGTGTGGGCGGCAAAACGATGCACTTCACCATCGCGAGCGGTCACGACCCAACCGGGCTGCGGAAAAACCTTCGTGTAGTCACCCGCTTCAGATGGCAGCGCTTCTTCTTCGACAGTCCAGAAGGGATCGTCATCCGCCAGACTCCAGAGACCGGCAAACGCCAGCATAGCCCAATAGGTGGACCCAGTCGCAATATAGCGTTCGATAATGGCCGGATTCCCGGTGGCGGTGAGTGACTGGCGCAGTGTGCCGTCGGGGCGGATGGCACCGCGATCTACGTACCAGCGGATATGGCGCAGCACCAGCCGTTTGAGCATGCCGGGTGAATGCGGCCACACGCCCATTTTGTAGGCGAACAAAGGCGCGACCAGCCGGGCGAATTTATAGGCCAGACTGCGCCCGTACTCCGGATAGGCCCCGTTTGCGGCGAAGAAATAGGGATAATGCTGCATCCGCAGGCGCACCCGTTCCAGCAGTTCGTCACGGCGGGCGGGTTTGTTGTCACCGTCCATCATGGCCCAGGCGATTTCGTGCGAGGTGAACACCCAGTAGTTGTAATCGTCAAAATGGTTCACTCCGCGCTGCGGGCCGTCGTCATACCAGCCATCACCGCAGTAAGGCCGGTCGAGGTAGTTGTCTACCACATCGTCGATGATGTCCTGATCGTAATTGGCGTTGACCGTCTTGCGGAAGGTGTGATTGAGCAGCCAGAAGAGCGCCCAATTGTTGAACCACACTGGCGGGCGCTGACCGAACTGTTCCATGAAGCCCAGTATATTGGTCTGTTCATGGTCGTCCAGCTTATCCCAGATGCGGTTGCGAGTCTGCCACAGGCTAAAACCGATCTGGCCGGTTTCGACGGTGCGCTGGTTCGTGGTCGCTTTGAAGTCCGGGTGCTTTTCACCCACACCCCAGTAACCTGGCGAGTCCGGGTCACAGCCATTGACGATACCGCGTCGCATTAGCGCCTCAAGGTCGTACTGTTTGCCACGCCACGCAATGATGGGACTACGATCCGGTTGAGAGAGCCAACCCCCTAACCCCCACATCATCCGGGTGAAGCCTTCATAGGAGCCGCCGCCATATTCGGCATAGTTGGGTATGCCATCGTAGAGCGTCCGGCTGCCATCGTTATTGAGACTCTCGGCCCATCCGGCGACGAGACGTGACCAGATTTCAACAACCTGTGTCCGTGCATCCGACATTGATATTGATCCAATCTATAACTACGGGTAATCTTGAGCAGTATTTTAGCAAGGATTGGCCGATGTCCCCATCTATTGTCCCAGCATCTGAAGTCGATGCGCTGGCGCTGCTGCGAGCGTTCAACGATGCCTACTCGGATTACCTGGTGCCGTTGCAGCTTGATCGAGCGCAGTTCCGCCGAACAAACACTCAGAACAATATCGATCTGGTGGCTTCGCGGGTGGCGGTTGCAGGCGATCAAATCCTGGGGCAGGGATTTCTAGCTGTTCGTGAAGAACGCGGGTGGATCGCTGGTGTCGGGGTTGTGCCATCGGCACGCCGCCAGGGTATCGGGCGGGCGGTGGTCTCGGCGCTGATGGAATCAGCATGGGAGATGGGGTTGGAGACAGTCCAACTCGAGGTGATCGAGGACAACCAGCCAGCCCGCCGTTTGTATGAGCAGCTTGGCTTCGTCGTCCATCGTAGATTGCTGATTATCGGCTGCGAGGAAGTACCGGATTCGGCAGGTCCAATTAATCTGCGCACACAGCCGGGTTTCACGGTGCTGGATTATTACGATGCGTTTCACCCGGTGGCGAATCCCTGGCAGCGACAGAAGGAGTCGCTGCGTTTTATGACCGATTTTTCGACCGCCTGGGTGGCAGAAGATCAGGGTGAGATCGTCGCCTATGCGCTGGGGCAGACCGTTGATGCGGTCATCACATTTATCGATACCGCCTTCAAACCAGGATCGGAAGCGGCCTTTATCGCCATGATGGCCGCGATCCATCGCCGTCACCCGGAATCCATCGTTCGCCTGAGCAATCTGGGTGAGGATGATCCGGTATGGCCGTTGATGCAGCAAATTGGTTATGAAGAAATCTTCGTACAATACGAAATGGTGAAAACGCATGGTTGATAAAACCAAACACGAAGCCAACCGCTTAAGCTGGAACGCCGCCACTCAACAGCATGATACCCATCGCCGTGATCTTGATGTGTTTTTTAAGCAAGGGGGGCATACGCTCTTCCCCGAAGAAATAGAACTCCTGGGCGATATTCGCGGTCAGCGGCTTCTCCATCTGCAATGTAACAATGGCCTGGATAGCCTGAGCATTGCCGCTCAACTCGGTGCGGATGTGACCGGCGTGGACATCAGCGATGTGGCGATTGAGTCGGCTCAGAAGCTCTCTCAGGCCAGCGGTATCCCCGCGACATTCCATCGAGATGATGTGATTGACTGGTTTGCTACCCATACCGACGAATACGATGTGGTGTTCAGTTCATATGGTTATGCGGTCTGGTTGTCGGACCTGACAACCTGGGGGCAGGGTGTCGCCAGGTGTCTCAAACCGGGTGGGCGTTTTGTGACGATGGAGTTTCATCCATTTATGTCGATGTTTGATTGGGACATCAAACTGGCATATCCCTATATGTCTACCGAGGCGATCAGATGGGATGACGGTGTGGGCGATTATGTCGGTGTCGCGGGTGGCGATCAGACGAACACGGGCGAAACGGTTACGACCGACGGCCAACCGTTTGTGAACCCACACCCTTCCTATGAGTATACGTGGTCGCTATCGCAGATAATTACCGCGCTGCTGGATGCCGGGTTGCAGTTGACTGTACTGCGCGAATACACTTATTCTAACGGCTTCACACCCTTTGGCGATATGCGCGAACTGCCGGGGCGACGTATGGTCATGCCGGAGAGCGTGCCCGACTTCCCATTGATGTTTGGTCTGGTGGCGACGAAGCCGGTATGACGACCGGCGTACTCCCGTCATGAGGATTTTGTCGCCGGAGAGTCGGCTTACCTGAACGATCTACGGCTGTCATGGTGCAAGACGCTGGTGGGGTCGCAGCGGTCCACATGCTGAGTCTACAAAATTCAACTGCGCTATGTGTTTGAACCCCCCGCAGGTGAGAAGATCGAGGACCGACTGACACGCAGCCGTCCTGACCTGCGGAATCAATCGCTGCCGGAACCGGGGACGCCGATCAAAGTCCTGTATGTAAACCGGCGGCTTTACCGGATGATGTGAATATGTTTGATGAATTTGAGACTGCGGTGAACAATATGATCGGTCTGACCTGCTGGAGCGCACAGATCAGCGGGGTGGGATCGCTGTTGAGCCTGCAAATCGGAGACAAAATTCGGCGGGATAAGCCGATGGTCCACCCGGATTTCAAGCTCACGGAGGAAGAACGCTTCTTCCGAGGGACGTATATCCTATATGTTGAGGACTGCCCCTGGCGGTTGGAGTCCGATGAGTCGGTGCTGACGACGTGGTTGGATGATAGCAGTCCGAGGGGGCAACTGGCACTCCATATCGCGTCGCTGGCGGGCCAGACCATCACCCATGCCGAGATCACCCGCCCCGGCCTGGATTTGTGCATTCGGTTTGATAGTGGCGTGACACTGCGCATCTTCCCCGACCAGATCGACCCCGATGAAGGCGACAACTATGCGCTATCATTGGTAGACCAGACGTTCGTCGTGGCGGCGCAAAGCACGCTGTACATTGACGAAGCGTAAGGTTTTCATGGGGTTCTCAGTAAGAACACTGTAAGTTTCCAGCACAAATGTTACACTAAAAGAGCTTTCGTAAGGAAAGTGAACCAAAACGCCTCTGTTTAACAGAGGTCGGTTACGGTATCAACCTGATACCTCTCTCATGTTTGTTACATCGGTTTGGAGGCATAATGTTTTTGAATAACTCACATTTGTTCGGCAGAAGTGGCATCAGCCGTATCATGTTCACAACTGCCATCTTACTGATTCTGATTTCAGGTGTGGTGATGGCGCAGGATGGCGAATCCGTTCTGCGTGTTGGCATGAATTCCCCGGTCAATCTCGATCCAGCGACAGGCAGCAATGACCCCGAAGTCCTGTTCAACCGCACTATCTATGACTACTTAATCGAAACCCGTCCCGATAGCTCACTCGCCCCCAATCTCGCCAATGAATGGGCCATCAGTGAAGATGGTTTGACTTACACGTTCAGTCTCGTGGACGGTGTGACATTCCACGATGAGTCGCCTTTTACCTCAGCCGATGTGGTGTTTACGTTTAACCGGCTTAAGGAACTGGAATCACCAGCCATGAGCTTGCTGGGTGATTTTGAAGTAACCGCTGTAGATGATCTGACCGTCGAATTCGCGCTGCCGGAGCGCAACGCGGACTTCCTGTACGGTGTCGGATCGCGCTTTGCCGTGATTCTGAAGGATGGTACGGAAAACCCGGCTGATGTGGCGAATGTCAATGGCACCGGGCCGTTCGTATTGAGCGACTACAGCGCCGGTGAGCGTGCGGTGTTCACCGCCAACGAGAACTACTGGATCGAGGGCGAGCCGCAGTTGGATCAGGTTGTTTTCCTGTTCATTGAGGACTCCCAGACCCAGGTTGAAGCGCTGCGTGCCGGTCAGGTCGATTTCCTGTTTAAGCTGAGTCCGGATCAGGTATTCAACCTGGAAGGTGAAGATGGGATTGAAATTCTCACCATTCCCACCAACCAGCACCCGGTGATCCGTATTCGCTCGGATGAGGGCAGCCTGGGCGAAGACCCGCGCATCCGTGAAGCCTTCAAGCTGGCGACCGATCGGGTGGAACTGCTGGCGACGGTCCAGGAAGGCTTTGGCGTGCTGGGCAACAACGACCCCATTGGCCCGCTGTACAGCGATTTCTTCGCGGAAAGCATCGATACCGCAGGTTTTGATCCGGAGTTGGCCTGCCAGTTGATCCAGGAGGCGACCGGCGAGGAACGTCTATCGTCGGAATTCTATGTGGTGGATGCCTTTGACGGCACCTATGAGCGCCTGGGTACCGCGCTGCAATCGCAGTGGGAGCAGGGCTGCATTGATGTAGAAATTCTGATGCGTCCGGAAGGTGTTTACTATGCCAACAATGAGTGGCTGACGGTTGATCTGGGCATTACCGGCTGGGGCGACCGCCCGGTGCCGCAGAGTCTGCTCACCGAGGCATATGTCACCGGTGGCATTTTTAACGAGACTCACTTCTCCGACGCCGAAATGGATGCGCTGGTAGCCGAGGCGGGTGTAACGGCAGACACCGAAGCACGCGCTGAGATTTACAGCCAGATCGCTGAGATTTTCGCGGATCGCGGTCCTATCATCATCCCCTGGTTCTCGTCAATGATCGGTGCAGTGCGCACGAACGTTGAGGGTTTGGAGATGCACCCATTCCCCGGTCAGACCGATTTTCGCGGTGTGATGGTGGAATAACCTATCTTGCTTGCGGGCGGACTGCCATACGGCAGTCCGCGTTCCCGTAAGGATTTCCCCTATGACAAACGAAAATGTGATACGGCCTGGCCTGTTGACGCAGTTGTTTGAAGTGTTTCGTAAGCTCGCACGTCGCCCACTGTCGCTGGCGGGTACGATCATTGTGCTGATCTTTGTGCTGCTGGCGATATTCGGCCCGGCGATAGCACCTTATGGATACCGCGAGGTGGTGCGTGATGCAGATGGGCAACGCCTGCGCTATGCGCCGCCGTCGGCGGATCATATATTTGGCACCGATGGCGACAGCTTCGATGTGTTCAGCCGCGTGATCTGGGGCGCACGCGAGATTATTATTTTGCCCGGTATTGCGACAACCCTCTCGATTTTCATCGGTGCAGCGTTTGGGTTGACCCTGGGCTATGTCGGTGGCTGGTTGGATGAAATCGCCTCGCGCATCCTCGACAGTCTGTTGTCGATACCGGCGCTGGTGTTGGCGCTGGTGATGCTGGGAACGCTTGGACCGTCCGACGTCGGGATTGTGCTGGTGGTGGTGCTGCTCTATGTTCCGATTGTGACACGGGTGATCCGCAGCGCTACATTGAATGTCCGCAGCCTGGGTTATGTGGAAGCGGCTAAACTGCGCGGCGAATCAACGCTGTATATTCTGTCACGCGAGATATTCCCGGCGGTGCTGCCTGCGCTGGCGGTCGAAGGCGCTCTGCGCTTCTCTTATGCCATCTTCTTGATCGCCTCACTCGGATTCCTGGGCCTGGGGGTGCAGCCACCGTCGCCCGACTGGGGCCGTATGGTCGAGGTCGCCCGCAGTACCGTCAACCGCGCTCCTTTGACTCTGTATGCACCAGCGGGTGCCATTGCGCTGCTGGTCGTCGGGGTCAATTTGATGGCCGACGGTCTGCGCTACATATTCCGTTACGATGGCGATACCGGAGGCTGATATGAACCCCATCATACAGGCTGAGAATGTCTTCATCGATTATCGCCTCAACAAGACATGGCTCAATGTGATCCATGATGTGTCGTTGACCATCAGGCCGCTGGAAATACACGGCCTGGTAGGTGAAAGTGGCAGCGGCAAATCGACACTGGCGCTGGCGTTGATGCGGTATCTGGCGCAGAACGGACGGGTACGATCCGGCAACATTTTGTTCAACGGCGAAGACCTGGTGGACAAGTCGGTGAAAGAGATGCGCGGTATCTGGGGCAGCCAGATCAACCTGGTACCACAGGACCCGCTGGCTTCGTTGAATCCTGCATACACCATAGGTAACCAGATTGGTGAGATCACACGTCGCCACGAAGGTCACAGCCAGCAGGAGGCGCACCAGCGGGCGGTTGAGATGCTCAAACGGGTCAAGATCGCTGACCCGGAGGATGTGGCCCGGCGTTATCCGCACCAGTTGAGCGGTGGGATGCTTCAGCGGGTGATGATTGCGATGGCGCTGAGTACACAGCCGAAACTGCTGGTTTTAGATGAACCGACGACGGCGCTCGATGTGACGACCCAGGCAGTGATTCTCGATTTGTTCCGTGAATTGATTCACGATAATCACGCGGCGGCGCTGTATGTCTCGCATGACCTGGGGACAGTGGCGCAGCTTTGTGACTGCGTGACGGTGCTTTACGGTGGTGAAGTGATGGAAAGCGCCGCCGTGAACAACTTGTTCAGCCAGCCGCTGCACCCCTACACCGCTGGTTTACTGGCGAGTCTGCCGCGTCATACCGAAGGCAGCGAGACTCGTCTGCCCACCATCGAAGGCGTGGCCCCCTCGCTGGATGAGCGGCCATCAGGCTGCGTTTTTGCCTCACGCTGTCCGGTTGCTATTGAGAAGTGCCACGCGGAGAAACCGCCATTGGAGTCAGCCGGTGACGATCATATGGTGCGCTGCTGGCGCTGGCCGGAGATTGCCAGCGGTGAGTTGAGCCTGAAGCAGGGGCCTGAAGCGGCCAATGTCAGTGCGCCGCCGCACAGGCAACTGGTCATGGCGGCCAGAAATGTTGAGAAACGGTTTGGCTCGCAGGGATTGCTGGACCGCCTGCTCGGACGACCGTTCACGCCGGTTCGTGCGGTGGATGATGTGTCGATCTCGATCAACGCCCGGTCTACATTCGGTCTCGTCGGTGAGAGCGGCAGCGGTAAGACGACGGTCGCCCGCTGTATTGTGGCGCTGTATACAGCGGATCGTGGCGAAATGGACCTGCTCGACATGCAAATCAGTAATAACCTGGGCGAACGCTCGCGTGAGGTGCTGCGCGAACTGCGCATGGTGTTCCAGAACCCGAACGATGCGCTCAACCCCTATCACAGTGTCGGCCAGGCACTTGCTCGCACGCTGTCACAGTTGAGCAATCAGAAGATGACGCGGCAGGAAATCAATGATCGGGTGATCGAACTGCTGGAATCGGTGCGGTTGACACCCGACTATGCCTACCGCTATCCATCCGAGTTGAGCGGCGGCGAGAAACAGCGGATTGCTATCGCCCGTGCTTTTGCCGCCGATCCGGCGCTGGTGGTGGCCGATGAACCGACCTCGTCGCTTGATGTGTCGGTACAGGCGGTGATCCTGAACCTGCTCAAGGACCTGCGGGCGCAGAAGGGCGCATCCTATCTGCTGATTTCACACGACCTGGATGTGGTCGCCTATCTGGCGGACTGGATCGCCGTGATGTACCTGGGCCAGATTGTCGAAGAGGGGCCGAGCGACCGGGTGTATGACGCCCCATCGCATCCTTATACCGAAGCGTTAGTTTCTGCAATTCCTGTCCCCGATCCAACCGTGTGCGGTGGCTCGATTCGCCTGGAGGGCGATGTCCCCAGTGCGCGGAACATCCCGACCGGCTGTCGTTTCCACACCCGCTGCCCGCGCAAAATTGGAGCCATCTGTGAAGACGAAGACCCGCCCTGGCGCGAAACCAGTGACGGTCATGCCATCCGCTGCCATATCCCCATCGACGAGTTGGTCGAACTGCAATCGGGGATGGAGGTCGAAAAATGATCCGCTATATTGTCCGGCGGGTTCTGCTGTTGATTGTCACGCTGCTGGTGACATCGGTCATCATTTTCGGATTGACACAACTGCTGCCCGGCGACATCGCTCGATTGACGCTGGGGCGTGGGGCATCCGATGTGGCTGTGGAGGAGTTCCGCGAACAAAACGGTCTGAACGATCCGGTACCGCAGCAGTATGTCAACTGGTTGAGTGGTTTTATCACCGGTGATTGGGGCGAGTCATTCGACCGGGGCGGCTTTGACATCCGGTCGCACGTCTCGGAGCGGCTGGTTAACACGCTGCGTCTGGCGGGCATGACGCTGCTTATCAGTGTGCCGTTGTCGGTCTTTCTGGGGGTGGCAGCAGCGTTGAACGAGGGAAGCTGGATCGATAACATCATCTCGGTGTTTTCGCTGGCGGTGGTCGGTTTGCCGGAGTTTGTCACCGGTGTAATTCTCATCAATGTGTTGTCACACTCACTCGATCTGCTCCCGTCGACGTCGTTTGTGACAGACGACATGACCCTCGGTGGGTGGATCGAGATTCTGATGCTGCCAGCACTCACAGCGACGCTGGTGCTGCTGGCCTATGTGGCGCGTATGACACGGGCCGGCGTGATTGATGAGTTGAAGAAACCGTATGTACGCACGGCAACACTGAAAGGCATTCCCGGCTATCAGGTGATCTTCAAGCATGTGCTGCGCAACGCCTTACTGCCGACCATCACCGTGATCGCCATCAGTATCGGCTGGCTGATCGGTGGGCTGGTGGTGATTGAGCAGGTCTTCAACTATCCGGGACTGGGACGGGAACTGGTGGTGGCCGTCACTGGCAAAAATATCCCGTTGATCCAGGCCATTGTGATGTTGATTATCCTTTTCTTTGCACTGGCGAATCTGGTCGCCGACGTGCTTTATGGTCTGCTCAACCCGCGTATTCGTCTGGAATAGCTGGTGGTCCGCGCTGGATGTGGTCGATCATAGTTTCCAGCGGCCATTCTGCATCCCAGGATGCGCCGAAGCGTTCCGGGTTGATGTCCTCAAACCACCAGGTGGTGCCGGGGGCGACCCGGACTGCGTTGTTAAACGATGAACCGATATAGGCCACATCGAATGGTTCATCATCGTTACGATGCTGGTCGATATAGGCCAGCATCATGCGGTATTCGTCGTCGGTTGGTGGGACCTGCGATGCCCGCAGCGGGTAAACCCCATCCCAGCGGGCTGCCCGGCGGAAGGGTGCTTTGTTGGGCCAGATTCCAGCGACCCAGATAGGGATGCGCCGTGCCGGTGGTGGGATGAACTGGCTTTCTTTGACCGTATAATGCTTTCCCTGGTAGCTGAATGGTTCCCCGGTCCACAAACCGACCAGGATGTCGAGTGCCTCATCCAGCATTTGCGCCCGTTTGTGCGGGTCCAATTCTTCGTCGAAGTGATCCCACTCGACGGCGCGTCCGCTGCCAATGCCCACACCCAGAATAAACCGTCCGTTGGAGAGTTGGTCGAGGGAAGCCGCCTGCCGGGCTACCATCCAGGGACGGCGGCGCGGCAGCGGTGTAATCATGGTGCCGAGTTGCAGATGCTCGGTGGTCATGGCGGCGGCGGTCAGCGCGATCCAGGGATCGACCACTGCACCGGCGGCGGGAACACGGGTGACGTGATCCCAGATGAACAGGCCATTCCATCCAGCGGACTCGGCAATGGCAGCCAGATCAGCTACCTGCCGGGCATAGCCAAATGGTCCGAAATTGGGCAGATGCAGACCGTATTTAAGCTTCACTGTGTGCTTTCCCGTTGCTGGCTGCGATGTCGGCTGTTTCGGGTTTGTTCTTGAGTACGGTCAGACCGACGACCTCATCGCCGTTGCCGAGATTGACCAATGTCACGCCCTGGGTGCTGCGTCCGGTCTCGCGGATGTCCTCCAGAGTTGTGCGCAGGACCACGCCATCGCGGGTAATCATCAGGATTTCCTCGCCTTCCGATGTGGCCGACATGGCGACAATCGGGCCGGTGCGCTGGTTGCGGGCCAGTGTTCGAATGCCCATGCCATAGCGGCTCTGGCGTGAATACTCATCTACCGGTGTGCGCTTGCCAAATCCGCCGCGTGTGACAACAAGGATATGCGAGTGGTCGGGCAGAATGACATCCATCCCGGCGGCGCGGTCATCGGCAACCATCTTGATGGCATTCACGCCACCGGCCTGCCGTCCCATGACGCGCACTTCGTCTTCGTGAAAGCGGATACTCTGGCCGTTCTCGGTGACCATCAAAATGTCTTGCTCGCCGTTGCTGTATTCCACCCATCCGAGATAATCGCCCTCGTTCAGGCTCATGGCGATCAGACCGCTGGGGCGCACATCAGCGAACTCTTGCAGATGCACGCGCTTGATGCGCCCGTGCTTGGTCGCCATGACGAAGTACAACCCTCCTGCTCGAAGGACGATACCGGCAGGACTGCTGTAATGTGTTCGTCCAGGTCAAGCGGCAGAATGGATTGGATGA
>CAYQJO010000010.1:0-40088 GCA_964417785.1 uncultured Anaerolineaceae bacterium | reverse complement strand
CTGGGTGCATCATGGCACAATATGGAATCTTCCCCTTGTTTTTGAAAAGATGCGTTTTCAGGATGAAATCATGTAGCCGACTCCGTGAACCGTGCGGATATATTTGCGCTGCTCGTCCAGTTCGATTTTGGTGCGCAGGTTGCGGACGTGCGCTCGCACGAGATCGGGATCGCCGGCGTCTTCTGGATATTCCCAGACGGCTTGCAGCAGGTGGCTGAGCGACAACACCTGATCCAGATTCTCCATCATATAGCGCAGCAGCCGGTGTTCGGTTGAGGTCAACTGAATGAGTTGGTCAAACACGGATGCCTGATAGGTATCCGAGTCCAGGCGCAGATTGCCCACCTGAACCACCGAATTGGCCTGCTGTATACGTGCGCCGCGTCGCAGCAGTGCCTGGACCCGCGCACGCAGTTCGGCCAATTCAAATGGTTTGACCACATAGTCATCGCCGCCAGCATCCAGCCCGGCCACGATGTCGTCTGTGGTACCTTTGGCGGTGAGAAACAGAATAGGCAGCGTGGTGAAGCGCGAGTCCTCACGGATGCGGCGGCAGACGGTAATCCCGTCCATTTCCGGCATGATGATGTCCAGAATCATCAGGTCTGGATGCCTCTGTTCCAGATAAGCCAGTGCATTCTTGCCGGAATCGACCGTTACAACGTCGAAATTGTCACGTTTTAGGACACGCTCAAGCGTTCCCCGAACATCAACGTCGTCGTCCACAGCGAGTATATGTACCATTCTTATTCGCCTTTCGTCATGGTTGTTTCGTCCGTGACAGGGAGCAGTACCGTAAACCGCGTGATTTTGTCAGGAATGCTATGGACCGAGATAGTTCCCCCGGCGGCCTCCGCGACTTCACGGCTGATGTGAAGCCCCAGCCCGGTTCCTTCCCCTACTGGCTTGGTCGTAAAAAACGGACTAAAAATCTGCTCTTGAATCTCTTCAGGGATACCGGGGCCGTTATCGCATATACTGACGGATACCTGTTGTGTTTCCGCCAGATGCTGTACTTTCACGCCAATATGCCCGTTTCCCCGGTTGGCGAGTGCATCGTAAGCGTTGATAAGCAGGTTAATCCAGATATCTTCGATTTGACCTTTGGTGGTCAATACGGGTGGGGGGTGAGTGTCGGGCAGGTCAAGCTCCAGCGTGATATTGGCATGTTCGATGTGTGCCTGTAACAGTGAAATGATGCTGCGCAGACTATCGACCACGTTGATGAAATCGGGCGAGGCGTTTGGGTCAACCGGGCGAGCGATTGCCAGTAACCGCCGGGCGACATTGGCTGCCCGTTTGCCGGTGCGAGCGATAGCCTGCAACGCGGCATACCGGGGCGAGTCTGCCGGTTCATCCAGCAGCATGAGTTCGGTATCGACGATGATGGTGGTCAGCGGGTTGTTGATCTGGTGCGCGATCACACCAGCCAGTTCGCCCATCGCTGATAGCCGGGCTGTTTGTACCAGCCGATCCTGTGTTTTGCGCAAGCTCGTCACCGTCTGCTCCAGATCATGGACTAGCGATAGATTTTCCAGCGCAATCGCGGCCTGACCAACCGCTGCCCGTCCGAGGTCGATCTCACGTTGGTTGAAGCTGCTATCGGTGCGTGCGAAGACCACCAGGCCCTTTACGCTGCCCCGCTGTACCAGCGGAATGCCCAGAATTGTCTCGGAGTCGGTTGCGTCCATAAGCACGGTAGTTTCGGTAACGATGTCATGTCGTTCCAGACTATGGTGGAGGTCTGGATGCTGCGCCA
The DNA here is from genome assembly GCA_964417785.1 of uncultured Anaerolineaceae bacterium. GTDB lineage: Bacteria > Chloroflexota > Anaerolineae > Aggregatilineales > Phototrophicaceae > DAOTUL01. Next base: position 38,329 of record CAYQJO010000010.1, on the reverse strand, counting down.
AATCAATGCCCGGTGCGGGATTCGCCAACCACACCGCTTGCCCGCTGCGCACCCGTGATGTGGCGTCGATTGCCAGATCACACCAGTCGGCGTGCAGTTTTTCGGTAGTGTCTTCCAACCAGCAGAGCAGGTTGTCTGAACTTGTGCTGCTTGACGTCTCAATCCGGTCCAGACGAATATCAACATGCGGCTGGCGCGTGTAGTAGCAGCGCAAGAGTATGTCGGTTTGCACCGGTAAAACCAGTATACAGGCAATCCCCGGTTCGGGTGAGTCGATCCATGTGGCGGCCTTGTGCATATGGTCAGGATCGACTGGTGGGCCGGTTTCCCATTTAGCACGGTAATAACGAGCGCTGTTGCGGAGGTGCTGCCCGGTCCATTCATAGATAAACACTGAATCGACATCGAGAAAGACGGCCAGTTGAGCGCAAATATTAATGAACGCCTCGTTCAGCGGCATATTGGTGTTCAAAATCTGGCTGGTCGTTAGGAGTCTTTCGAGATCGTGCATGCGGTCGCGGTTGGCCTGATGGACTCTGGCATTGTGGATGCTGCTGCCGGTGATAGACGCAAGCTGTTCCAGAACACGCTGGTGATAGGGCGTGCAGTCTGCGTTTCGGCTAACAGCCAGCACGCCCAGGGTTTGGCGCTGATGGGTAATCGGGGCGTAGACATTGGCCCGCTGCCGGGCTGAATGTCCGCTTTCAAACACATCACGACTGACGGTGGGATCAAAGTCCGTTATCTCACCGGCGTGTGCGTTCAGGTGTCCGTTTTCCTCAAGCAAGATAACGGCGTGGTTGGCATGTGTGAGACGGATAGCAGCGGATATGGCGCGATGTAACACTGTGTCCAGGTCCACAACTTCAACAATCGCTTGTGTGGCCTCAAACAGCAGTTCGCTCGATGCAAAGGTTGCGAGCGGCAGGTCAAGCGCCTGGGCAAGCGACTGGATCAGGTGATCGTGATCCGATGTGTAGGCGATGACCGGCCAGTTAATCGTCGCTCGATCCAGGAGCGAGCCGGTGGTGATGACCGCGTCAAACGTGTGATGTGCCAGTCTCTCCAGTGCTTCGTGTTGACTGGATACCGTGTTAAGTATGAAATACATCGACGGCAGGATATGTTGAACCTGTCGAACCGTCTCGTCGTCTTCGGTGACCAGTAAAATGTGATGAAGGGTTTCAACGGGCATGTGTATACTCATGTCATGTCGATGATAGCAAATTATGCAGCATGTAAGATTTTCAAGCAAGCTGCTAGCGTTTGCTTAACCGGTTTCGGCGAGCTTCCAGGTCATCTTCGATTTGTTCCTCGTCCTGGGTTTTCTCAACTTCGAGCGATGTCTCAACCTGACTGCGCCTGGAACCCAGTCGTTCGCCCAATTCGGCAATACGACTCTGGGTCTCCTGGAAGATGTCGTTCGTTCGCTCGGTCGGTTGTGGCTCGGTCCGCCGCTGATCGGCCAGTGCCGCTTCCAGACGATTGACGTTGAGAATCAACTCCTGGGCCACCAGACGATGGGCTTCCAGATCGGATTCTACCATCGACAGACGCTGCTGTGTGCGTTGTAGCTGAGCCAGGATATGGCGGGCGGTGGCTTCATCGCCGCGCTTGACCGCTGTATCGGCTTCGGCATCCAGATTTTTTGTTTCGCTGCGCAGGGCAGCGACCTGCTGTTGCAGTTCGTCTTCATGCTCAATCGCCTTGTTGATCCGCTCACGCAAATCAGTCACTTTCCGTTGTGGGTTGCGCGGCATTGGCTGCCGGGTTGGATCGCCCCGCAGGACATCGTTGATCTGAGACTTGAGCAGCACTTCCAGTTTTTTGAACATGGGTTTACCTTTGAGCTATGCTAAGCCCATTATAATGCTTTTTGCCTGATTAATGGCGTGTCTGGTCTAAGTCACGACCAGCATACCGTCGGGGTCTTTCTCGGCCAATGCCCCCCGAAGCTCAAATAATTGATCGCGCAGTGCAGCCGCTTTCTCGAATTCGAGGGCCTGAGCAGCCGCTTTCATCTCGCGCTCTAATTCCTTCACCATCTTTTGCAGGTCGCTGTTCGAGACTTTCGTCAGATCGACCGGGCGTTCGTCGTCACTTGCTTCACTTTCGGCGGTCATCGACTTCACGCGGTCGGTCAGGTCTCGAATCTGTTTGACGATGCTGGCCGGTGTGATGTTGTGTTCCTCGTTGTGTGCCTGCTGGATCGCACGGCGGCGCTCGGTCTCCTCCAGGGCGTTCTTCATCGCGGGTGTCATGCGATTGGCGTACAGGATCACCCGGCCTTCGACATGGCGGGCGGCCCGACCGATGATCTGGACCAACGCCGACTCCGAACGCAGGAAACCTTCCTTATCCGCGTCCAGGATTGCCACCAGCGACACTTCCGGCAAGTCGATGCCCTCACGCAGCAGGTTGATGCCGACGACCGTATCGTAGACTCCCAGGCGCAGATCGCGCAGAATCTCCACCCGCTCGATGGTGTCGATCTCGGCATGCAGATAATGCGCCTTGATGCCCATTTCGTTGAGATAACCGGCGAGTTCTTCAGCCATACGCTGGGTCAGTGTGGTGATGATGGCCCTCTGCCTGTTCTTAACCCTGAGAGCGACCTCTTGCAGCAGGTCTTCGATCTGGCCTTCGACACCGCGTACCTCACATACCGGGTCCAGGATGCCGGTCGGGCGGATGATCTGCTGCACGACGGCCTGACTGATTTCGTGTTCATAAGGTCCGGGCGTGGCACTGGTGTAGATCACATGATTGATCCGCTCTGAGAACTCATCAAACTTGAGTGGACGGTTATCCAGCGCACTCGGCAGACGGAATCCGAAATCGACCAGTGTGTTCTTGCGGGCGCGGTCGCCGTTGTACATCCCGCGTACCTGGGGGATCGTCATATGGCTTTCGTCGATCACGAGCAGGAAGTCGTCCGGGAAGTAGTCGATGAGGGTGTGCGGTGGACTGCCTGCGGGACGCTGATCGAGATGGCGCGAGTAGTTCTCGATGCCGGAACAGTAGCCAACTTCGCGGATCATTTCGATGTCGTAGCGGGTGCGCTGTTCGATGCGCTGCGCTTCCACCAGTTTGTCTTCGCGCTTGAAGTAAGTGATCTGCTCTGCCAGTTCTTGCTCGATGTCGTGGAGAGCCTGGCGTGTCTTGTCCTCATCGGTGACGAACTGCGCCGCCGGGAAGATGGTGACCTCCGGATGTTCTTCCAGGAGCGCGCCGGTGAGTGGGTCGAACTCAGTGATGCGTTCGATTTCATCGCCAAACATCGCCACCCGGAACGCGGTTTCAGCGTAAGCGGGGTAAATCTCCAGTGTATCCCCACGCACGCGGAAGGTCCCCCGGCGGAAGTCCATATCGTTGCGCGAATACTGAATCTGCACCAGTTTGCGCAGGATCATATCGCGGCGGAGTTCGGCCTCGCCGACGCGGAGATGGACCAGGGTCTTGCTCCAGGCCGCCGGGTCACCGATGCCGTAGATACACGAAACAGAGGCGACGATGAGGACGTCCCGGCGCGAGAGCAGCGATGCCGATGCCGACAGACGCAGGCGGTCGATATGCTCGTTGATCTGCGTCTGCTTGTCGATATGCAGGTCGTACTGCGGGACGTAGGCTTCCGGCTGATAGTAGTCATAGTAGCTGACAAAGTATTCCACCGCGTTTTTCGGGAAGAATTCTTTGAACTCGGCATAAAGCTGGGCCGCCAGGGTCTTGTTATGTGCCAGCACCAATGTGGGTTTTTGCATGGTCTGCACGACATGGGCGATGGAGAAGGTCTTCCCGGTCCCGGTTGCGCCGAGCAGAGTTTGATGCTGGTAGCCGCTGTTAAGACCATCGACCAGTTGTTGGATCGCTTTCGGCTGGTCGCCGGTGGGCTTGAAGTCCGACACGAGTTGAAATTCAGGCATGGTTACCCCACTAGAACGGTAGTTCGGAGCCGGTCATTATAGCAGATGCGCTCAGATGTTCAATCCCAGGGCGAAGGGGTCGATGACGGGTACATTTTCCGGTGGGCTGATGTTAAGCGGCTCGTTGAAGTTGAACAGATTTACGTCGCCCCGGACGGTGATGGACATGCGGTCAGATGCCGCAGTGACGGCGCTCATATCCATATTAAAGTCCATGCTGACCTCAAAATGCTGGATCAGTCCGCTGGTGGTGTTGATCCACTGTTGGCTGCGCATCACGGAGCCGTCCAACAGATCAGCCAGCGAGTCCATCGCCAGGAGCATGTCTGCCAGCGATTCGGCTCCCTGTCCCCCGGCCATCTCACCCATCGCGATTTCAAGGCTTTGCTTGAAAGCGGGGTCGCTGAACACCGCCGCGTAATCCAGAGTGGTCTCAAAAACGGCGACCGTCTGTCCCATGACGTTGCGATCACCCAGGCGGCGAATCGACAGGTAATCGGTGCTGGCGGGTGCAAAGTCAGCGCCCGAAAGGCCGTCGAGTTCCGGGAGGGTATCGTCGACGATGAGTGCGGCCAGTCCAGATAGATCAATGCCCACCCATACGGGGAAGTCCATGTTGTTGATAGCGCCGGTATCCAGGTAGAAGACCCCATTCTGCATGATGGCGGCCAATGAGGTCGTGGCCCCATCCGGCAGGCTGATGTCCAACCGCATATCGCCCTGGAATGCTGTCAAAAACTGCTGGAAAACAGCGGCGTAATCGTTTTGCAGCAGGTCATTGGGTGTCGTATTTTGCAGGATGTCCAGGTTAATGAAGGCGGTCGAAAGCGACCCATCCCCGCGGAAGGTGACATCAAATGGGGGCATAGCCAGTTCGCCCGTCCCGCTGCCGGACATATCGAGGCTGAAATCGAAACTGAGTGTCTCGACCTGGGCCATCGCATCACGGGAACGGGTCAGCAGGTTACAGTCCTGCTCAGAGAGATCGCCGCAGAAAGTGTCCTGTGCTGATGCCGCCGGAACAAGGATCAGTGCCAGCAGGATGATGAGGAATGCTTTTTTAAGCATGGTAACTCCTTAAATGCTTGTCGGTCATATTGTAACCGTTTTGGCGATGGACTATTATATGCAAAAACTAACGAGATATAACAACTACATCGAAGCTGGTGATGCGTAGCATGAGAATCTGGGAAAATACCCGTTGACAGGCAGTAGGGTGCATGCTATCATGCTTAAACATTGCGGGGTAGAGCAGTGGCAGCTCGTCAGGCTCATAACCTGAAGGTCGGTGGTTCAAATCCACCCCCCGCGACTTTTTTATTTGTGGTGATGTAGCTCAGCTGGTCAGTAGCGTACGACTCATAATCGTAAGGTCGGTGGTTCAAGTCCACCCATCACCATCAAAGACCCCATATCGGGGTCTTTTTTATTTCTATTTCTTGTTTGACTTCATCACTTTCAAGGAACCATTATGGCAAAGACAATTGAAAAGCAGGAAGCTCGTCGCTTGCGTTCGGAAGGGCTATCGTTGAAAGACATTGCAGAACAGTTGGGTGTCGCCAAAAGCTCTGTTAGCTCATGGGTGCGTGATGTGACCCTGACAAATGCTCAACGCCAAAATCTTGATGAGCGGCGCAGTGGCACGATCAACAGGAGTGTGGCCGGAGCCGCTCATAACCGTGAAACTGCTCAGGCACAGCGTCTTCAGCAGCAGCAGCAAGGTAGGTTGGCGGCATGTGAAGGGCGACTACTTCATATGATGGGGTGTATGCTCTACTGGGCGGAAGGGGCCAAACTGCGCAACCGCATTCATTTTGTGAACTCCGACCCCAACATGATCGTGTTGTTTGCGCGGTTCCTGCGCGATGAGCTAATGGTTCATGACGACGAATTCGCCGTACACATCCACTGCCATACGTCTGATCTCGCTGAGATTGCTCGGATCGAAGCGTACTGGCTTACGCTGCTCGATTTGTCGCCAGCATGCCTGAAGAAAACCTATGTCAAAAAAGGCAGCGATACCCGGCACAACCGTCTGGAAAACGGTATCTGCACGATAGTTGTTCACCGCACTGATCTGGCAATGCACGTCTACGGCGCGATTCAGGAATACGCCGGGTTCGACAACCCGGACTGGCTGTTTTAAATCGACTCCCCACGAATCAGATCGTCCCAGGTCTCGCGGGGGCGGCTGATCCGCCATGAGGACCCATCGACAACCACTTCGGGCGGGCGCGGACGGGCATTATATGTGCTTGACATGACCATACCATAGGCTCCCGCCGTCAGAATTGCCAGCCGATCCCCCGGCTGCATGTCCGGCAGCACGATATTGGAGGCCAGCACATCTGTTGTCTCGCAGACTGGTCCGACGACGGTCACCGTTTGCTGTTCCTCGTCCCGCTCGCAGATTGGCAAAATCAAATGCTGTGCCTGATACAATGCCGGACGTATCAATTCTGTCATGCTGGCATCCACGATGTAAAATGTCTGGCCCGCCTGTCGTTTGACATACAGAATCTCGGTGATGAGAACTCCGGCGTCGGCGATGATCGACCGGCCCGGTTCCAATAGAAGTTGATAGTCTTTCAGCAGCGGCAGTACGGCATCAGCGAATGTCTGCAAATCCGGGATGTGTTCATCCGTTGTATAGGCGACCGGCAGACCACCACCGATGTTGACGCTATGGATGTGGGGATACGGAGCGATGAGTTCAAGCGCTGCGTTGATCGCCGCCACCGTTGCGTCGGTGTCGTGAAGTTGGCTACCGATATGGATGTGAATCCCGGCAAAATCGAGATGGTGGTAGCGTTTCGCCAGGATGACGCGAATGGCATCGGCGGTCAGGCCGAATTTGGCCCCGCCATGACCGGTCGCAATGTAAGGATGGGTGTTGGCCGTCACATCCGGGTTATAGCGCAGGGCGACCCGGATTTTCCGTCCTGTTTCGCTGGCGATGGTCTCCAGCGTATCACATTCGGCGGTGTTCTCGATGTTGATCCAGCCGACACCTTGCTCGACCGCGTAGCGCAGTTCAGTGGGTGTTTTGCCGACACCGGCGAACACGATGTCGTTGGCTTTAGCACCAGCGGTCCGTGCGCGGAAAATCTCGCCGGCGCTGACGGCATCGATCCCGGCACCGGCCTGGATCAAGGCGTGCAGGACCGCCAGATTACCGTTGGCTTTGGCGCTATAGTGGATATGGGCCGTGCTGAACGCAGCCTGGATTGTGTGATAGTTGTGGCGGGCACGGTCCAGGCTGTAGACATAGGTGGGTGTGCCGACGGCCTGTGCGATTTCGGCCAGCGGTACACCACCCACCACCAATTTGTTATCGTTATAGCGGATCGTATCGTTGAACATGTCACTTGTTCACGCGAAGTAGCTGATAGACCTGTACCGGTCCCAATCCCTTGAGTTCGACCGGTGCCAGTTCTTCGGCTTCGATCAATGGACGGCAGGTCTGGTTTGTTTGTTTGCTGATGAGAATCTGGCCGCCGAGGGCCGCCTTGCACAACCGTGCGCCCAGATTGATCGAACGACCCAACGCAGTGAAATCAGTTCGCACAGGCGACCCAATCTCACCAGCGATGACCTCGCCGGTGCTGATGCCGATACCCACATCGGGGAGGTCAATGCCCTTTTCACGCAGTTCCGCCTGTAGTTCACGGTGGACTCGCTGCATTTCCAGGGCGCAGCGCACAGCGTTCAAGGCATGATCTTCCATTGGTAACGGACAGCCAAACAGGGCAATACACTCGTCACCGACAAATTTATCCAGGGTGCCGCCATAGGCGAAAATGACCTCCGTCATCTTGCCCAGAAACCGGTTCAATGTACTGACCAGTTGCTCTGGTGGTGTATGCTCCACCCAGATGGTTGAATCGCGCAAATCAGCAAATAAGACGGTGAGGGTTACGCGCTCACCGGCCAGGATGTCTTTGTTAGCGCGGCTGAGCAGATGGTCGATGACTTTGGGATCGACCGACCTGCTCAGCACCCGCCGCATCTGCCGCCGCTGTAACTGCTCGAATACGGCGGTATCGACCTGGGTGGTGATGGCGGTCAGCATGCGCCGGTCTTCGGCGTTGAAGCCGCGTGGATTACGGCTGTTCACCGCGCCAAACACGCCGATCACCTGATCGTTGAGTGTCAACGGAATGGCGACAATCGACCGAACGGCACCGTCGGGAACATTGGAGAACACCGGTTCACCGGAGTCCAGCGCGATGCGGGACTGTTGCTGAACGGTTTGCAGGTGAGCGGCGGTCAGGCCGTCCGATGTGGTGGCACGGAGTTCAAGCGTTTGCTCGTCGGTCTCGCTGAACAGCATCAGATAACCAATCTCCGCCGAGACGGCCTGGCATAATACCAGCAGTACCTCTTGCAGCATGCGGTCCATATCTGTCTCATTATCACGGATTTTGTCGATAATATAGACGGTTTCCAGTTCTTTGTTACGTTGGAAAAGCTGCTGGATGGTCCGGATGTGCGCCAGTGCCGAGTCCATCTGAGTGACCATAGCGTGAATCAGGCTGTGATCGCTTATGGAATAAGCAGAGCGGCGACCGATGACGACCGTACCCAGACGAACACCCGAGACCACCAGCGGTGCCGCCATAACCTGAAGGGGAGGCAGCGGCATTTCATGAATGTTGTCGATGGTATCGGCCATGGCCTGAATGGTTTCCAGTGTGCCAGCAGGCAGGTTGTGGCGGTCGATGACGCCGCGCAGTACCGTCTCACCACTGTCGATGTGGTTCACGAAGATGATGCATAACTCAGTGCTGAAGTAATCGATCAGGAGTTGGCTGAAATCGTTAATCAGCATCATCTCGTCTGTGGTACTGTCGCGCAGACGGTCAATGTGGTAGATGGCTTCGAGTTCTGTCTTGCGCTGGACCAGTTGCCACAACGTGCGTACTTGAATGATGGCGGAGTCGATCTGGCTCTCGGCGACGGCCAGCATCTCGGTGTCCTGGTCTGAGAACGGTCTGCCATGGCGGGCGATGAGCAGTCCGCCGAGCAGGGAGTCGCTCTCATCGTGGACGATGCGCATGCCCAAAGCAAAACCGCTATGGCTGAGCGGTCCCGGCAGGTGCAGGTTGATAGCCTCCCGGCAGAGTTGCAGCGCTTCATCCGTGTCAATGCCGGAGAAGACCAGACTTTCTACGGTTTTGGTGTCATCCGCCTGGATGAGGATGGCACAGGCATCGGCCTCAAAGTGGCTCTTGAGCAGCAGCATAATGGCGTTGAAAATCGAATCCGGATCGGACTCGACCTGCTGCGCGTCGCGTGCGGCATCCAGCGCCAGCAAGAGCTTCAGTTGGCGTCTCTCTTTCGTGAATTGGGGGTTTTCGTTGTGGTCGATCATATCCGCCATGCTCTATCGATAATTCATCTCACATTTTAGCTGTGTTGCTGATCTAAGCAAAGGTAGTCAGGATGCGTGCGGTATTGTATAGTTTTTGCAGTGCTGAACGATGAGGCATGGACAAACTGTGACAGACCAACCAACCCGGGTGGAACCAACGCAACTGGTCAAGACTTATGAAGCGATCCGTCGCCGTGAGTACGAACTGATCACGGAACTGCTTGAAGTGTTGCCCAAGATCGATGCGCTAGAAGAGGAACGGGTGGCCCAGGTGCGCGATGCCCTGTTTCACGCGGATCACCCTTTCTTGATGGTGTTTGTAGGACCGTTCAGTTCGGGTAAATCCAGCCTGGTTAACGCTTTGCTGGGGACTGAAGAATTACTGCGTGTCGGGCCGGTACCGACAACCGACCGCATCAGTATTTTGCGCTACGGTGATGAAGCCCAACATATGGACTCTGGCGGTGAGGTGGATACGGTCTTTTACCCGTCGCCTTTGCTGCGAAAAGTCAGTTTTGTTGATACGCCGGGCCTGGAGTCGGTCTTCCAGCGCCATGAAGAGACGACGCGCAAATTTCTCCACCGCAGCGACGTGGTCATGCTGGTGATGCTGGCGACTCAGGCCATGACTCAGCGCAATTTGGATTACATGCAGCAGTTGCGCCAGTACGGCAAGAAAGTGATTATCCTCATTAACCAGGCTGACTTGCTCAGTGTCGAGGAATCTGATACGGTGCGCGATTATGTGCTGGACCAGAGCCAGGACCGCCTGGGCTTCAAGCCGGAGGTCTGGTTGGTATCGGCCCGCAACGGTCTGGAAGCCCATCAAGGCACGACATTTGACGAATCGCTGTGGACCGACAGCGGCCTCTACCAGATTCAGGATTTTGTGGATGACCAACTCAGCGATGTTGAGCGGCTGCGCCAGAAGCTACAGACTCCGTTGCAGATTATCCAGAATGTTCATGGCGTGGCGATGGAGGCAGTCAAAGCCAACCAGTCGGTTCTGGACCATTACCAGAGTATCGCTGATAATGTCAACCAGCAGCTTGCCGCATACAAACGCGAACAGGAGAAAATCGTCCGCGAGATTGTCGAAGACATCCGGGCGAAATTCGATGAAGCGGCCCGGCGTGGTGGTCTGGCGATTCGCGAGATTTTCCAGCTTTCGCAGGCCCTGTTGTCGATCCGGCGTGGATTGGTGGACCTGACCGGCCTTTCGCGCCTGTTCCGCAGCCAGAAAAATTACGCTCGTGCTGCATTTGAACAGCACAATGTTTACGAACCCGTCAACCAGCTACCGGATGTGGCTGAGCGGCTTGGCCCGCGCATGGAGGGCAAGGACCTACAGGATATTGACGATCTGGTCAAGTATGCCAACCGGGAGATCAAAGCGCTGCCGCCCAACATACGGGGCAAAGTAATCGGTGAGATTCAGGCTCCGCTTCAGTATGACCGGCGCATTTTACAATCCATGCGTCCTGACCTGGATGCAATTCAGGCCGAAGCCCGTGAGGTGGAAACGGGTAAGCTGGAACAAAGCCTGCGGAATGTTTTGTTTCTGCTGGCCGTGTGGGAACTGCTGCTCATCGCCATTATCGCGGTGCTGGCCTTCGGTGGCGCGATTGATTTCGCTGAACCGGCATCTGTCGGTGTGTTGTTGTTCCTGATCGGACTGGCGCTGTTGGGACCGGTGCTGCTGCCGCTGTTGGGCCGGTCATTGGAAACCGGCCACACCAACCGGATGCTGAAATTGCAGAATCAGTATATCGAGATTCTCACCAAGACCGCCGACCGCCAGATTGATTACGGCATGCAGCTTCGCCGGGAGGTTGTTGCGCCGCTGACGCGGTTGGTCGAAACCCAAACCCAGATACAAACCGATCAGATGAACAGGTTGCAGGCTGCTGAGCAGGAAATGGTGAGTATCGAATCTGAGCTAACCCGCCTGCGTGATCGGGCAGCGGTTCGCACATCCTGAATTGTGAGGGGGAAGCATGGTACAGAATGTCAACACACTGGATGGACCGCTGGCGGCCTTACGTGAAGCCGAGATCGACTTGATCGAGGATGTCGCTACAACACTGGCTGAAGTGGGTGATGTTGCTGCGGAAGATCGACGGCGGCTGTCCGAGATGGCCCGTGATCTGCGCGAGATGTTTTACCTTGTGGCGATTATTGGCGAGTTCAACGCTGGTAAGTCATCATTCCTGAATGCTCTGGTGGGGGAACCGCTGCTGCCAACCGGAATTACGCCGACCACCGAGATGATCGAATTGATCCGTTACAGCGAGAAACCACTGCGCAAACCGATCCGTCGCAGCGATAGTCTGCGCGAATGGGGACATCCTAACACGGGTGTGGCTGGCGTCGCTTTCGTTGATACGCCAGGGACTGGCTCGGTTTTCCATCGACATGAGACGACCGCCAAAGACTTTTTACACCGCAGCGATCTGGTCATTTTTATACTGTCGGCTAAACGGGCTTTCGCCGAGACCGAACGCATCTACCTGGAGATGGCGAAGAATTATGGCAAAAAAGTGATCCTGGTGGTGAACCAGATCGACCTGCTCAAGCCCGTCGAGCAGAATCAGGTTCGGCGCTTTATTGAGGCGCAGGTCAAGGAACTGCTGGGGTTGCAGCCGCTTCTGTTCATGGTTTCGGCCAAAGAAGCACTGGAAGCACAGAAGAATAACGCCCCGCCTGCTGGTGGAATCGATGCGGTCAAAGCACATTTACGCGGTGTGCTGGCGGAATCGCCACCGGCCAAGCAGAAACTGCTGGCCCAGTTGGATACCGCCCGCCAGATCGTCAACATCTACTATGAAGATGTTCGGCGCAAGGCCGATCTGGTCCAGGAAGACACCGCAAAGGTGCGCGAAGTCGAAGCCGAGTTGAAAACCCAGTCGTTAGGGTTGGATGCCCAGCTACAGGAGGCACGGAACGAACTCGATCAGGTATTTCAAGGGCTGCGCCAGCGCGGCTTGAGCTTCATCGACAACAATCTGTCGATACGTCGCCTGGGCCGCACCCTGAGCCGCGAGAGGCTGCAAGCCGAGTTTCAGGATGTTGTCATCGGGCGTTCGCTGCGTGATGTCAACGATGCCACCGGCGGCTATATCAATGCGGTGATCGACCAGAGCCGCCTGTACTGGCGCAGCGTGATTGACCGGCTCAACCGGTTGATGGAACTGCTGGAACAGGAAGAAGTCGGTGGGTTGGATTCCAATGTGTATGCGGAACAGCGCGAAGAACTGGAAGATGCGATCCGTCTGGCCGAAGCTGAACTCAACAGTTATTCGTCGGGGCGGCTGGTCGAGGAGATACAAACGGATTTCCAGGCTAATATGAGCCGTTTTACCACCAGCGCTGTGCTTGGGGTTGGTGGGTTTGCGGCCATGATTGCGGCGGTGGCCGCGCCGGGACCGGTCCTGGGAGCCGGGGCGGTGGCAACTGCGTCAATAGCGTTTGTGATCGCTCTGCCGGTCGCGGCACTGGGTAGTGCGGCAGCAGTTCGCTATTACATCCGCGTGCAATCCGAGGCCAAGCGCGAATTTAACCAGCGCGTGGACCGGTTGATGGAGACTTACCACACCGCATTGGATGACCTGACAGGCAAAGAACGGGCGCGTTTGGCCCGCTATGGCAATCGGGTACTTACCCCCATTTTCAGCCGCCTGGATGTCCTGGCGAAGCGCTATAATGAACAGCGCACGCGCTTCGATGTCTACGGTGAGCGCTTTGCCACCCTGCGCAAGGGCATCGAAGAAGTCAAGATGTAGCGAGGCGTATTTGACCACGCCTCTTTAGATTCTACCTGTCTTTATCCTGCCCCGGCGGTGGTTGGTCGCCCGTTTGACCAGGGGCGTTGCAAGCATTGCCCGGTAGATCACACTCGTCTATTAAGCCAGCAGGCCCTTCTCCGTTGAGATCGCTCCCGCATGGGGGCGATTTTATTTAAGAAAAAGTAGAGATGTTATAATAGTGTTAAAGGAGGCAGATATGGGCCTGGGTTTGCAGTTAGAAGTCACAATAGAAACGTTAATCGCGGCGCTCTTGACCGCCATCATCGGTATGGAGCGCGAACGGCGCAAAGACCACAGCGCCGGCCTGCGCACGCATATGCTGGTTGGCGTGGGAGCCTGCCTGTTCACTGCGCTGTCGGTGCATGGTTTCAGCGGTGGCGATCCATCACGGGTGGCTTCTCAGGTGGTGGTGGCGCTGAGTTTCCTCGGTGCTGGTGTCATCGTCCGCAGCCAGTTGGGTGTCCACAACCTGACGACCGCCGCCGATATCTGGGTCACGGCGGCCATCGGTATGACGGTCGGGTTAGGAGCCTATTTCCTGGCCGTGAGTGTCTCGTTGTTGGTGTGGGTGATCCTCGTCCTGGTGCGGAAGTTGGAGGATAAACCCGAGTCTTAAACGTCGTGTAGTTCGCGCAACTGCGCGATCAGGCGGTCGATCTCCGGTTCTCGCTGGCCGTTTTTCCGCAACGGATCGCTGATTTCATCCTCGCGCAGCAGAGCATGGGCGATGTTCCGCACACCGTGCGCCAGTGCGTCCAGATCGTAGCCGCCTTCCATGACGAAAACGATCCGACCGTGTGATAATTCGTCGGCCATGGCGATCAATTCGCGGTCGAGATGGGCATAACCATGCAGCGACAGCGACATTGATGCCAGCGGGTCGATCCAGTGCGCGTCAAATCCGGCGGAAACCAGGATCAACTCCGGTTTGAAGCGCCGCGCCACCGGCCACAGGATTTCTTTATAAACACGGGCGTAGTTGCTGTCGCCATGGCCAGCTCCCAGCGGTACATTGACCGTCGTCCCACGTCCGGCTCCGCGCCCGGTCTCGTGAACCCCGCCAGTGCCGGGATAAAAGGGATACTGGTGGGTGGAGAAGAAGAGAACGTCACCATCTTCATAGAAGATGTCCTGGGTGCCGTTGCCATGATGGACATCGTAATCGACGATCATGACCCGCTTCACGCCGTGTGACCGCTGGGCGTGTCGGGCCGCCATCGCCACATTTGCCAGCAGACAGAATCCCATCCCGCGTGAGGGGATGGCGTGATGGCCGGGTGGCCGGGTGACAGCCAGCGCGTTATCGACCTTACCGGTCAGCACAGCATCGACAGCCCGGATTACACCCCCTGCTGACAGGCGGGCCACTCCCGGCGACACCGGCAAGGCGTAAGTGTCGGCATCAAAGCGTACACCATAAGGTTCTTCGCTGATGGCGTCCAGCAGATCGAGGTAGTCTTTTTCATGGACTGCGAGAATCTGTTCGTCGGAGGCCATCGCTGGTTCCAGTGGCAGCGTGCGCTCGATCAGTCCGGCATCTTCCAGTTCCTTCCACACAGCCCGGATGCGCCCGGCGTGTTCTGGATGACCGCGTAAATCGTGTTCGGTATAGCTTGTGTGGGTTATATATGCAGTGGACAATTCTAAATTACCGTGTACTGTTCTATAATTGACAATCTAGGAGTTTACCTGAGGTCATGCATTTATGCAGTATGAACGCCTCGTCAATTGGGCGCAGGGGGTTTTGGAAGAACGTGATTTGGGGCGTGATTACGTAACCATCTGGGCCTCGGCGGAGTGCAGTAACCAGATCGCACAGCAGCATATCAAAGTTGGGCGCAAGCTGCGCGGTAAATCCTACTACCGGGGGGTCGAGGTGCTGGACTGCCCGGTGATTGTCCCCATCAGTGATTGTGGTTCACGCGGTAATAAAATGGTCCTCACGGCGACTTCGGGAGCCTACCTGTTCAAATTTAAGGACGACGACGGAGAACCATTTGAGGTTATCTACGCCAGTTCCTATTTTGATGATGATGTGCAGGACCTGACCGCCATCGCCCTGGTGCCACAGGATAAACTGGATACCTGGGCGGCGTTTGAATTTGCCTGTGCCAAAGCCGTGCGCCCCCGTATCCGCCGCCGCCGTGATGTATATATCATCGGTGGAACAGACGCCTTCTTCGATCCAACGGTCGATTGGGACGATATCATCCTGCCGGAGGACCTGAAGGCGCAAATTCTCGACGACATCGAAGCCTTTTTTGACGAGGGCGTCGGCATCTACAAGCAGCTTAAGCTGGCCCCGTTCCGTAAACTACTGCTGGCCGGAGTGCCGGGTACGGGCAAGACCATGCTGTGCGCGGCCCTGGCGAAACTCGCCATCAACAAAAAGCGAATCGTGGTCTATGTCTCCGGCTCCGACCGGGATGGGGCATCATTCGAGAAGATTCAACGGGCTTTTCAAGCGGTCGCGGCAGCACGCTATCCGACTCTGTTGATTGTGGAAGAACTGGACGCCTATCTGCGTGGCGAGGACAAGGCCCGCATCCTCAATGTGCTGGACGGTGTGGAATCGCCCAACAACCCGCAGGGATCGTTGATGCTGGCGACGACCAATTACCCGGAAGCCATCGACGAGCGGTTGGTCAAGCGGCCCGGTCGGCTGGATCGTATTTATGTGATTCCAACGATCCAGGACGAAGAGCAGGCCGAGGCGATGCTGCGCCACTACATGGGCGAACATTGGCAGGACGATCATAACGCGGTTGTGGCGGAACTCGTGAGCCAGCCGGGAGCGTTTGTGCGTGAGGTTGCACTACAAGCCCGTATGCTGGCGGCCCATGACCACAAGACCGAGGTCACGCTGGATATGCTGGAACGGTCGGTGGACAGTCTCGCCAATCAGATGAGCGCGGAGAAGGATTTCCTGATCCAGCGGCGTCCCATTGGCCTGGGTTACAACAACCGTCCGCGTCGGGCCAACTTCGGTCGTGAGTGAGTCAGCCAGCAGGCCGCAGAATCCGGTAAGCGAAGCCGTTCATCTCGATGGCTTCAGCTTCGACGTAATTGGCCGTAATCGCCTGATTGACCGGCACCGGGAAAAACTGCGCCCGCAGCACAATCAGACCAAATTCTCGATTTTCGATCATGGTGACGAGTTCGCTGCTGTCGTACTGGCCGACCTGATCGAGAATATACAGCACAACCGGGTTGGTGATGACATCGCGGTCGGTCGCGAAGCTAAAAGCCGCTTCTTCGCTGAGTACCGGCACATCTGCCGGGATCGCCCGTATCTGCTCGACAATGGCATCACCGGCGGCGACATCCGCCTCGGTCAGGAAATGGCCGATATTGGCATAGCCGCCGGTCAGGCGTCCGGCGGAGTCATAGAAGCTGTTCTGCGCGTTGGGTTCGATGTTGAAGACATCGGCGACGATCTCGAAGCCGGGTTCTTCTGTTGGCAGATGCAGCACGGCCACACCATAGGCGATATACAGCAGCGGCACGATCAGTATCAGCGACGGCAGTCGCAGCGGAATCAACCGTCGAATGTAGTTGTCGCTGAATGTCCAGGTGCCTTTCAATGTGCGGGTGGCGAAAATCCCCGATAACACACAGGTAGCGGCGACGGCGGTGGCATAATAGCTGTCACCTGCACCCCAGGTCCCGGCAGCGTAGGCGTTGAACACCGTCACCGAGACGAACCACAGGCTATAGATGGAAATCCGGTCAAAATACAATTCGTAGAGTACCAGCAGCACCGCCGGAATAATCAGTGCCCCGTGCAGCGACCAGAACAGCCGCAGCAGACCGGTTGCCTGCGATAGATCGAACTCTTTCACATTGGCGGTGATGGTCTGTGTCCACCAGTGACCGCCGGTAGCAGCGGTCAGAAACAGGAAAATAGCTCCACCGACCACGACGAACCCGGCACCCCAGACGACACCCCGGCGCGGACTGCGGATGAACAGATACACCAACGCGGCAATGGCTGTGAACGCGGCCAGTTGTTTCGTATAGCCACCGAGAATCAGTAATCCGAGACCGAGTGCAAGCTGGCGCGGACGGTCAGCCCGTGCCAGGATCACCACCGCCAGCGTCTCGAACATCACCATCGAGATGTGCTGCCGGAAAAGAGGCCCGATATGGTAGACCATGTTGGACGACAGAAACGCTAATCCGGCCAGAAGACCGATGAAGCGGGCGGTGGCGGTGCGATTGCCCTCACGGTAGATGGCATAACCGATGGTAGCTGCCGTGACCAGGGTGGTCAGGAAGCTGAACATCCGTCCGTACCAGTACACCGGCCCAAAAATCCAGGCGAACGGTACCAGTACAATGTGATAGAAGGGCGGGTAGATGCTGCCGTAGAAGGGATAGGTCTCGATGTTTTGATAAGGCCAGCGAAACTCGCTGAACATCATCGCATCGACCAGTTCAAAACCCTCGCCCTGATCGTAATCGTAGGGGAACTGGATCAAATTGACGGCGAAGGCCACATAGACGACGAAATAGAACGCCAGGATCGCCAGTGCCACCAGCAGCAGTACCCAGGTGATTCGATGTAGAGTCAACCGCCGGGTGAACTGCTTCATCAGGCTGGATCGTCCCCCAGCGGGATCAGCGTCAGACCGAGCAGCGCCAGCGCCAGCGCTAATCCCAATGCTATGCGCTGCGTCGGACCGATACCGCCATCCCGTCCGGCGTCAATGACATCAACGGCCAGAATCCCCAGAACGGCCAGGATACCGCCGATCAGCAGGAATACGCCCAACTGGCGCTTGGTAAGCGGAGCATTGAACATAGCGCCGCAGTATATCACAGCTTGCCTTAGCTTTGCACAGTTCGGTATCATGGGACGGCACCGGCATTTATTTCCAATTGTGAACGTGTTAAGCTATGTGGGCCATCGCAACAGGAGAAAAACGATCCATGATGAAATCGCATACTTGTGGGGAATTGAGAGACGAGCATGTCGGCCAGGAGGTGACGTTGGCAGGATGGGTCAACCGCCGTCGTGACCAGGGAGGGCTGATCTTTATCGATTTGCGCGACCGTTGGGGGATTACCCAGGTAGTGGTCGATGCCGAGACCGCGCCGCATGCCCATGAGGCGGCCAGCAAGGCGCGATCCGAGTTCGTTCTGCAAGTCAGGGGCAAAGTGCGCCAGCGCCCGGAAGGCACCGAGAACCCGGAACTGGCGACCGGCAGCATTGATGTGGTTGCCACCGAGATTAGCGTCCTCAATCCTTCCAAGACGCCGCCGATTTATATTAATCGTGAGGAAAGCACGGACGAAGTGCGCCGGATGCAGTACCGTTATCTTGATCTGCGCCGCCCGCAGATGCAGCATAACATCATCACCCGGCACCGGACGATCAAATTCATCCGCGATTATCTGGACAATCAGGGCTTTGTCGAGATTGAAACGCCGATCCTGTTCAAGACAACGCCGGAAGGTGCACGCGACTTTCTGGTCCCCAGCCGCTTGCAGCCGGGCAAGTTCTATGCTCTGCCGCAGAGTCCGCAGCAGTTAAAGCAGTTATTGATGGTCGCCGGATACGAAAAATACTTCCAGATTGCCCGCTGCTTCCGCGATGAAGACCTGCGCGGTGAACGCCAGCCTGAGTTCACGCAGCTTGATATGGAGATGAGTTTTGTCCAGCGCGAAGATGTGATGGCTCTGAATGAAGCCCTGGCACTCAAGCTGGCGGAGACCATCGTGCCGGAGAAAAAAGTTCTGGCACAACCATTCCCCCGGTTGACCTACACCGAGGCAATGGAGCGGTTCGGCTCGGATAAGCCGGACCTGCGCTACGGCATGGAAGCGGTGGATGTGAGTGAACTGGCCGGAAAGAGCGGCTTTCGTGTTTTCAACCAGAATGTTGCCGCTGGCCGCCCGGTCAAGGTGATCCGCGCACCCGGCTTGATGCGTGATCCGGAAGACCCCACGAAAGCCATCAGCAACGAACGGCTCAAGCGCACTATGGCCGAACTGGAAGACCTGGTAAAAGAGGTGGCGAAAGCTAAAGGTTTGGCGTGGATGGCGCTGCCGCTGGAAGCAGAGGGCGAGGTCCGGGGACCCATCGGCAAGTTCTTCACCGTCGAGCAGAAGATCGAGTTATTTGAG
Organism: uncultured Anaerolineaceae bacterium; assembly: GCA_964417785.1. Classification (GTDB taxonomy): domain Bacteria; phylum Chloroflexota; class Anaerolineae; order Aggregatilineales; family Phototrophicaceae; genus DAOTUL01. Next base: position 19,097 of record CAYQJO010000010.1, on the reverse strand, counting down.
GTGACCGGGGCCGAACCGGGCGATATTTTGCTGTTTAGCTCCGATGAACGTGATATTGTGTACGCGGTGGTCGATACGCTGCGGCGGCATCTGGCCCGCCAGATGGGTTTGCTCGACCCGGATGTGCTGGCTTTTGCCTGGGTTGTTGACTTTCCGCTGTTCTACTGGGACGAGGAAAACCAGCGCTGGGACCCGTCGCAGCATATGTTCACCATGCCCGTACCCGAAGACCTGCCTTTGATCGACACCGATCCCGGCAAAGCACGCGGGTCACAGTATGACATGATCTGCAACGGTTACGAACTGGCGGGTGGCAGCATCCGAATCCATGACCGTGAAATTCAGGAGAAGATATTCCCGCTTATCGGTCAGACGATGGAACACGCGATGGACCAGTTCGGCCACATCCTGGAAGCGTTTGAATATGGTGTTCCGCCGCATGGGGGTATCGCATGGGGTATCGACCGGCTGGCGATGTTGTTCGCCGGTGCGCCCAACATCCGTGAGGTGATCGCTTTCCCCAAAACACAGACCGGCTCGGATGTGATGGCGCATGCGCCGTCCTACGCTGAAACCGGACAACTGGAAGAGTTGAATATCGCCGTCACCGCAGACCTTGAGGAAGAAGAGCAGGTTTAAGCGGCTATAATTGGGCTATAACAACGACGCAAATAGGGGATGGAACACCTGTGAAACTTTTTGTCTCTGGACGCATCTGCCTCTTCGGTGAACACTCTGACTGGGCCGGGGGTTACAGGCGGATCAACGCCGATGTCGAGCAGGGATTTGCCCTGCTGACGGGTACCAATCAGGGCATTTATGCCGAAGTCGAACCACATCCTGATTCGCTCGTCATCATCTCCACGACCGATGACGGTATCTCACATGGGCCGATTGAGATTCCGATGGAGCCGCGCAGCCTGATAGAAGTGGCACAGCGCGGTGGCTTCTTCAGCTACATGGCCGGTGTCGCCTATCAGGTTCTTACGCACTACCATGTGCGCGGTCTGGTCATCAACAACTATAAGACCGACATCCCGGTCAAGAAGGGGCTGTCATCCAGCGCGGCGATCTGCGTGCTGACGGCGCGGGCCTTTAACCGGATTTACGACCTGAAGATGACGGTGCGCGGCGAGATGGAGATGGCCTACCAGGGCGAAATTCTGACGCCTTCGCGCTGCGGGCGCATGGACCAGGGCTGTGCTTTTGGCGACCGTCCGGTTCTGATGACCTTCGACGGCGACCGCCTGGACACGGAAGAACTGCGCGTCAAAGAGGACCTGTATTTCGTCATTGTGGACCTGAACGCCGAAAAGGACACGATGGAGATTCTGGCGCGGCTCAACCGGGCGTATCCCTTCGCCGATAATGCGGTCGAGGAAGGCGTGCAGGAACTTCTGGGACCGATCAACAAGCGAGTCGTGCATCAGGCGGTTGAAGCACTGCAAGACAGCGATGCTGAACGCCTGGGCAAGTTGATGGTCGAGGCGCAGGCGTTTTTTGACCGTTATGCCACTCCCGCCTGCCCGGAGGAGTTGACCGCGCCAGTGCTGCACCAACTGCTGGCCCATGAACCGCTCAAACCGCACATCTACGGCGGTAAAGGGGTCGGATCGCAGGGCGACGGTACCGCCCAGTTCATCGCCCGCAGCGAAGCCGACCAGCAGGCCATCATTGACATTATCGAGCGTGATTTCGACATGACGCCGCTGCGGCTGACCATACACGCCGGGGTGAGAGTATCCAAAGCGGTCATCCCGGCAGCAGGGTTCGGCACGCGCATGTTTCCGGCCACTAAAGCTACCAAGAAAGAGTTGTTCCCGATTATCGACAGCGACGGCATCGCCAAACCAGCTATTTTGCTGATTGTGGAGGAGGCCATCGAAGCCGGCATGGACGAGATCATCATCGTGGTCCAGAAGGACGATCTGGCTGACTTCCAGTCCTTCTTCAACGTCCAGGTATCCATCGAGAATTACAACAAGCTCCCTCGTGCCTCTCAGGAATACTCCCGCCGTCTGCTGGATATGGGTCGCAAGGTGCGGTTTATCGTCCAGGAGCGGCAGGAGGGGTTGGGTCACGCCGTTTTGATGGCCCATGAGCAGGTCGGTGATGAGCCGTTCCTGCTCATGCTGGGCGACCATATCTATCGCTCGCAGCAGAGCCGGTCGTGCGCCGGCCAGCTCGTCGATGCTTATAGCAAGCACCGGACCAATATCATCGGCCTGCGCAGCACACCGGAGACCAATGTCTCCAGCTTCGGTGCGGTGACGGGTGACTGGCTGGAAGATCAATCGCTGCTGCATATCACCGAGTTTGTCGAAAAACCGTCGGTGGATTATGCCCGTAACAATCTTCGGATCGTAGGTCTGTCTGATGACCAGTATTTGACCATCTTCGGCCAGTACATCATCGAGCCACAAATTTTCAATTACCTGGAAGAGCATATCCACAACAATGTGCGCGAGCGCGGTGAGTTCCAATTGACTTCAGCGCTGGATCGACTGCGCCAGGAGTCGGGGTTCATGGGTCTGGTCATCGACGGTCAGCGCTACGACATCGGCCAGCCGGAGTATTATCTGGATACCCTTCAGAGGTTCTCTAAAGCTTGATCCGTTTCTTGTTCCTGGTTGTAGTGTTGTCTCTCATCATTACACCCGTAATGGGGGCGCAGCAGCCCTGCGCCCCTGCTGGACAAATTTCTATACACGATTACACCAGCCACATTCTTGACCAGGAGATGGTCTACGCGGTTTATCTGCCACCGCATTACGATCCGGCGCAAGCCTACCCGGTGCTGTACTTGATGCATGGTTCCAACAGCGATCACCAGCACTGGCTGGAACTGGGTCTGCCGCATGACGCCGACCGTCTGATCGCGCAAGGTGAGATTGAGCCGCTGATCGTCGTCATGCCTTATGGTGATTGGATCGCCAACCGCAACTGGTTCCTGGGGGAGCGCACCTGGGAAAACGTCTTCTTGCGCGAGTTGATGCCCGATGTGGAGAGCCAGTTCGTGGTCAGCCATCGGCGTGCCATCGGCGGAATCTCACGCGGTGGATTCTGGGCCTACAGCATCGGGCTGCGCCATCCTGACCTGTTTGACGCCATCGGCGGTCACAGCGCCTTTTTCGATCCCGGCCACGAACCAGCAGACTACAATCCGCTCGATCTGGCGTTGACTGCGACCGGAATTGACCGTTTGCGTCTGTGGCTGGATCGCGGCCAGGACGATTATGCATGGCTGAACTTCGACCGCATGCACGATCATCTGACTCAGCGCGGACTTGCACATGAATATGTTGTCTATCCGGAAGGCGAACATGACAATGCCTACTGGTCGGCACATGTGGCCGATTATCTGCGCTTTTATGCCGCGACACCACAATCGGTCGATCTGTTTGTCCCGGTGGTCAATCTGGACAGCACGCTGACCAATATCCCACACATTCGATTGTATGCGGCTGCCGCTGGTCATCTGGACCCGGCGCTGGTGGTGGATGAGACAACGCGCCGGGAACTGGCCGCGCATGGTGTGACACTCCATCCCGACACACGGATTGGCGATACGATCAGCGATGGTGAGTATATGCTGCTGCCGTTCGACCAGCTACAACCGCGCTGGCGTATGCTATGGGTGGATGAGCAGTTTATCCTTGACCGCGAAACTTACGCTTTCGCTTTCCCCGACGACGACCCGAATTATCGCCCGGAGCGTCTCACGCGCATTGTCATGTCCGGAGTGACGGCGTTGGCCCGCTTCACCCGTGAGGCTATCGAGCAGAACGGGATCGTGTGGGCGGGTGAGGCCATCCGTCCTTATGTCACTGCCGCTGATTTCTTCCATATCAGCAATGAGTCGTCGTTTCATCCCCTGTGTCCGCGCTCGGATCGTCCGGTACTCGGTGGGTTGTGTTCGCGTGAGGAACACTTTGATCTCCTGACCTACCTGGATGTTGATATTGTCGAGTTGAGCGGCAATCATAACAACGACTACGGCTTCGACGCCTATCGCAGCACACTCGATATGTACGATGCCGCCGGTATACTGCTGGTCGGCGGCGGCGCGACACCCGAAGACGCCCGCCAGCCGTTGATCCTGGACCACAACGACAATCAGATCGCACTGGTGTCGTGTAACTGGAATGGGCCGGAATATGCCTGGGTGAACGACACACAGCCGGGTGCGATGCGTTGTACGCGATCCTGGCTTGAGGCCACCATCGGTCAGCTTGCCGGGACCTACGATGTGGTCATTGCCATCACGCAGTACGCCGAATACGACTATATTATCGACCGCCAGCGCAACGATTTCCGGCAGATGGCTGAATGGGGTGCGGATGTGGTCATCGGTTCACAGGCGCATGTCGCGTTGGAACCGGAAATCCACGCCGGGGCGTTTGTACACTACGGTCTGGGCAATCTGTTCTTCGACCAGACGACGAAAACGCGCTTCTTTATGGATCAACTGTTGATCTATGACGGGCGCTTGCTTGCGGTGGACCTGTTCGCCGGGGTGATCGAAGACCGGGCGAGACCGCGCCCGATGACGGCAGATGAGCGCGATGTCTTCATGGCTGAGGTGTTTGAGTAGGTGTCGGTCTGGACACAGTTTTGCCCGTCTGCTATAACTGATATATACCTGCTGTGTGCGTGATGACGCGATGAGTTTGAGCCAACACTCATACAAAGGGAGCTGCCGTCCTGAAGAGAAGTGATAGGCCTGAGCCAAGACTGATCCGAGGGGAGAGTTCCCACCTGCGAAAGCAGGTTCACAACCATAGCGTTTACACGGCATGGCGGGGCCTTTGCCAATCATCAGGGCGGCCACATCGGGCTGCCCTGTTTGTGTTATTGGATGTAGTTGGGTCCGAAGATTTCGACCATCAGGTCTGCCAGTCGCGCCTGATTGGGGATGAGGACTTGCGCACCGCCAGGTGTCTGCCAACTGCGTAGATATTCAAAGCCGACCACGCCCGGCTTGATGTTCTCCTCCGGGATGTCCTTGATATACCACGCCAGTTTTATCATCTGGTCGAGCGAAAGGCCGGTATACACATTGTCCTGGAAGGTTGCCAGCAGCGATGGTCCCTGCACAATCAACTGACGCAGCATATCCAGATCGAGGACTTTATCGCGGACAGCATAGAGGAACTGCTGCTGCCGTCCGGCGCGTTCGATATCGTTGTCGCCATGACGGGTGCGGGCGAAGCGCAGCGCGTCGTAACCGTTGAGCAGATGCGTACCGGGCGGCAGGTAGAACGGGTCATAGCCGTAATTCATGTCCGGGTAGAGCGGGTCGTCGATGGTGTAATCGGTGGTAATGGTGATGCCGCCGATGGCGTCCACCAATCCGATGACTGCATTGAAATCGATTAACACGTAATCATGGATGCGGATGCCGAAGTTGTTCATCACTGTTTCCATGACAAGCTGAGGACCGTAACCTGTTTGATAGCCTTCGCCGAGCGCCATCGCCGTGTTGATGCGCTGACGTCCACCCCAACCGCGAATCTCAACATAGAGATCGCGGGGAATGCTCAAGATGCCGATGCTGCTGCTCTCCGGGTCGATGCTAATCAGCATCATTGTATCGGTGCGGTAAGCCAGACCTGTCTCACCCGGGCGGCGGTCCATCCCCATCGCCAGCAGCGTAAAGCGCGAGTTCCCGTCCCAGGGTTCCAGGATGAAGCTGTACCCGTTATCCAGGGTAACCAGTTCTCCGGTGCCAAACTGGCCGCTGTTGCGGAAATCGACCGGCGTGGGCAGTGCCGCCAGATCGTAAGCCGCAGTCGGCATAATCTCTGGCTCATCGCTGGACGACCGCAGCACAATGAAACCCATCACACCCATCAATAGGACGATGCCGAGGAGCGTACCGGCGATGATGACCCAGGCCCATTCGCCACCGTTGTGCCGTCCGCGCCGCTGCCGTATACGCGACCGGGCCGCCGATTCGCGCATAATCGGCGGGGGTGGCGGTGGCGTCCGGGGGACATAGATTGGCTGGTTGTTGACTTGTGTCGGTTTGGCCGGACTTTCCGGCGCATCCGATTCGGTTTCATCATACATAGGCTGTGTACACCATGTTACACTACGCTGAATTCAGTATAGGTAAGCCACAACCATGCGTCAATATCGCCTGATCTACGATTATCCTCTGCCTGGAGTACAGAATATGGCTGTGGATGAGGCGATTATGGCGTCGGTGGCTGCCGGTACCAGCCCACCCACACTGCGTCTATACGCCTGGACTCCGGCCTGTCTCTCGATTGGCTATGGGCAGTCCTGGACCGACGCTGACCCCACTGCGTTGCAACAGCGCGGCTGGCATATGGTCCGGCGTCCGACCGGTGGGCGGGCCATTCTGCACATCGATGAACTGACTTACAGCCTGTCGCTGCCGCAGGATCACCCGTTGGCTGCCGGTCGCATTGTGGAAAGCTACCGCCAGATCAGTACCGGTTTGCTGGCCGGACTAAACCATCTTGGCATCCGTACACGGGCCGAAAAGCAAGCCGATGATGTGAGAGCCGAAGGACCGGTCTGCTTCGTGACCCCTTCTCACTACGAAATCACGACCGGGGATGGGCGCAAGCTCATCGGCAGTGCGCAGACGCGGCGGCGCGGCGTGGTGTTGCAGCATGGATCGCTGCCACTCTCAGGCGACATCGCCCGTATCTGCGATGGGCTGGTGTATCCCTCACCAGCAGAACGGTTGATTGCCAGAGGACAGGTCCGGGCGCGGGCGACCACGCTGGCCGATGCGCTGGGCGGTACGCTAGTGGACTGGCAGACCGCCGCCGATGCACTGGTGCTGGGATTCATGCAGGTGTTTGGCGCTGAGTTCATCGAAGACCCACTCTCTTCTGAGGAGCAGGCCCATGCCGGCGAACTTGCGTCCACCGTATACGGCAGCCCGGCACATCTCCAAAGGCTGTAAATACTGGCATCAGTCCACTCGCATGTGCTAAACTAATGTTCGGTTTGGGTTTGTTAAAAGAGATTTCCCATGTCCGATTTACGCCAGATGCCGCTCTTCGAGCCGCAAGCGCCCCAAGAACTGAATATTCACACACCGCTGAAACTCACGCTCCCGCTGTTTCAGCGCTTTCTGATGCAGGAGGGAAAGTCGGAATACACCATCAAGGCCTTCACCGGCGATTTAAAGCTGGTAGGCGAATTTCTGGGCGATGATAAACCTATCGGCCAGTTCACTACCGATGATCTGAACCGCTTTCTGGATTGGCTGGAAAACGGTCGCGGTGTGCCGTGCAGTCGCAAATCCTATGCCCGCCGGGTGACCACGCTGAAGGTGTATTTCAAGTGGCTGAACGGCCTCGGCACGCTGCCACATGATCCCGCCCGGCCTGTGTTGCAGCGCTCCGGTCCGGCACCGCTTTCGGAGGTGCTGTCGGCGGATCAGATTCGTGATTGCCTGGATTATGCGCGGACCCTGCGCAAGGGTGATATACAGGATTACCGGCCAGAGATGTTGTTTCGCCTGCTGGCTGATACTGGCATCAAAAAAGGTGAGGCGGTCCGGTTGGTCACGGGCGACATTGACCGCACCAATCCCCGCCAACCACAGCTGATGGTCCGCCAGAAGACGCGCAATGTCTACAAAGAACGCCGGATTGTGCTGGATTCTGAATGGCTCAAATTGTTCGATCTCTATCGCCAGCAGTATCCACCGAAGAAAGATGAGATTTTTACCTGCACGGCCCGCAACCTGGAATACATTCTGACCGATGTGGGTGAAGGCGCGGGAGTCTCGTTCAAGCTCTCATTTGAGGTTATGCGCTGGACCTGCGCCGTGACCGATTATCGTGCTGGCATGGACGAAGACCGCATCCGCGAGAAGTTGGGCTTGAGTGAGGCAAGCTGGCAGGAAACCGGCAGCAAGATCAAACAACTTTCCGAACGTCTGGCCCGGTCTCAGTAGACCCGCAGGAGCAGACCCTTCAGGTAAGCGCCTTCGGGGAAGGTCATCGCAACCGGATGATCGTCGCCAGGACCGAGGTGGTGCAAGATTTGTGCCTGCCGCCCTGAGTCGGCCAGTGCGCCGAAGACGATCTGCTGGAACAACTCGGCGGAGATGCTGCCGGAGCATGAAAAAGTTATCAGGTAGCCGCCGGGACGAACGGCACGGAAGGCGTTCAGGTTGATGTCCTTATATCCCCGCGATGCCCGACTGACCTGTGACCGGTTATGGGCGAATTTGGGTGGGTCCAGCACGATGATGTCACAGCTTTCGCGCTCGATCTGACGCAGATAGCGGAAGACATCGGCCTGGATGAAGGCTTTCTCGTATCTGGGTGCGACGGATAAATCGCCGTGATTGAGGTCGAAGTTCTGTTCCGCCAATGCCAGCACATCGTTTGAGGAATCGACGTTGATAATCTCACCGGGAATCGTATTTCCCATGCTCATCGCTGCCGCAATACCGAAACCGCCGGTATAGCTGAACAGATTCAACACGGTGCAGGATTGTTGCAGACGCAAATCGGCGCGGAAAAGACTTTGCAGCAGCGAACGGTTTTCACGCTGGTCCAGGTAAAACCCGGTTTTATGTCCGGTCTGAATATTGACGATGTAGCGACGTCCGTCCTCGCGGATGGTGATCTGTTCTGGCGGTTCGTCCCCGATCAAACAGCCGGTTGATGGGGCCAGCCCCTCATACTGGCGGGCATCAATGTCGCTGCGTTCGTACACACCCCGTATCGCCTGTGGAAATGTGTCCATCAACAGACGGGCGATCTCGTGTTTGTGTCGTTCAATACCCCGTGTTTGTGCCTGGAGAACCAGCCAACCGGCGTAGTAATCGACCACCAGACCGGGTAGATAATCGTTTTCGGCGTTAATGACACGGTAAGCGGTGACAATCTCGCGGGAGATGCGTCCGTTTTGCAGGCGTGCCTGGATCGCACGCAGCAGTTTGCGCTGCCACCAGTTATCATCTATCGGTTCGTCTTCCCAGGTCAACAGACGGACGCGAATCTTAGAAGCACCATTCCAGTAACCGCGTGCCAGGAAGGTGCCATCATCAGCGAGGACATCCACAATGTCCTCTGGTTGGCCTTCTACGCGCTGGATTGCGCCAGAGAAAATCCAGGGATGCTGGTTAAGGACGGGTTTTTCGCGTCCGGGTTTGAGGATGATGGCGGCCATGTCGGGATGCTTTCTTTTTTAATGCCGCAGCGGCAGTTGATAGATGATCTCACCGTTCTCGACCCTTCCGGTATGGCGGAATCCGAGACTCTCATATAGATGACGGGCGACGATGTTCTCCGGGACAAAGCTGATATAGATGGCATCACAATCCGGATGCTGGCTCAATATCTTGATGACGGCCTGCATCGCGGCCCGTCCGTAGCCGCGCCGCTGGTAGCGGACATCGACCATTAGACGGGTGATCCAGGCTTCCGCCAGGAACTCATCCCAACTGTACATGACAAAGCCAACCGGTGTATTGCCTGCATATATCGCCCGTATATGGTCGCCTTCAAAGCTGGCTTCGATAATCGAATACCAGTTGGGCGAGACGAAACCGCGCTGGTGGCGATCCAGTTGCAGGTTAATCACCTTCTTCCAGTTATAAGCAGTGATTTGGCGTAATGTGACGGTGTTCATCTTTTAGTTTGAAAAAGCAATATTTTGCTTTATTTTAGCACAGAATCACTCAACCATGTGTAGCAATTCCGCCTCGCTCAGTATGGGAATCCCCAGGCTGGCGGCTTTCTCAGCTTTGCTGCCGGGCGAGTCGCCCACCACCACATAGCTTGTCTTTTTGCTCACGCTGCTGGTAACCTTGCCGCCATGTGCCTGGATCAGGGAACTGGCTTCATCACGGGTCATGTTGGGCAGGGTGCCGGTGAGGACGAAGGTCATGCCCGCCAGCGAATCGCCCGCCTGTTGGCGCTCTTCCGCTTCCATGTTGACACCGGCAGCTTTCATTTTGTTGATGACCGTCCGGTTGTGGTCATCCTGGAACCAGTTCACGAGATTCTGCGCCATAATTGGGCCGATACCTTCAACTGCCTCGATAGTCTCCTCATCGGCCTGGACCAGCGTGTCAATCGAGCGGAAGGCCCCGGCGAGCGCCCCGGCGGCGACCCCACCGATTCCGTCAATGCCGAGCGATGCGATCAACTGATGCAGTGGGCGCTGTCTGGCCTTTTCGATGGATGCCAGCAGGTTTTCTACCTTCTTCTCACCGAATCCCTCCATTTCCAACAGCGGCTCCGGCTTCAGATAAAACAGGTCTGCCTCGTCGGTGATCAGGCCCCGGTCGATCAAAGTTCTGACCGTTTGCGGCCCCATACCATCAATGTCCATCGCGCCGCGTGAGACGAAATAGTCGATACTGCGGAACACGCGCTCCGGGCAGTTGGGGTTGGAGCAGTAATGATCGACTGCCCCTTCCGGCTGGACAATCGGATCACCGCTGAACGGGCAGACCTCTGGCACCTGGATCGGTTCTTCGCTGCCGTCGCGTACACCCGTGACCGGGCCGATGACATAGGGGATGACGTCGCCCGACCGCTTGATGATGACCGTATCCCCCAGGCGGATGTCCAGGTCTTCGATGAATTTGAAGTTGTGCATGGTGGCGCTGCTGACGGTCACACCACTGACGAAGACCGGTTCAAGCTGGGCCGTCGGTGTGAGTTTGCCGGTCCGCCCGACGCTGACGGTGACGCCAGTCAGCTTTGTGGTGGCTTCCTGCGCCGGGAACTTGTAGGCGATGGCTCCGCGTGGGTCTTTGCCCGATACACCCAGTTCTGCCGCCAATGGTCGCTGATTGACCTTGATAACCAACCCGTCGATTTCAAACCCAAGCTGGTTTCTGTGGGATTCCCATGTGGGTATTTGCTGGATAATGTTGGATAGTGTTGGATAAAAGTGGGATTCAGGTGGGATATAGAATCCCAAATCCCGCAGGTATTCCAACATCTTCCACTGTGTTTCCAACGTTATCCCACTATGGTCCACGATCTCGTACAGATAAGCAGTCAGTGGGCGCGATGCCGTGATGCGCGAATCTTTTTGTTTGAGCGAACCCGATGCCGTATTGCGTGGATTCACATAAAGTGGCTCACCGGCTTCCTGCTGGCGCTGGTTGAGGGCCTCAAAATCGGCTTTCAGGAACAGCACCTCGCCGCGTACTACCAGACGATCAGGCGGTGTGGGACCGTCGGGGTCCACCGGGATGCGCAGCGGAATGGTGCGGATGGTGCGGACGTTGGCGGTTACATCGTCGCCCAGCACACCGTTGCCGCGTGTGGCGGCACGGATCAGCACACCGTTTTCATAGGTGATGACGATGCTCAACCCGTCCAGTTTGGGTTCCAGTGTGTACGACAATTCTGTGCCGGATGGCAGCATCCGCAGGTTGCGCTCTTCCCAGGCGTAAAGCTCGTCCGGGCTGAAGGCGTTCGCCAGACTCAAAATTGGGGCCGGGTGTTGGATTTTGGGAAAATCCTCTGAAAGATCGCTGCCCGCTCGCTGGGTGGGGGAGTCTGGTGTGATAAGTTGCGGGTGTGCTGTTTCGATTTCGACCAGTTCATGATAGAGCCGGTCGTATTCGGCATCGGTAATGACCGGATCGGCCAGGACGTGGTAGCGGTACATATGGTAGTTGAGCAGGCTGCGCAGTTCGGTAGCACGGCTTTCAGACATGAGGCAAACACTCCGGGAATGGTCATCTTCCTGAAGAATAGAACATAAATTCGCAATCTGTCAAGATGCTTCGGCGATAACCTCAAGGTAATTGGCGGCGGCCCAACCTGTGCGGGTTGCGTTGAGCGGGTCCGCGATCTTCCACCATGTCAGCCCGTCGGATTGTTCAGGACCGTCCACCACGTCGAACACGGTGCCTTCATCGGCGCGGAACACGATCACGGTGCCGCGCACGCCGGGAACTTCGCGCACGTTCAACTCTTGCAGGCCGACATCGACCACGCGCACCTGCAAGCCGACGGCGACACTGCGCGGTGTGGGCGAAATCTGCACTGGTTGCAGCGTGGGACCCTCCAGGCCGAAAGTGACGACCGGGCGATCCAGGACGACGTAATCGGGCAGGGTGGGTGTGGCCGGCGAGACCGGGAACGAATCCGGGCGCTGGGTGGCGACCGGCGAACTGACGACCACCACCGGTTCTGGCTCCGGTGCCGGATCGCCGCCGAACGAGAGAACAGCGGCGACAATGCCGAAAACAGCGGCGATGACAACCAATATCATCAACGCCAGCGACCACAACGGCAAATACAGGGCGTTATCGCGACGATGACGGGCCGTCCCCTTTTGCGCGTTGTGCGATACCCGCGCCACTGGTTGGGTATCGCCGGGAGCGCGGCGCACCGCCTGCGGCGTTCGTGGTGGGTTATCTCTATGCTGGACCGGCGGTATGCCGCGTGTGCCGCTGGTGATCTGAGTTTCGTCTAGCCGCTTTTTATCTGCCATCCCTCATTCTCCCGCCCACTCGCGGAATTTTGCCAGCGGCCAAGTGTTGATGACCGAATTGGCACTCACCCAACCGCGTCTTGCGGTGAGTATACCGTACTTGAGCAAATCCATCTGGTCGATGTTGTGGGCGTCGCTGTTGATCGCCAGGGGGATTCCCATTTCGACGGCACGGCGGGCATACTGCGCTTCCAGGTCCAACCGGATCGGATTGGCGTTGATCTCCAGGGCGGTGCCGTGTTCTCTGGCTGCCGCGAAAACGGCGTCCATATCGGCGTCAACCGGCTCGCGGTCGGGAATCTGCTGCGCACGCGGGTGGCCGATCAGGTGGACACAGGGATTCTGTATGGCGTTGAGCAGCCGCCGGGTGATCTGGTCCCGGTCCTGGTGCAGGCTCATGTGCAGCGACGCGATGACAAAATCCAGCTTTTCCAGTACCTCATCGGGCAGGTCCAGGCTGCCATCGGCGCGGATGTCCATCTCGACGCCGTGTAGGACTTCGATACGGTCGCCCATCTCCGTGTTGACGCGGCGTACCTCCTCCTGCTGCTGCAACAGGCGCTCCGGATTGAGGCCGTTGGCGACGGCGGAATACTGCGAGTGGTCGGTGATGACGATGTACTGGCGTCCGCGTTCGGCGGCGGCCTGGGCCATCTCTCGGATCGACCGCTTGCCATCGCTGTAGGTGGTGTGCATATGCAGGTCGGCCACGATGTCGTCCAGGGTGATGAGGTCTGGCAGGCGGTTTTCCATCGCGGCTTCGATCTCACCGGCGTCCTCGCGCAGTTCTGGCGGTATCCAGGGCAGGCCAACGGTCGCGTAGACTTGCTCCTCGGTGGCGCAGAATATTTTGTTGGCGTCTTCGATGATGTCGTTGTTCTCGTCCACCGGACTGAAAGCGTGTTCGTTGAGACTGAGGCGCTTGTCCAGTGCCAGTTGGCGCATGCGGATGTTGTGCGCCTGGCTGCCGGTAAAGTAGTTGAGGGCGGTCCCCCACTTCTCCTTGACCAGCACCCGTAAATCGACCTGAAGCCCGTTGAGCAGTTCGACTGAGCTTTTGGTCGGTCCCTGTCCCAACACGCGAATCACCTGCTGCATATCCACAAATGCCTGCATGATGGCCGGTGAAGCGTCCATGTCATCGACGGCGACCAGCAGATCGACATCGCCGATGGTGGGTCTGCCGCGCCGGATGCTGCCCGCTACTGCGCCCTCAACGACACCTGGCAGGTCCATCAGCAGGTTGAGAATGTCCTCGGCAGCGGGCAGGGCGGTCCCCAGGCGCGTGCGTCCGGTCTGGCGGGCAAGTGCGGCGATGCCATCCAGGATTTTCTGCTCGCTCTTTTTGCCCATGCCCTTCAGTTCAGCGAGTTTGCCCGCTTCCGCCGCTGTTTTGAGTTCGTCCACGCTGGTGATGTCGAGTTCGTCCCAGAAGAGCTTCGCCTTTTTGGGGCCGACACCGTTGATACGCATAATGTCCAGCACGCCCGCGGGAATCTCGGCTTTGAGCCGTTCGTAGAATTCCAGCTTGCCCGTTTCCAGCATCTCGTGAATCTTTTCGGCCAGAGTCTTGCCGATGGCGGGTAAGTCGGTCAGGTCGCCTTCAGCGGCGATGGCGCTCAGGTCGCGTGGCAAATCACGGATGGTCTCGGCGGCACGCTGGTAGGCGAGGTAGCGGTGGACGCTCTCACCCTTAACTTGCAGCATCTCGGTGATCTTCTCGAAAATATCGGCAATTTCACGGTTGTCCACGGGCGGTCGTTCCTCCAACTCGGCTTACCATATTGTAACAAACCGGGGGCCGGATGGTATACTGAGGGTGAAGTATGATCGGAGGAATGTGTGATGGTCCGTGCTGGACAACCAGTTCAAGAGGGTTTGCCTCTGCCGGGGACGCGAATGACGGCTGCTGAGTTCGAGGCACTGCCGGAAACCACCATTTTGATCGAGTTGATTGACGGAAAGGTGCATTATCCGCACCTGCGTGAGGGAGACAATATGCCGACACCGCGTTCTTTGCATCAAATTACGTTGGGGCAAATATACCGCACGCTTTTCCGTCTGGTGCCAAATGGTCTGGTCATTATGGCACCGATGGATGTTCGTTTGGGAACGGATATTGTTCAGCCCGATTTATTCTGGGTAACTGAAGGTGGTGCATGTACTGACAAAGACACGTTTTTTGATGGCCCACCGTACCTGGTGGTTGAGATATTATCACCCGGCAATATGCGTCATGACCGGGTGACGAAATTCGATTTGTACCAGCGTAGTGGTGTGTCGGAATACTGGATTGTTGATGCGGATGAACGATTTTTGGAAGTTAATCATTTGCGCGATGGACGGTACGTGCGGGTGGCGGTGGTTGATGGTATGTTTGAGTCGCCTGTGCTGGAACAAGCGGTCATACTGTCCGAGTTGTTTCCCCAGAACTAGCCCACCAAATTCTTGACATTTGCTTTTTGACTCGTTACTATGACGGGCATAATCAAATATCCATCTAAAAACGTTGATCTGGAAGAGTACACACCGCAGCGGTGTTCAGAGAGCCGCCGGAAGCTGTGAAAGCGGTACATACAGCGGTGTGGAATGGGCCAGGGAGTTGTGTGGGTGAACGATCAGTAGTCCACACCGGCAGCGTCC
The DNA here is from genome assembly GCA_964417785.1 of uncultured Anaerolineaceae bacterium. Lineage (GTDB taxonomy): Bacteria > Chloroflexota > Anaerolineae > Aggregatilineales > Phototrophicaceae > DAOTUL01. Next base: position 3,989 of record CAYQJO010000010.1, on the reverse strand, counting down.
CGTTATCAAGGCGCAGAGTATCGGCATTAGCCTGTACTCCTGAGTGCCGTCGGGCCGACCCCGGCGGAATCAAGGTGGCACCGCGAGAACTCCCCTTCTCGTCCTTGAGGATGAGTTGGGGTTTTTTGTTTCGAGAGGAGCGACCATGACGTTTTTGCAAACAGCTTCACGCATCCGCACCGATATCACACCGGCACGCGACGAGATGCACGAGTATTTCAAGCAGGGCGATCTGGTGCCGGTTTACCGGCGGCTGCTCGCTGATCTGGAAACGCCGGTCTCGGTGTTCATCAAACTGTCGGAGATTGGCGAGTTTGCATTCCTGCTGGAAAGTGTCGAAGGCGGTGAGCGGATCGGGCGCTATTCGTTTCTGGGTGTCAATCCGAAGGGGGTGGTGACATTCAACGATGGTGCGATCACACGCACGTTCGACGGCGAGACCACATCGCGCCAACTGGATGCGGACGAGGACCCGCTGCACGCACTCAAGGCTGAACTGGAACGCATGAAGCCAGTAGCGCTGGATGGGCTGCCGCGGCTGGTTGGTGGTGCGGTTGGTTACATCGGCTATGACATCGTGCGCTATTTTGAACGTCTGCCGGAGACCGCCGAGCGCCAACTCGATGTCCCCGACGCTGCGTTTATGCTGCCGGATACGCTGGTCATCTTCGACCATGCCAAACACGAGTTAATCGTCCTGGCGAATGCGCACAACACTGGCAATCCCGACGGTGCCTATCAAGATGCCATTCGTCGCATCGACCAGATTGTGGTGGCACTCGGTAGACCGCTGCCGGATGTCGAATTCCCCGATGAAGCGCTCAACGAGGAACTGGTCTCCAACATGGCCCGTGAGACGTTCGAGGACAATGTGCGGGCAGCTAAAGAGTATATCGCAGCCGGCGATGCCTTCCAGATTGTGCTGTCGCAGCGTTTTACCCGGCGCACGTCTGCCTCACCACTGCTCATCTACCGGGCGCTGCGGGCGTTGAATCCTTCGCCCTATATGTTTTTCTTGAAATTTGGCGACGATTTTACCCTCATGGGTGCTTCGCCAGAGATGATGGTCCGGTTGGAAGATGGCATCGCCACCACCCGACCGCTGGCCGGTACCCGCAAGCGTGGAGCCAACGAAGCCGAAGACCGTGAACTGGAAAAAGACCTGCTGGCTGATCCGAAAGAGCGGGCCGAACATGTGATGCTGGTCGATCTGGGCCGCAACGATCTGGGCCGCGTCTGTGAGTATGGCACGGTGAAGGTCAGCGACATGATGGGCATCGAGCGTTATTCGCATGTCATGCATATCGTCAGTCAGGTGGACGGTCAGGTTCGCCCCGGAATCGATGGGTTCGGCCTGTTCCGGGCGACTTTTCCGGCGGGTACATTAAGTGGTGCGCCAAAGGTGCGGGCGATGGAGATCATTGAGGAACTGGAAGGTGTACGGCGGGGACCTTATGGCGGTGCCGTCGGCTATTTTAGTTTCGACGGTTCGATGGATACCTGCATCACGATTCGGGCAATGGTCATGCAGGGCGACCGGGTTTATATTCAGGCGGGGGCGGGCATTGTCGCGGATAGCGACCCGGCCAAAGAACATGATGAGACGGTCAACAAGGCGCGGGCGTTGGCTGTCGCCATCAACTATGCTGAGCAGGGATTGATGTAGGAGAAGTTTCATGGCAATCAAGCGCTTGATATTCATCCGTCCGGGTGAGACGGATTGGAATCTGCAAGGGCGCTGGCAGGGTTGGGTGGCTGCGCCGTTGAACGAACATGGGCGGCTTCAGGTGCAGCGTCTGGCTAGTTTTATCCGTCACATTGGTTTGTCGAAACTCTACAGCAGTGATAATCGCCGGGCCAGCGAGACAGCCGAAATCCTGGTAGATGTACTCGGTTTCGAGGTGCAATACGATGAACGGCTGCGCGAACGTAATATTGGCATCTGGCAGGGCCTGAATGTACCGGAGATTCACGGTTGGTACGCTGATGAGTATGAGGCCATGCTCTCAGACCCCATAGGCTATCAGATTCCCGGCGGCGAATCGCTGGCGCAGACAAAAGAGCGCCTGATGGCGGCCATCCAGGAATCGATTGCTGAATCCGATAGGGCCGATGGAGAGTGGACGCTCGGCTTTATCATGCATACGACGGCGCTGCGGTTGGTGCTGACCGAACTGATTCCTGGTGTTGATTTGATGAATGTGAATTTTGGCAATACATCGGTAACGACTGTGATTCGTGGTCCTGATGGAGAATGGCAGCTAACCGCAGTCAACGACACCTCGCATCTGGATGATCTGGAAAGCCGTTATATGCCGGAAGTTGAAGGAGATGATAGCCGATGATCCTGGTGATTGACAACTACGACAGCTTTACTTATAACCTCGTCCAACAGATGGGTGAGATGGGAGCCGATTTACAGGTCGTCCGCAATGACCAGACCACGCTGGCTGAGGTGCAGCAGATGGCTCCATCGCATATCGTCATCTCGCCGGGACCGGGTACGCCCGACGACGGCGGCGTATCGCTGGATGTCATTCGCGAAATGGGCGAAACCACGCCAATTCTGGGTGTGTGCCTCGGCCACCAATGCATCGGTCAGGCATACGGTGGGCTGGTGGTGCGGGCCGGACGTCTAATGCACGGCAAGACCAGCATGGTATATCACAAGCGTGACCCACTGTTTACCGGTATCCCCAGCCCATTCGAGGCGACCCGCTACCACAGTTTGATTGTGGAAGAATCGTCCATGCCGGAGGTGTTAGATGTGGTAGCCTTCACCGAGCAGGGCGAGATTATGGCGATCCGGCACCAGTCGCACCCGGTCGTCGGGGTCCAGTTCCACCCGGAGAGCATTCTGACCAATTATGGACCGCGAGTCCTGAAGAACTTTCTGGATAACACATTCACGAAGGTGTAAAGATGATTGCACTCACGGGCATAAAACCGACCGGAAAACCCCATATCGGCAATTACCTGGGGAGCATTCAACCAGCGCTGAATCTGGTGGAGCATTACGAAGCCCTTTACTTCGTTGCTGATTACCATGCGCTAACATACATCAAAGATGCGGCGACACTGAACGACCACACCTACGAGGTGGCGGCGACCTGGTTGGCGCTTGGCCTGGACCCGGACCGGGTGGTGTTTTATCGTCAATCCGATGTGCCGGAAATCTTCGAATTTACCTGGATGCTGAACTGTTTCACGCCAAAAGGATTATTGAACCGTGCCCACGCCTACAAAGCAGCCGTCGATGCAAATTCCGCACTGGGTAAAACTCAGGATGATGGGATCAACGCCGGTCTGTACAGTTACCCGGTCCTGATGGCTGCGGATATTCTGTTGTTCCGAGCGGACGTTGTGCCGGTCGGGCAGGATCAAAAGCAGCATATTGAGATCGCCCGTGACATCGCTGCTACGTTCAATCACCAGTATGGTGATGTGCTGAATATGCCGAAAGATTTCATCCGCACCGAGGTGATGGTGATACCGGGCCAGGATGGGCGCAAGATGAGCAAAAGCTATAACAATTTCATCGAGATCTTTGCGCTGCCGGACCGTCTGCGTCGGCAGGTGATGGGGATTGTCACCGACTCCAGCAGGCCGGAAGACCCCAAAGATCCTGATGACTGCAACCTGTTTGCCATTTACCGTTACTTCGCTGAACCGGATATGTTGGTGCGCACACGCGAGCACTACGTAAACGGGGGACTGGCTTACGGTGAACTCAAGCAGGAATTGTTCGAAATCCTCAATACCCGTTTCGGACCGGACCGTGAGCGTTATGAGCAGTTGATACAGGACCGTGCCTATATCGATGCGGTGTTAGCGCGTGGAGCGGAAAAAGCACATGATCTGGCACTGCCCATGCTGCACCGGGTGCGTGAATGTATCGGTATCGAAATGGCATTGAGCTAAAGTAGGAGACGACATGGACATTGAACGTGCAATTGACTTAATCAGTCGATTCGGCCATCTTCAGGCAC
>CAYQJO010000009.1:20105-41332 GCA_964417785.1 uncultured Anaerolineaceae bacterium | reverse complement strand
ATCGTTTCACGTGACTGGAGTTCAGACGTGTGCTCTTCCGATCTGTGTCCACCACGATGTTGTGGTCGCCTACCTGGACCAGCAAACAGTTGAGCGCGTTCGGCACCAGATTATTCACCGGGTCCACATAACGGCTCCACAGCACACGCGGCACCAATCCAAACATCCCGCCGGGATCGACCCAGGCTTCGCCGTCACTGATGATGTAAAGGGTTATGTCACCAATTTGAATCATGGATACAGCCAACTTTGAAATCGTTCTACCAGATTGGCACGGCGCGACGGCGGCAGAAACGTTGACCGGGCCGCCATCAATGTCATCTGCTTGATATCGTCCAGAGATAGCTCACAATCACGCACACTCCGGTATAACTCCTCAGAGAGTGAAATATCGCAGATCAACGGATCGTCGGTGTTGATCGTCAACCGGACCCCCCGCTGCTTCAAATAGGCTATCGGATGCGTTCGCATATCGAGGACCACACCGCTCTGTACATTGCTGGTCGGGCAGACTTCCAGCACCGCGCCGTTCTGGACCAGCATATCGACAATCGTCTCGTTTTCGACCGCCCTCACGCCATGTCCTATACGGTCCAATTTGATGTTACCGATGGCATTTTCGACACTGCGCCAGCCATCCCATTCACCGGCATGAACGGTCACACCCAGACCGGCCTCGCTGGCACGGGCAAACAACGCACTGAAAGGCGAAGCCGGATGGCCGAATTCACGACCAGCCAGGTCCAGACCGACCACGCCCTCATGGCGGAAATCAATAGCGGCCTGTGTCGCCTGTTCACCTTCCGCCAGACTCTCGTGCCGGTTCATGGAGACAATGAGGGCGACCTCAATATCGCATTCCGCTGATGCTCTGGCCGCCGCTTCACACACCCAGCCCACCGCATCGTGGATAGAACAGTGCATCATGCCGGTCAGGGCTGTCGGCGTAAAACGCAGTTCAAGATATTTTACATTATCGCTGGCGGCATCAACGATGGTCTCGCGGGTGATGCGCCGGACAATCGTCTCAGACAGAAAAAACTGACGCAGCACACTGAACTTCGCCAGGAAATTGCGCCAGGTACGTGGCTCACCCGGTATCATCTGCACGAAGGGACGAACCGTCTCGACTTCATACTCTGGCATTTCAATCTCGTATTCAGCGGCGATGTCAACCAGCGTTTGTAAGCGAATCGACCCTTCCATGTGACGATGGAGTTCAATCTTGGGCATCGCCTGGATTGCTGCGTAAAGATGATCTCCCAAGAGGCTAACCTCAGCTTCGCTCGGCCAGCAACCAGCTCCAATAGCGCCAACAGATGATGACACCCAACGTCACGCCTGCGGCTGGTGCGCCGTTGAATAATAACGTCGAGAGCATATTGTCGTCTAAATCGCGCCACAGCGCCACTATCCGCATGACGGCTCCGACTGCAACCAGCGCCGCAGCCACAAAGAGGCCCACATAATAGCCTCCCGACCCCGTCACCCGACCGAGCCGTTGGCTGAGCAAGCCCAACAACACCAGAGCCAGCGCGATAGACGACATGCCAATGATCGCCATCAGCTTTTATGTTGCACAATCATCAGCCGAAACACCCGCCAGCACAACACCACAAGCAGAATACCAGCGATTCCCATCATTGTGTCGGCGAACATATCACCCATCAGGGCATCCAGGCTGGCATAACGCACAAAGGCCATACCGAAGAACACAACCGGCAGCGCGAATAGCTGAAAGTAGGTCCGCGCCCCGGAAAAGCGTTCGTAAAAACGCGCAATCAGTGACACAAATACCAGCAGAATAACCAGTGGAAACCAGATGTAGAGCAGCAAAAACTGGTTCAGTGAGAGCGAAATCATCCGGTCTGCTGGGCGATTAGCTGATGAATTGCTTTGACACGAAAATGGCGATCATGGCAGGCCTCCATGAAACGACTGATCGTCTGGTTTGTCGGTTCATCCGCCACCAGGCGGTAAACCTGAACATCAGATACGGTCTCCGCCGCCAGCACTTTCGCCTTCACCAGATCGTCGAGCGCTGGCTGGATGGCCTGAACATCGCGCCCGATATAATGCGCGATGTTCTCAATTGTGTCCTGCGTATGCGGATTGTCATGGAAGAACCGGATCAAGTCCCATTTGACAAAGGAATTCACCTTGTTATGCAGGAATTCCTGAATGGTCTCATCCATCATCGGTCGCGACATAAATCAGCCCCCTCCCCTTAGTAACTATTGCACTGCTTTGGCACGATCAGATTTGTAGTGACAGTGTTTGTACTTTTTGCCGCTGCCACACCAGCACGGGTCATTACGTCCGATCTTGTTTACCGCACGGACCGGTTCTGGTTTGGCTGCTACACCACCATTCACACCGGGACGAATCGCCTGCATCTGACGGCGAACCGCTGGACGCTGGACGACATTAACCTGAGCGCGGAAAATGTCACGGATGGCCTGCTCCTCGATCCGTCCATGCATGCCTTCGAACATGACAAACGCCTCACGCTTGTATTCAACCAGTGGATCGCGCTGCGCAATCGCCATCAGGCCGATCCCCTCACGCAGAATATCCAGGTCGGTCAGATGGCGCTGCCAATGCACATCAATGGCACGCAGCATCACCCGCCGCTCTGCCATCGGCATCAACTCACCCAAAGACTCGGTTTTTTCGTCATACATCTCCTGGGCCGCCGCTGTCAACGTGACCTCGATGTCGGTCGCGCCCATGTCCTCCAACATATCAATGGTGACACGTTCCGGCACCGGGAAAATGGTATATATCTGGCGATACAGCGCTTCGACGTCCCAGTGACCGGCATCCGGAGTGAACTCCTCAACGGTGTTAACGACGGCGTGTTCCAGCATCTCCAGGTACCGGTCGCGCAGCCCATCTTTTTCCAGTACCTCACGCCGCTGCCGGTAAATGATCTCACGCTGGCGGTTAACCACATCGTCATATTCGAGAACACGCTTGCGGATGTCGAAGTTGTGGCCTTCCACTCGCACCTGCGCCTGCTCAATCGACTTGCTGATCATCTTGTGTTCAATCGGCTCGTCTTCGGGAATCTTGGCCCAGGACATAAAACTGCGCACTCGATCACCGCCGAAACGCCGGATCAACTCATCTTCCAGGCTGAGGAAAAAACAGCTTGCACCTGGATCACCCTGACGTCCCGACCGGCCACGAAGCTGATTGTCGATCCGGCGGGCATCATGCCGCTCGGTACCGAGAACGAACAACCCACCAGCATCAAGTACCTGCTGACGATCAGCGGCACAGGCCGTCTTGGCCTCGGTCAGCGCGGCCTGCCATTCTTCGCTGCTGATCTCAGTCAGGTCCAGGCCCTTTTTGCGCAGCCCCTCACGGGCCGCACCTTCCGGATTTCCGCCCAGAAGAATGTCCACACCACGGCCGGCCATATTGGTCGCAATCGTCACGGCTCCCGGTCGGCCAGCCTGCGCGATGATACCGGCCTCGCGCTCGTGCTGCTTGGCGTTCAACACTTCATGATCGATCCGCGCCCGCTTGAGCAGTTTGCTCAGCCGTTCCGAGGTCTCAATGGCGACCGTACCGACCAGTACCGGCTGTCCATTCTCCTGGCGTGTCTTGATCTCCTCGACAACAGCATTCCACTTGGCCTCTTCGGTTGCGTAAATCAGGTCTTCTTTGTCGTCACGAGCGATGGGCAGATTGGTCGGGATAGCCACCACGTCCAGGTTGTAAATTTTCTCGAATTCTTCCTGCTCGGTGAGGGCTGTACCCGTCATACCAGCCAGCTTATCGTACATGCGGAAGAAGTTCTGGAAGGTGACAGTTGCCAGGGTCAGATTTTCACGGCGGATTTTGACACCTTCTTTGGCCTCAATCGCCTGGTGCAAACCTTCAGAAAAGCGCCGCCCATGCATCAGACGTCCGGTGAACTCATCCACAATGACGATTTCGCCGTTCTGGATGATGTATTCCTTGTCCCGGTCGTATAAGGTCTCCGCACGCAGACAATTATCCAGATACGGGATCAACTCGGCATGTTCCGGGCTGTAGAGACTGTCGATATTGAGCTTACTCTGCACTTTCTCCACACCGGATTCGGTCAAATATGCAATGCGGTCCTTCTCATCCACCACATAATCACCGTCAGGGGCTTCATCTTCCACACTCTGATGGCTGCTGGGTTTGAGCGTTTTGACAATGGCGGCGAAAGTACGATAGTTATCGGACGGCTCATCGGCAGGACCGGAGATAATCAACGGGGTACGGGCCTCGTCAATGAGGATGTTGTCTACCTCGTCAATGATGGCATAGGCCAATCCCGACGCCCGCTGTGAAAGATGATCCTTGTCGAGGACCATGTTGTCGCGCAGATAATCGAAGCCGAATTCGTTGTTGGTGCCATAGGTGATGTCGGCAGCATATGCCTCACGCCGCAGCACCGGGCGCAAATGCTGGTAACGGTCGTCATCCGCCTCAAACGCCAGATCAAATAAGAATGACCCGCTGTTCGGATCACCGGCTGAACTCTGGATCACAGCAGCCGAAACGCCCAGCACACTGTAAACCGGACCCATCGACTGCAAACCAAATTTACTGAGATAGTCATTTGGGGTGACTAAGTGCGCACCAGCGCCCGTCAGAGCGTTCAGATACAGCGGTAAGGTGGCGGCCAGAGTCTTACCTTCACCGGTCTTCATCTCGGCAATACGTCCTTCGTGCAGGACAACACCGCCGATCATCTGCACATCGTAGTGACGCTGCCCGATTGTTCGCACAGACGCTTCCCGAACAACCGCAAATGCTTCAACCAGCAAGTCGTCTAATGTCGCGCCTGCTGCCAGACGCGCTTTAAATTCGTCCGTCTTCGCCCGCAGCGCATCATCGCTGAGTTTTTGCATATCCGGTTCGAGGGCATTGATCTCCTCAACAGTGCCGCGATACTTCGACAGCGCCCGTTCAATGGGATCGCCCACAACCATCTTGACAACTTTCTTGAACATAGTTCCTCGGTATGCTCTCCATAACCTGGAAACTTCATTGTAGCACAGCAGCATAAACTCACTGTTAGAGCGAATTACCGTCTTTCGCGCTCATCGAACAACTTCAATCCACCATCACTCGTTGAACAAAACGCCCACGCTCTGACCCAGGTGGGCGCGGCGAATGACCTCCGCCAGCATGGGACCGACCGACAACACGGTCATGTTGGGCAGGATGTACTCTGGCGGCTGGGGGATCGTGTTGGTGAGGATGATCTCTTTGAGGTCCAGCGAACGCAGGCGGTTGATCGATTTCTCCACCAGAAAACCGTGCGTAAATGCCACATAGATGTCCTTCGCGCCATGCTCACGCAGCAGCTTGACCGCATTCACCACACTACCACCGGTGTTAACCTCGTCATCGACGAGCATGACATTGCGCCCTTCGACATTGCCGATCAGCGACAGCACCATCGGCTGCTCAGCATTGTCGATCCGGCGCTTTTCCACCAGCGCCGTCGGCACATTCAGCTTTTCACCCCAGTTTCGCGCCTGTTTGGCGAAGCCCAGGTCCGCCGAGACCACCGTCAGATCAGGGATGTTCTTGCTCTTAACATAATCGCTGAGCAGATGAAACGCTGTCAGTGCGTCGCCAGGGATGTTGAAGAAGCCCTGAATCTGCCCGGCGTGCAGATCAATCGTGATGTAGCGATCTACACCGGCGGCTTCGATCAGATTAGCGATCAGCCGGGCGCTGATAGGGATACGCGGCTGGTCCTTCTTATCGGAGCGCCCATAACACAGGTAGGGAATTACCACATTGATGCGCCATGCTGAGTCGCGCTTGAGTGCGTCCACCATAATCAACATCTCCATGAAGTTATCATGGACAGGAGAACTCATGGTCTGGACCAGATAGACATCCTGACCACGCACACTCTCGCGCAAACGGATGAAGATATTCTCATTGGAAAACAGTTTACGCTCATACACTCCCGGATGGACGCCCAGTTGCTCACCAATCTCTGCCGTCAGTTCGTGTGCCGACGACCCACAAAACAGCTTGATTTCACCGAACGATGCGCCAATTGCATTGTTCGAAAAAGACCGGGTTGGATCGTATTTTGTTCCGGGTATTCTCATGATATAGCCATTACCTTATTGGGGATATATTTCTATTGTACCGATAGATGTAGCAAATGCGAACAAAAGTAAACCTTATCCAAACCGAACCACCAGGGTTGCATTACCGTTATTGTGTTAAAATAACGAATATTCAACCTGGCGATGCATGGGATGGATACTGATGCGCTCACAACCCAAGCTGGAACAATTACGGATGGGCATCCTGTTCGCCCTGGCGGCGCTGTCCATCATTCTGTTCGCCGCCTATCTGGCGTTGGCGCTGGATTGGCGCAGTAAGCCGTTCCTTGGGGTGACGGTCAATCACCAGATGGTCGTCAATGCGGCAAACCCCAACACAGGCAACATCTGGTCCGGGCTGGATGTCGGCCTGCAAACCGGCGACCGTATCCTGTATCTGGGTGATCAGATCATGGAGATCGACCGGGACCGGGTACGCACCAGTGGCAGCGAAGAAGGCCGCTATTATCTCGACATTCTGGGCAACTACGAGGTCGGCAGCCCGATCCAGGTAACATTCGAGCGCCCGGTGGAGTCGGCGGCTGATCTTGAAGACCTGCCCCGTCGCATCAAATGTGGTCCCGAAAATGACGGCAAAGCCGTGTGTACCGTCACCTATATTCTGGATCAGATACCCGATGGCGATTTTCTCGCCCTGTTTTTTGTTCCGTATATCTCCGGACTGACGGTGCTGGCTATGGGGTTATTCTTGCTCTGGATGCGTCCCCGCGACCAGCACGCATTTTATGCCATCGGCAGCAGTCTGACGCTGGCGCTGTATCTTGCCGGTCTGTTTGATGTCGGTACGACTCATCGCCTGCTGCCCGTTTCATATATCAGCGGCATCGGACTCGGCGGGCTGGCGATTTCTCTCGGCCTGATCTTCCCCAACGCCGTCCCCTTTGTGCGCCGGAGACCCTGGCTGCGATTCATCCCACTGGGACTGAGTGCGGTTCTGGCTGCTGCCGTTCTCCTGAGCTATCGCAGTGAAACCCCGGAACCGTTAGGGTTCGCATCACAAACAACCGGCCTGGTGGCGGTCATCGGTCTGGCGATCCTGGCAACCCTACTTTACTTTTACCAGCGGCCACGCGCTACATCAACTATGGCCCACCATCAGGCTAACACCCTGTTCCTGGGCCTGATGGTTGCGCTCGCACCCGCCATTCTATGGGGAACCGGTCGTTTCTTGCAGGTCATGGGCGGTACGTCATCCATCAGCTTTAGCATCGAGGCCGCTTCGCCCTTCTTCGTCATGCCGGCGGTCAGCTTCGTCTACGCTCTGCTGCAATATCGCCCATTCGATACTGATCGCGCCCTGAGTCAGGCCATCACCTACACCATCATGCTCATCACGCTGATTATGGGTTACACGCTGATGGTGGCCGGTGCCAGCATCATCACCATCGAAGGTGTCGCAGCCGACAGCCCTTTGCTGATTGTCCTGACGATCTTCCTGCTCTCGGTGGTGTTCATCCCATTGCGGACTCGCCTCCAGCGGCGAATTGAAGCGATCTATTACCGCACGCGCTATAACTACCAGGAACGCCTGGAGTCGTTCAGCCAGCGATTGACATCCATGGTCAATAAGCCGGTCATGATCCACGAATTCCGCACACTGCTCGGCGACACCATCAGCCCGATCAATGTCCTGGTTTTTCTCTTCGACAACCAGAGCCAGGAATACGTCGCTTATGGCGATCCCGCCCCGGAGACCGACATTATCTTCGGTACAGAGAGCGGTATCGTCCAACTATTGCGCAACCGTGAGACAACCATCTACCTGCAACCGGGCAGTACATGGCCGAGCGAACTCTACGTTGACCGCGACCGCCTGCGCATTCTGCAAGTGATGGTGCTCGCTGGCATCCCTGGCAGCGACCAGCTTAACGGCTTCGTCTGCGTCGGGCCGCCCCTTTCGCAGAACAACGCCTACACGTTTGAAGAACTGCGCTTTATCAACAATCTGGTCGGCCAGTTGTCGGTTGGTATTGAACGGGCCAAAGTGATCGAATCACTGGAACGGCGCGTGCGCGAACTCGACGTGTTCAGCCAGGTCAGCCAGGCGGTAAACTTCACCATCGAGTTCAACGACTTGATTGAGCTTATCAGTGCGCAGACATTAAAGCTCATCCCGTCTGCCTATTTCCACATCGCGCTGTATGAACCTTCAACCGACCAATTCTATTTTGTGTTCTACCTGGAACACGATGAACGCCTGCCAGAGCGGGAAGATGTAAAATGGTCCACCGGTATAGACCTTTACAGCGAGGTCATCCGATCCGGTACGCCGATCCGGGAAGATAGCTACATTCGCAGTATGGCACAGCGCAACAGCCCGCTGACATTTGAGAACCCGCTGATGAGAGCCTGGATGGGTGTTCCCCTGATGGCGGGGACACGCGCTGTCGGTGTGATGGCAATCGGTGAAGAAGATCCGGAACTCAAGTACACCCCTGAACAACTGCGTATTTTCAGTGACATTGCCACGCTGGCGGCAACTGCGCTGGAAAACGCACGGCTCTTCAACGACGCCAATGTCCGCGCCCGGCAGCTTGCCGTACTCAACGACATCAGCCGCCAGTTAGTGGCGACCGAAGGCGACGTCGAACGCCTGCTGGACCTGATCGTCGCTTCAGCAGTGGACATCTTGAACACAGAGGCCGGATCACTGCTGCTGACGGTCGAAGATGGCAGCAACGACCTGGAATTCCGGGTGGCGACCGGCGGCAAGGGCGAGCAGTTGATCGGCACCCGTCTGAAAGCCGGATACGGTCTGGTGGGCAAGGTCGCCGAGACGGGTAAACATGTGATCTCCAACGACATTTCTCAGGACGAAAGCTGGCAGGGCGAAATCGGTGAAGGCAGTGAATTCGCCACCGAGTCGGTCCTGGCAGTGCCGCTGGTGACCAAAGATCGTGTGGTGGGTGTGCTGGAAGTCATCAATAAGAAAGATGGTTCCGCCTATGTGGAGGAAGACGTCGAGCTTTTGACGACTTTCGCCGGTCAGGCCGCTGTCGCCATCGAGAACGCCCGCCTGTTCCAGCAGACTGACATCCAGCTTAACCGGCGCGTGCAGGAACTCGAAGCATTAGAACGCATCGACCGGGAGTTAAATCGCACCCTCGACCTGAGTACGGTCGCAGAGATTACCGTTCGTTGGGCCATCGCCAACAGTAACGCCATGACAGGCGTTCTGGGCGTCGTTACCGAGGACCGTGAGTATCTGGAAATCCTGGCGAAGGACGGCTACGACGAAAACGATGTCCCGGAAGGAGCCGAGAATCATCTGTGGCCGCTGGATCGCGGTATCGTCAAACGTGTGATGCGTACCCGCCGTCCCGACCTGCAACCCTATGTGAAAATGGACCCCGACTACGTGCCGAGCCTGCGGGATGCGCTGAGCCAGATTACCGTGCCGATGCTCACCGGCGGCGAAATCAACGCCATATTGATTCTGGAGACCAACCAGGAACCCCGGCTGAACCTGCTCGATCAAGACTGGGCGCAGCGTCTGGCGGAACATGCCTCTATCGCCATTGCCAATGCGCAGCTTTACGCCGAACTGACCCGCGCTAACGAGACCAAGAGCGAGTTTGTCGCCTTCGCCGCACACGAATTGAAAAACCCGCTGACGCCGATCAAGGGCTACGCTTCTGCGATGAAAGGGGCCATGGTCACCTCGATGGACTATGACCAGATACAGAAAGTCGCCGGGATCATCGCCAACAACGCCGAACGGATGCAGGCCATCATCGATGACCTCAAAGACGTTGCCGCCAGCGACGCTAACAAGCTCAAGATCGAGTTGGCACCGGTGAGCTTCCGCAGTGTTCTGGTAGACACGCTGATCCCCTTCCAGAACCAGATCGAGGAAAAACAGCAAACGGTCATCAACCGCGTGCCAGATGATCTACCGTTGGTAATGGCTGACCCCACCCGCCTGATCCAGGTGTTGACCAACTTCGTCAGCAACGCTCACAAGTACAGCCCACCAGAGGCCAGCATCACATTGGAAGCCTGGGTGCGCGACCGCTACGTCAACCGGAGAAACGAAAATGTCGGCCCGGTCCTGCAATTCGCCATCAGCGACACCGGCATTGGCATGAACGAGAACGACCTGCGCCGCATCTTCCGCGAAGACTACTTCCGCAGTGAAGAAGCCAAAGTCACCGCCAAAGGCACCGGCCTGGGCATGATGATCACACGCCGTATCATTGAGGGTCACAACGGCGAAGTCTGGGTCGAAAGCGAAGTCGGCAAAGGGACCACCTTCAGCTTTGTCATTCCCCTGGTCTCCGATCCCGTGCCGGTCAACGGGGCCAATGGCCGCCATTTGGTCGAAGAACCGGCATCAGATTAAACGCCCGATACAAAACAAAAGACCCACCATAACGGCGGATCTTTTGTTTGTTGGACCGTAACTGCTTAAAGATGACCTTGCAGGCGGTTGACAATCTTGTCCTTCGGATGATAACCAGTAATCCGAACCACTGGCTCACCATCTTTGAACAGAATCAGGGTCGGAATACCCATGATGCTGTATTTTTCCAGCACACCGGCATGCGCGTCGGCGTCGAGCTTGCCGACCATGAGCTTGCCTTCGTATTCATTCGCAATTTCCTGGACAATCGGCGCGATCATCTTGCACGGACCACACCATTCGGCCCAGAAGTCAACCAGAACAGGTGTCTCTGAGTTCAAAACCTGTTCGGGGAAATTGGTTTCGGTAACCTCGATTGTATTGGCACCCATCGTTGCTACACTCCTTACACTTATCTTGACGCCAGCTTATGGCATGATAGTATTCTTACCAACAATCAGCAACCTCCAGGAGATTGCGATTCATGGACGCTTCCCAACTACCCGAACTTACGGACCGCCAGGAAAAAATCCTCACACATATTATACGAGCGTACACAGAAAAACCAGAGCCAGTCAGTTCCCAGCATGTCGTCGATCACAGCGATCTGAGCGTCAGTTCGGCCACCATTCGCAATGAAATGGTCGTATTGGAGGAACTGGGGTACATTCGTGCACCGCACAAATCAGCCGGGCGTGTACCAACCGAAAACGGTTACCGGTACTTTGTCCAGCGCATCATCGACCAGCATGATCTGATGCAGGGTGAGCAACGGCGGATTGAATCCAAATTACAGACGCTGCCAATGGCGACGGACGCCTGGATGCGGCTGGCCGCAACACTGGTGGCCCGCACAGCCCAGACAGCCTCGCTGGTGACACCGCCCGTCTCCCGAACCAATCGTTTCAAGCATGTCGAGTTAGTATCCATTCAGGGCCGGTTGGTACTGATGATCCTGGTGCTGCACGGCGGTGTCGTCCACCAGCGGATGCTCAATCTGGCGGAAGTCGTCACCCAGGCCAAGCTGACCGAGGCCGCCTCCCGCATCAATACAATCTGCCGTGATCTATATGCCCATGATATTCAACTAAAGGCGGTCCAGCTTCCCCTGTTGGAACGGGAAGTGGCGGAACTGGCATCCGAATTGATGGAATCTGCCGACAACTCGCATCTGCGCGTGTTTCGCGATGGCTTGAGCGACATCATCAACACATTTCAGGATGGTGAGGGCGCACAGCAGGCCATCCGGGTGTTTGAGGAACGCGCATTTCTCGATATGATCCTCGCCGATGTTCTGAACCCGACAGCCGACGATTTCAAGGTGATCGTCGCTGGCGATGGACGCGAAGAATTGAACCAGTTGAGCATCGTCATCAGCCGCTACGGTATCCCCGGCCACATGATCGGTGCAGTGGGGGTACTGGGTCCCACCCACATCAACTATGGTCGTGCCATCCAGACAGTCCGCTACGTCTCCGGCCTGATGACCAGTATGCTCCACGAACTTTATAGCGATGATGATATTCTGGGCGAGTAACTCACGGGTCACTCATCTTTTTGTTAACGTAATTCTATTATCTTGTCGCTAGACTATGTGATTGTGTTGGGAACCACCTGATGGAGGCAAGTTTGGTCAAAAAAAGCGATAAACCGGCTGAGGAAACGGCCAATGAAGCGCCGGATGTCGCCATCGCCGACGATGAGGAGACAACCGCTGTTGCCGATGACCAATCAGCGGAGCTAAAAGCCGAGGCAAAGAAGAATCTTGACGGCTGGCAGCGCACGCTGGCCGAATTCCAGAATTATCGGCGGCGCATCGAACGAGAACAACAGGACATGCGCGAGCGCATCCAGTTGGATGTACTCAAGACACTGCTGCCAATCATCGACGATTTTGAGCGTGCTATGGTGACTGTCCCGGAAGAAATTCAGGAAAATCCCTGGATTAACGGCGTCAATCTCGTGCATAGCAAGCTCACACGCATTCTGGAAGACCACAACATTGAACCCGTTGATCCGGTAGGTGAGCCTTTTGACCCGAACTTACATCAGGCTATCGCTATGGACGAAAGCGATGATGTTGACAGTGGTCATATTATCGAAACCATGCAAAAAGGCTATATGAGCGGCGACATTATGCTGCGGCCCGCTCTCGTGCGCGTGGCGCAGTAATCCAGAAATTATAGGAGATAATCATGGGTAGAGTAATCGGCATTGACCTGGGTACGACCAACTCGGTTGTAGCCGTGATGGAAGGCGGCGAACCTACGGTGATTCCATCATCGGAAGGCGGTCGTCTGATCCCATCCGTTGTAGCAATTAACCCGAAAACCGGTGAGCGTCTGGTGGGTAAGGTTGCCCGCAACCAGGCGGTGGTCAACGCGCAGAACACGATTTTCTCAGTCAAGCGATTCATGGGACGCAAGTTCAGCGACAGAGAGGTGCAAGATACCACCAAGATCGTGCCATATGAGGTATCAGCCGCACCCAACGGTGACATCCGCGTTAAGATGGGCGATAAGCTGTACAGCCCGCCGGAAGTCTCGGCTATGGTGCTGCAAAAGATCAAAGCCGACGCAGAAGCTTACCTGGGCGAACCTGTTGATCGCGCCGTCATCACGGTACCGGCCTATTTTAACGACACGCAGCGTAACGCCACCAAAGACGCTGGTAAAATCGCTGGCCTGGAAGTGATGCGTATCATCAATGAGCCGACGGCATCCAGCCTCGCCTATGGTCTGGGCGAAGGTCATAAGAACGAGTTGATCGCCGTCTACGACCTGGGTGGCGGTACTTTTGACGTCTCCATCCTGGAAGTCGGCGATGGTGTGTTTGAAGTCCGCAGCACCAATGGCAATACTTACCTCGGCGGCGACAACTTCGACGAGCGTATCATCGACTGGATGGCCGATGAATTCAAAAAGGAAAACGGCATCGATCTGCGCCAGGACCGGCAGGCGCTCCAACGGCTAAAAGAAGCGGCGGAGAAAGCCAAGATCGAGCTTTCGAGTACCCTCAACACCGAGATTCAGCTTCCTTTCATCACCGCAGACGCCAGCGGCCCCAAGCATCTGAACATGACCCTCAGCCGGGCCAAGCTGGAAAGTTTGGTGGACGATCTGATCAAGCGGTCGATTAACCCGTGCGAAAACGCCCTCAAGGATGCTGGACTGAAGAAAGACGAGATCAATGCGGTGCTGCTGGTCGGAGGTATGACCCGTATGCCCGCCATCCAACAGGCGGTCGAGGGCTTCTTCGGTAGATCGCCGACCAAAGGTATCAATCCGGATGAAGTAGTGGCGATGGGTGCCGCGATCCAGGCCGGTGTGCTGGCGGGCGATGTGAAGGACATCCTGCTGCTCGACGTCACCCCGCTGAGCCTGAGCGTCGAAACGCTGGGTGGTGTCGCCACACCGATGATCGAACGTAACACCACCATCCCGACCAAGAAAAGCCAGATTTACTCAACCGCTGCCGACAACCAGACCCAGGTGGAAATCCATGTGGTCCAGGGCGAACGTCCGATGGCTGCCGACAACAAGTCGCTGGGCAAATTCATTCTGGACGGCATCCCCCCCGCACCACGCGGTATTCCGCAGGTAGAAGTGACTTTCGACATTGACGCCAACGGTATCCTGAATGTCAGCGCTCAGGACAAAGCGACCGGACGCGAACAGAAGATCACCATCACCGCCAGCAGCGGTCTGAGCGACGATGAGATCGAGCGCATGGTCGATGAAGCGGAGAAGCATGCCGCCGACGATGCCCGACGCAAGGAAGGCGTGGAGGTCAAGAATCAGGCTGAGAGCGCTATCTTCGCTGCCGAGAAGCTGCTGCGTGACTTTGATGACAAACTGCCAGAAGACGCCAAGACCCGTACCCGTGAACTGATTGCGGGTGTGGAGCAGGTCAAAGATGGTGAAGATTTGCAGGCGATCAAGTCGGCAGTGGACACGCTCAACCAGCATATGCAGTCACTGGGCGCTCAGATGTACCAGCAGCAGCCAGAAGGCGACCAGACACCGCCACCACCCCCTGGCGATGGCCCAACAAACAACGGCCAGGCAGCCGATGAAGACGTGATTGACGCCGAATTCACCGATGCATAATTAGAGAGCGAGGCAGTGCCTCGCTCTTGCCTCTCCCGATGACACGATACGAGTTGGAGCATGGCACGAGATTATTACGAAGTTCTTGGAGTTCAGCGCAGCGCAACGAAGGACGACATCAAGCGGTCCTTCCGCAAGCTGGCACGGCAGTATCATCCTGACGTCAGCGAAGAACCGAACGCCGAGGACAAATTCAAGGAAATCAACGAGGCTTACGAAGTCCTCTCAGATGACGAAAAACGCGCCCGATACGACCGCTTCGGTCACGCTGGTGTCAGCGGTCAGGCCGGTTATAGCGGCGCTGGTGGGGCCGGATTCGCCGGTTTTGAAGAAATCTTCGAGGAATTCTTCAACAACTTTGGCGGACGGACTGCCGGTGGCACACGCCGGCGGGGACCTCGTGCCGGAGCCGACCGCCGTGTAAACGTCACCGTCAGCTTTGAAGAAGCCGTATTCGGCACCGAGCGCGAAGTGACGTTCGACCGCCTGGAGACCTGTGACCACTGTGACGGCAACGGGGCCGAGCCGGGCAGCAGCCCGACCACCTGCCCCATGTGCAGCGGCACAGGTGAAGTGCGTCAGGTCCAACAGACCTTCCTCGGCTCAATGGTCCGGGTGGCACCGTGTCCGCAGTGTGGCGGCAAGGGCAGCATTGTCGAGAATCCCTGCAAAAAGTGCGACGGCAGCGGTCGGGTGCGCAATCGCACCACGTTGAATGTCAAGATTCCACCGGGCGTCCACGAAGGCTTGCAGATTCAGGTGCGCAGCGAAGGCGATGTCGGCGAACAGGGCGCACCGCAGGGCAATTTATATGTCGTGGTCAACGTCAAAGAACATGAGTTCTTTGTCCGCCGCGACAACGACATCCTGCTGGAAATTCCGATCAACGTAGTCCAGGCCACCCTGGGCGACAAGATCATCGTCCCGACGGTGGATGGCGATGTCGAACTGACGATTCCGGCGGGTACACAGAGTGGCAAAATCTTCCGGATGCGCGGTCGAGGCTTCCCGCGTCTGCGCAGCGACGGCTCAAACAGTGGGCGCGGCGATCAACTGATCCACGTCCGGGTGGATATTCCCACCAAACTGACCCCGGAACAGCGCAAAGCATTCGAGTCTCTGGCCGATGTCATGGGCAGTGAGGTCCAACCACAGCCCAACGGCAAGGGCTTTATGGGCCGGGTGATGGACTTCTTCGCCGGGGAGTAGCACAAACAAGGACATGGCGAGGCCCATGTCCTTCTCCCAACATTGAACTGGATACATCACAATGAAATGGATCGAAATCAAGCTCAGCGTGGATGGCGAGGCCGCCGAAGCCATCGCTGAACTGCTGCAACGCTATGGTCACCAGGGCGTGTCCATCGAGCAGGAAGGCATCATGCCCGACGCCTGGGACGATGGCGAGGTCCCACCAGCAGAACGGCTCACCGTGCGGGCCTATATCCCCGCCGATGAACGGGCCGAAGCCACCACCCGCCAGTTCGAGGATGCACTGCGCTACATGAACATGATGTACCCCATGCCCACACCGGTCTACACATTGATTGATGAAGCCGACTGGGCCGAAGCCTGGAAAGCCCACTATAAGCCGATTCGCCTGGGCCGCCGGATCGTGATCCGTCCCCAGTGGATCGAGATGGACCTGGGTCCCGACGACATTGAACTGGCGCTGGACCCTGGCATGGCCTTCGGTACCGGCACCCACCCTACCACCCAGCTTTGCCTGATCGCGCTGGAAAACTGCGTAGAGCCTGGACAGCGGGTTCTTGATCTCGGCTGTGGCAGCGGCATCCTGGCGATTGCTGCCGCCAAACTCGGAGCGCATTCGATCCTGGCGCTGGACATCGACCCGACCGCCGTCAAAACAACTGACCTCAACGCCGCCCAGAACGATGTGGCAGATAAAATTACCGCCCAGACCGGCAGCCTTGACAGTGTACTGGCGTCATCGCGGCGTTTTGATCTGGTCGTCGTCAACATCCTGGCGCGGGTGATTATCCCCATGTGCGAGCAGGGACTTGGCAACGTGGTTCGCCCTGGCGGCAGCGGCATCTTCAGCGGGTTGACGTTGGAACAGGCCGACGATGTGGAAGCCGCCCTCATCGGGTCCGGGTTAGAGCCGGTCCAGCGCCATGTCCAGGGCGATTGGGTAGCGATCCAGACCCGCCGACCGCACTGAGTGGCCGCGCACACTCTGCAAGTAAACCATTCATATGAGTCTCATTGAGGTCGCGTATATTATATTCTGATCGTTTTAAACATTATGAACGGGCCATATGTACCGCGACCTCGATGAATTTCTGATTCGGCTGGAACAGGCCAACGACCTTGTTTATGTCGCCCGCCCGGTCGAATCGGCATTGGAAATCGCCGCCATCACCCGCCACGTTGCGCAGTCACAGCGCAACCGCGCTCTGCTGTTCCCGCAGGTTCAGGGCCGCCAATTCCCGGTCGTGACCAACCTGTTCGGCAGTCCGCGCCGGATGGCATGGGCGCTGGGTGTCGATCACCTGGACGAGATCAGCGAACGGGTAACCGGGTTGGTTAATCTGGATTTCAGCCTGAGTGCCATCACCAGTCGCGCCAGTGAGTTGTTCAGCATCATACGCACCAGTCCAATCAGTGCCAATCGTTACCAACAGACCAGCCTGAACGCACTTCCTGTATGCCGTCAGTGGTCGCAGGAGAGCCACCCGAACCTGCCGCAGGCTCAACTGGTCCTGGATGGGCGCGTTCAGACGGTTAAGGCAGTCATCCACCAGGAAAATCTCTGGATTGACGTCCCTGTCGCTGAACCAACTCCGGCAGCACTGGTCCTGGGCGGCGATCCGGCCATGATCTGGGCCGCTGGTGTTCCGCTCCCATCCGACTTGCATCCCTATTGGTTGAGTGGTTGGATACGCCGGCGGCCCGTGCCGCTGACGCAGGCGCAAACGCAGGCGCTCCGGGTACCTGCCAACGCCGAGATCATCATTGAAGGGCGGCTGGTTCCCGGCGGCGTAACGGCCACACTCGGCGGCAGCGATGGGTTCTACCGTCAGATAACGATGGAATCGACACTTCAGATCACGGCGGTCACGCAGCGAGAAGGTGGTTATCTGCCGCTGGTGCTATCATCACCGCCACCATCTGAGGATCACTGGCTGAACAAGGCCAGTGAGGCTCTGCTCACACCGCTCATGCGCCTGCTCCTGACCGAAGTAGTCGATTTCAACTTCCCGGCAGCAGGTGTATTCCGCAACCTGGCGGTGGTCAGCGTTGATAGCACCTACCCCGGTGCGGCCCACAAGGTCATGTACGGACTCTGGGGTATGGGCCAGCTTGCGCTCAACCGGGCCATCATTGTTGTCGATGCCGGGGTTGATGTCCGCGATATGGACACCATAGCCCGACATGCCCTTCAATCCATGCGCATCGTCCAGCTTGACGGCCCGGTCCACACCGGCGACGGAATCGCCCATACCGACGGCTTCGGTGGCAAGGTCGGGATCGATGCCACCGGCACTACCGGTGACCTGCCGGCGACAACTTCCGCTACGCACGATATTGGCCTGCGCTGGACACTCTGGCATAATACAGTGATTATCGTAGCGGTTGGCACGGACCCGGCTGGCGTGCTACTGTCGGATTTATGGCGGCAGGTGCCGGATAAGCACCTGATTCTGGTCGATACGGATACCGATATGGACGATCCGGCGCGGCTGGCGTGGTTGATTCTAGCCAGTGTCGATTGGCGGCGTGATCTCCATCGCCATCAGGATCGTGTAGGCATTGATGCGCGGCGCAGCACCAAAGCCGCGCCACCAGCACTAGAACTTGAATCCGAAATGTCAGCGCTGGTTGAACGGCGTTGGCGTGAATACGGCTTATAGGTTGTAGCCAGGAGACTATGGAATGCGTTTAGAGGGCCAGGAAAAAGCAACCTACGTACAGGATATGTTCGGGCGGATCGCGCCGCGTTATAATCTGATGAACCGGCTGATGACCGCCGGCCAGGATCAGCGCTGGCGGCGTTTTGTGATAAAAACGGCCAACATCCCGGAGAACGGCAGTATTCTCGATCTGGCAACGGGTACCGGTGACATCGCCTTTGAAGCCCTGCACCAGCAGCCAGCAGCCAGGGTCATCGGCGCAGACTTTGCCTTGCCCATGATGAACGTCGGGCAAACACAGCCGCTCGGCCAGCATGTGCAGTGGTGTGGCGCAGATGCCCTGCGACTGCCTTTCCCGGACAAGACGTTTGATGCGGTTGTATCCGGTTATCTTGTTCGTAATATCATCGACATCGAAGCAACCCTGCGCGAACAACTGCGGGTTCTCAAACCGGGTGGACGGTTGGTTATCCTGGATACCTCACCGCCGCCGCACAACCTGCTGCGCCCGTTTATTCTGATTCACTTGAAATACGTTATCCCAACGATGGGACGCTTGATTAGCGGCAAAAACGGTTCAGACGCTTACCGCTATCTGCCAGAATCAACGCAAGCGTTCAAAACGCCGGACGAACTGGCCGAGATCATGCGATCAGTGGGCGTACAGCATATCCAGTACAAACCATTTATGTTTGGCACCATGTACGTCCACTGGGGGATTAAGTAGCGCGTGAGCCGCCGCCATCCCGGTGGCGGTAGACGATGCGCCCGCGTGATGTATCGTACATACTCATCTCGACCTTCACCCGGTCACCCAGTGCGATGCGAATATAGAACTTGCGCATCTTGCCGGAAAGATACGCGAGAATGCGATGGCCGTTATCCAGTTCAACCATGAACTGGGTATTGGGCAGCGCTTCTACCACCGTACCTTCAACTTCGACTTTATCCTCGTTCTTAGCCATAGCTCTCCTTACTCGAATAATAACAAGCCGCTGCCGGATTGCTGGCAGCGGACTTATCGTAAACTCAGGAAACCACCCACCTTAGCGTGTCATTGCTTTGCGCTGACGGCGGCGGGCACGACGGATTGCCTTTTTCTTCTCAATGCGACGCAGTTCACTCTTCGAGATGTGCCAGCGTTTACGTCGCACGGTACTCAGAATGCCCGCATTGGTTACGCGCTTACGGAACCGGCGCAGGAGCTGTTCCTGAGACTCATTGGGTTTCAACTTTACAGACGCCATTACGTGTACTTCACCCCCTTTCTTTGTGGTATTATTACTCAACTATTGTATCGGAAAAACAACACGTATTCCAGAGCCAGATTACCCGGCCACCACTGCCTGTTTCTCTTCCCAACTGGCGTATTCCTCGTCGGTCACTTCTTTCAGACTGAGGCCCAACCGCTGCTTATCTGGCTCAATGCTAATAACACGCATCAGCAGCAGTTGCCCTTGATGCACAACCCGATCGGCATCCTCTGGTGGCGGGTCCGCGATCTGGCTGACATGCAGCAGCGCTTCGATACCGGGATCAAGACTGATGAACGCGCCGAACTGCGCCGTCCGGCTCACATACCCCTCCACAAGCTGGCCGACATGATATAGCGATTCGACCTGCTCCCAGGGGTTGGGCTGCAAACGTTTCAGGCTCAAACCAATACGTTTGCCTTCATTGTCCAGGCGCAGCACATAGACTTCCACTTCATCACCTGGATTAATGACCTCGGACGGATGGCTGACCCGGTGCCACGCCAGTTCGGAGATGTGGATCAGGCCATCGGCCCCACCCAGATCGACAAAAGCACCGAAGTCACGCAGGCCGCTGACCACACCCTTGCGTACATCGCCCTCTTTAAGCTCGTCCAGCAGGTTTTGTTTCCGCGCTTCACGGCTCTCGCGGTTTACATCCCGCTGGCTGAATACCAGACGGCGGCGGCGAGCATTGACCTCAATCGGTTTGACTTCAAGCTCTTTGCCCACCAACTGGCGCAGATAATCGCGGCGCTCGTCCTCATCCAACCCGCGTGGCACATCCAGAACGTGGCTGGCCGGGACAAAGCCGCGCAAGTTGCCAAATAGAAGGATAATCCCACCCCGGTTCGAGTCAATAACGCGACCGGTCCAGGTCTCATCATCATCCAGGAGTTTCTGGGCTTGATCCCAGTCTTCACTCTGGCGAGCCTGAGACACCGACAACAGCATGTTTCCTTCGTCGTCTTCCAATTGGACGATACTTACCGCAACATCCTGGTCAATCGCGTAATCTTCGGGCTGCATCCCCAGGCGTTCGATGTCACGGCGCGAGACAAAGCCATCTCGCTGTGTTCCTACACCGACGATCAATCCCTGGTTATCGACCGATAACACTTTACCGGTCACGATGTCACCGCGCTGAAAGTCCTCCTCTGCGAATGACGCCTCCAGAAGCGCAGCAAAATCTAAAGAATTTTCTACGTACATAATGGCTCCCTGAGGAAATTTCGTTTGAGCGACCTGGGAGGAAAACAAAACAAAGCCCGGTCAGCCTACCGTCTGCACCAGGCTGCCGAGCTTGTCAATTAGACCATGACACAAAAAAAGATTTGCACCAGTTTGTGCGCGTCAACAAATGAGCGACGCATTTCCCTCCATAAGATCGCGGGAGATTATACTGATGCCAGAGTCGCTTGTCAATGTTTAGATAGCTATTCTTGATCCTCAGCCACCTGGGCCTCTTCTTCCTCACTGGCTGCTGGCGGCACGTCATCATCAGTCTC
>CAYQJO010000009.1:0-20005 GCA_964417785.1 uncultured Anaerolineaceae bacterium | reverse complement strand
CTCACTGGCTGCTGGCGGCACGTCATCATCAGTCTCGCCGGCTGCTGGCGGCACGTCATCATCAGTCTCGCCGGCTGCTGGCGGCACAACATCATCGGGGTCGCTGGCTGCTGGCGGTTCAGCGTCAGGATCGCCAGCATCCGTCCCCCAGCGCTGGGTAAAACCGACACGCCGCTTTTCCGGTTCCAGATGACTGATGCGCAGACTGAGCCGGTCGCCCTTCTGCAAATAGGAGTGGGGTTCTTTCAGTGAGCCATCACCCATCTCACTCAGATGCAGCAAACCCTCAAGACCGTTATCCAACGCCACAAACGCGCCAAAATCGACCACGTTGGTTACCATGCCGTCAACTAACTGGCCTTCATGGTAGCGCTCGGAAGCGTCTTCCCAGGGATCACGCAGCAGGCGCTTACGGCTGAGCGCGATACGGTTGGATGAGCGGTCCAGGTTCAACACATAGACTTCGATCTTATCCCCCACGCTCAACACATCACGGGGATGATCGACCCGGTGCCATGCCAACTCACTCACATGGATCAGGCCATCGGCACCACCCAGGTTGACGAACGCACCGAAGTCTCGCAAGCCGGTAACAGTTCCTTCGACAACATCGCCTTCCTGGAGTTCTGCCAGAAGCCGTGCCTTTTGCTGCGCACGCCATTCTTTCTGGGCTTCACGCTCACTGAAGATCAATCGCCGCCGGTCTTGATCGACTTCGATCACTTTGACCACCAGTTCCGTGCCAATCAACTCATTCCAGGCATCACGGCGATCACTGGTGAAGTTGACCGAAACAAGATGCGAACTGGGGATAAAGCCTTCTAATCTGCGCCAGCGAACCAGAATACCACCCCGATTGTGTCCGGTGACCCGTACCGAGTCCACATCCTCACTTTTGAGCAGTTCACGCGCACGCTCCCAATCGTAGCGCTGCAATCCCATGTTGATCGACACAATCAAATTGTCGTCCTGATCGCGGGGATTCAGAACATACACGGGGACTTCATCGCCCACATTCAGGCTACCACGATATTCATCATCCAGACGTTCTAGGTCCTCCGAACGCACGATGCCGTCTTGTTTGGCGTTCAGGTCAACGATGACCTCACGGTCTTTGACCTCTAGAATCGTGGCGTTACGGATTTCACCCCGGCGCGGTGCTGAGGGGGAATAATCTGGGTTTTCTTGGAGTAGACGTTCAAATTCCGTGAGGTCGTCCATAATCAACTCGTTATTTGCGCTGACACAATGTCAGACGAACAGTAAAATGAACAGGCGATGAACCCCATATCGTCACGGTAGTATGTTTTTCTTAACGTCGTATAGGGTACTTTGTCCGGAGAGAGTATAACAGAAAATTCGCATTTATGCTCAAACACTCTCGTTATGTTAATTAATATCTGGCTGAGGAGAGCGAAGCCCCGTTCCCCTCAAGCCCCGGTCCACTTCCCAGGGATAGACAACATAGGCGTCAGTGACATCGCCGTAGAAATCTGGCCTGGCTTTGCTGAATAGCGAACGGTACGGGTTAAAGTGAAACACACAGGTATACGGTTCAGCACCGGCAGCCTGCACCCGTCCGCGCACCGCTGTACTGGTACGGCCACTGCCCCACACATCATCCATAATCAGAGTCCGGCGGCCTTCCAACAGCACCGAATCCGGGAACTGCAAGAATGACGGCCAGACCATCAATTCGGAAACAGCATCGGCAGTCGACGGGAAATCCACTGCTGCTGTCAATACATGGCGAATGTTTAGCGCTTCGGCCAACAATCCTCCGGGGACAATCCCGCCCCGCGTAATCACGACCATCGCTTCAAACGGTCCTCTACCCTGTAACTGCGGCAGAAGCACATCAACCAGTCTATCCACATC
Source organism: uncultured Anaerolineaceae bacterium (assembly GCA_964417785.1). Taxonomy (GTDB): domain Bacteria; phylum Chloroflexota; class Anaerolineae; order Aggregatilineales; family Phototrophicaceae; genus DAOTUL01. The sequence continues at coordinate 18,127 of CAYQJO010000009.1, read as the reverse complement.
ATCCCAGGTCAGCACTTCGTGCCGTATCGGTTCACGGCTTGTCATCAAGCATATCTATTCCACTCACGTACATGCCAATATTATACGCAAGATTGAGAAAAATTAAAGTTTCTCAGCAATGCTCTTGGCCTGCGTAAACAGAAGAAGGTAATCCGGACCACCTGCCTTGCTGTCTGTACCGCTCATATTGAAACCACCGAAGGGGTGAACGCCCACCAGCGCCCCGGTACACTTGCGGTTGAAGTACAGGTTGCCGACATGGAACTCGCGCCGCGCCTGTTCCAACCGCTGCCGGTCACGACTGTAGACTGCACCCGTCAGACCGTAATCAGTGTAGTTGGCAATCGCCAGGGCATCGTCATAATCTTTGGCCGGCAGCATCGCCAGCACCGGGCCGAAGATCTCCTCTCTGGCGATCCGCGCCTCACGGTCCACATTCCCGAAGATGGTCGGCTCGATGAAATAGCCGCCATCTGGCGTTTCGTGACGCTTACCGCCGAGCAGCAGTTCGCCCTCCTGTGTACCGACCTCGATGTAATCCATAATGCTGTTCATGGCCTTTTGATCGACCACCGGCCCCAGATAAACATCGGAACCCGCATCGGTCGCACCGATGGTGATCGCCTTCGCCAGAGCAACTGCCTTCTCCACGACTGTATCGTAGACCTCACGCACGATGATCGCCCGGCTGCCAGCACTGCATTTTTGTCCCTGGAAGCCGAACGCGCTGGCGACAATCCCCTGCGCGGCAGCGTCAAGGTCGGCGGTCTCATCCACCAGCACGGCATCCTTGCCACCCATCTCCAGGATGGTGCGCTTGAGCCACTGCTGGCCGGGGTGAACTTTAGCCGCTTTCTCGAAAATGCCCAGACCGACCTCCATTGAGCCGGTGAAGGCGATGAAACGTGTCTTCGGGTGTTCAACCAGATAGTTACCGGCCAGTCTGCCGGGTCCGGTCAGGAAGTTCAACACACCCGGCGGTAGTCCGATCTCGCGGAACAACTCGACCAGCTTATACGCCACCCAGGGACTTGTGGATGCCGGTTTGAGAATGGTGGCATTCCCGGCCACCACCGACGCTGAGGTCATGCCGGTCATGATGGCACAGGCGAAATTCCAGGGCGGGATCACCACCCCCACACCGAGCGGGATGTATTGCAGTTGAAGCTGCTCCGGCGAGTAGGGTGCCAGCGCCGCTGTGCTGTCCGCCAATCGCACCATCTGGCGGGCATAATACTCAAGGAAGTCAATGGCTTCGGCAGTGTCGGCATCCGCTTCCACCCAGCTTTTGCCAACTTCCAACACCATCACAGCACTGAATTCGTGCTTGCGCCGCCGCATCTCTGCCGCCACCTTGAGCAGAAAGCGTGACCGTTCCTCCGCTGGCGTGAACTTCCAGGACTCAAAGGCTTGCAACGCCGCCTGCATGGCTTTCTCGGCATATTCTTCGTTAGCTTTGGCGAAATGACCGAGAACTTCCTGTGGACGGGCTGGATTGATCGACGGGAAGGTCTCATCCAGCACGATTTCCTCACCGCCGATAATCAGTGGATAGGTCCGTCCGATCTCACTTTTGACTTTATCAAGGGCGGCTTTGAAGGCGGTCTGGTTTTCCGGGCGGGTGAAATCGGTCAGGGGTTCATTCGTATAAGGTCTTAACACTGTAACCTCCTATTTTGAGCAGTTTCACTCTATTATAGCGTATAATCTGCACAAATGATGACAATGGATTGTCCCTGGAAGCGAGTCAAAATCAGCGTGCGCGACTCCCTACCTTTCAACTTGAGCCTGGTAATCAGTTCCTCCGGTGTGACCGGTGAGCCGCGCTTCTTCACCGTCACCCGACCGACGTTATGGTCGCGCAGATAGGCCCGCAGTCGCTTGAGATGAAACGGCATCCAGTCCAGAATCGCCCAGGACCGCAGCCAGGGCGACTCCGGGCGCTGCTGCGTGGTAAAATAGGCAATGGTCTCATCCAGTTGATGGCCGCCAGCCTGCGCCGCCACATCCTGCACATATCCAGCACGGATCAAGGCCGGGTCCGGTTCGACCAACCAATCAGCCGGTGGCCCCGGTGGAGCCGCCTCATGCACCGATGGCTGCCAGTGCAGCACCGTGCCAGTCGCCTCAATCAGGGTTGCCGCTGGCGGACTATCCCTCTCGCCTAACCACAAGACCGCTTCTTTTAGATCGCCCTCGACCGAGATAAACTCGACCTGCCCCGCATAACTGGCAAGTTGATCCAGCGCCACACCCGGCGACAGTTTGGCTACAATCCGATCCGCCTGCCAGTCATGTACCAACGATAACGGCGGGATATAACGCTCAACATCGAAGATACGGCGGTCCTGGGCATCGCGGCGGGCCGGATCGTAGAAGATCGTGCCGTCCCTTGAAATCGACATCTCGCGCACATCCTGAACCGCAAATCGGGCATTCTCCAATCCGAGTATCCCGGCATTGTGGCGAGCCATCTCGACGCGAACCGGGTCCAGGTCCACACCATATACCCTTGATCCCTCAACCGCAAAGGCCAGTGAGTCGGCCCCGATGCCGCAGCCAGCGTCCAGCACCGGCTGAATGCCGATCCGCTGCGCCCGGTAGCGACGCACGGCTGGATGGCTGGCCTGTTCCAGCGCCGATGCGGTAAAAAGCATGGATGCGGCGTATACCCCGAATTTCTCCTCGGCTTTTTGCCGCAGTCGTGCCATCGTCACGGCGGCGGCGGCCTGTTGTGATGTGTAGTCCTTACGCAGGCGCGTCAGGATCGGAAGTGGGTTCGAGAGATCAAGGGAGGCAAGTTGCTGGCACAGCGAATGACCCTGGGGAGAGGTCAGGAAAGCGATATCATCACTCATCAGGGGATTCGGCGGTGGTTGGATCGATTTCAACAAAACCGACCGTTCCGCCATCCAGCAGCGACCGTTCTGGATTTAGCAGTACCGGCAGAGTCCAGGTTTCAGCAGTGGAACGGCTGAACTTGCCCACTTTGTTGATGTCGTTGATCTGTCCGGCGACCACCACTGGCTGCATGAAACCGACAGCTTTGGGCAAACTGCTAAAGGCCACGAGATGTTCACGCTCAGACTGGCACAGCGTCACCGCCTGCCAGCGAATCGGCTCGTGCGGGTCCATGCGCCAGACCGGCTTATTCGGCGTCTGACGGATCAGCAGATGGACATAACGCCCACGATAAGTTGCCCAGGCCGCGCCATCACCCTCCTGACCGGCCACCAACTGAATACGGTCCAGCGTGTTCTGGTGCATATGGCGCTTCTCGCCCCGGATCAACACGCCACCGCCGTCGATGTCTTCAACCAGAATCCGCACATAACCTGCCGTTTCTAAGCGCTGGCCCATCGTGCGCTTGTCACTGTAGCCTTTGGAATCAACAACGATCAAACGCCCACCGGCACGCAGTCGTTCCAGGGCCGCCGCCAGAAAGCCAGCGTTGATAATGTAGGCATAGGCGACAATCGCATCGACCTCACCGGCCACGTTCCAGGTCGAGACCTGACCGCTCACAGGCTGGATGTCCAGGTCCGCCCGCAGGCGCGATAAACCGGCTCCCGCCTCGCCGTTCACATCCAGGAGTCGCAAGCGGGATGCCGATGGTGGCAAATGCTTCGCCATCGCCGCGATCACGGATTCTTCTTCCCGGCTTCCTTCAGCAGCTTGAGTAATTGCTGCCATTCCTCACGGAAAAAATGCAGGGTAATCGTGCCGAGTTCGATATGATAGACCTGTTCACCGTCGGGTTCTTCCGACATCCAGGCCACATAGTCTTCGGTTTCGGCCAGTGTCTGGGTTGGGATATCGTCGCTCATGATTTTGCTTCTCTCTCCTGAGATGACATACGGTGCAGGACCACCCGATCAATCCGCCGTTTCAAGAAACGGCTGCCAGGGATCAACCGCCAGTTGAAGGTGTTCGCCCGGACAATCCAGGCTCCCGACAGCGCCGCCTGACGGGGCTGTCGCTGCGGGAAGGGGTCCATATCGAACAATTTGCCATAGATATACTGGCCGAGTAGGCGTGCGGTAGCGGTAAAGGGTGCGGCCAGGATCAGACCAAGCGCCCCAGCGACGCTGGCACCACCAATCACCGCGATAATGACCACTACCGGGTGTAGATTAAGGCTGCCACCCATCACCCGAGGCACCAGCACCACCGACTCCACATTCTGGATAGCGATCCAGACAAAGATCACTACCAGGGCAAAGCTGATTCCCGACAATATCGGAACCGTGCTGGATTGCGAGAACAGCGCCGTCAGTGCCGCCGGAAACAGTGCAATAAACGGGCCAATGTTGGGCATGAACTCCAACAGGCCAGAAAGCAGGCCCAGAATCGGCGCGTTGGGCAACCCCAGAACCAGTGCGGATACATAGACAGCCATCCCGACCGTGATGCTCAAAACCATCTGACCGCGCAGATAGGCGTTCCACACCCGCCCCAGTTCATAAAGCATCCGCCGTATATCGCCCTCATAGGCTTCCGGCGTAATTTCTATCAACTTCTGAATGAATTTGTCACCGTCACGGATGAGATAAAACACGATGGTGATGAGGAACACCAGATTGATGAGAATATCGACAGCACCGCCGACAAAACTGACCGCCGAACCAGTCAACCCTGTGACCGAATCGACCAGCATAGCACTCATATCCAAAGAGTCCGACTCAAACACCCGGCTGACATCGGCCTCACCGGTCAAATCAGCCAAACGCTCCAAAGGCACAATTGGTTGTCCATTGAACAGGACCGCCCGTCCGTTGATGGTAATCGGCTGGTTGAGAAAGGACTCGATATTGCCCTGGACCTGCTCAACCAGTGTCGGGAAATCCTGCCCCAACTCCACAATCTGAGCGATCAGTGCTGGAACAATGGCAACCAACGCAACCCCAAAGATGGCGATGACGGCCACAAAACTGATGAACACCGCCAGAGAGCGCGTACCGAATGGCAAGACGTGAAGTACCCGCCGTTCGATAAGGCTGACCAGCGGCCAGAGCAGATAGGAGAACAAAACCGCAACAATTAACAGGGAGAATATCTGCTTGAGGTTCCAGAGTGCAAAGGCAACAAACGCCAACGTGAAGATGGCAACAATGCGTTTGGTGCGCACACCCCAACGCGCAGAAGTCGGTTGGGGCGGTTGCAGATTGTTCACACCCGGTCTCCTACCCCTGAATTAGTGCTTGCGGTCACCACCGCCGCGATTGCGATCTCCACCACCGCCGCGATTGCGATCTCCGCCACCGCCGCGATTGCGATCTCCACCACCACCGCGATTACGGTCGCCACCGCCGCGACTGCTGCGCTGGTTGCGGTCACGCTGCCGGGCTTCTTCCGCTGTCCAGCCTTCCAGCACTGCCTGACGGCTCAAACGCACTTTGTTGGAACCGGGTTCGACATCGATGACCATTACCATGATCTCGTCGCCCATCTGTACCTCGTCTTCCGGTTTGGCAACGCGGTAGTCGGCCAGTTGCGAGATGTGGATCATACCATCTTGCCCTGGCAGGAATTCGACAAAGACGCCGTAAGGTTCAATACGATTCACCTTGCCGGTATAAATGCGCCCGACCTCGACATCTTCCGTCAGCGTAGCAATCTCCTCAAGCGCAATGGCGACCGATGGGCCGTCGATACCGGCAACGAAGACCGTGCCGTCGTTCTCGATGTCGATCTTGGTGTTCGTCCGTTCCTGGATGGAGCGAATGGTCTTGCCACCCGGTCCAATGATCGCACCGATCTTATTCGGGTCGATATGAATTGTCTCCATGCGCGGCGCGTATTCATTGAGGTTCTGGCGCGGTGTGGAAATGGTCGCCACGATCAGGTCGAGAATCTCCATACGCGCATCACGAGCCTGCGCCAGCGCACGGGTCATGATCTCACGCGAAACACCGGCGATCTTGATGTCCATCTGAAGCGCCGTGATTCCGCGTTCGGTACCCGCCACTTTGAAGTCCATATCGCCCAGGTGGTCTTCCATACCCTGGATGTCGGTCAGAACGGCGACATCATCGCCTTCCTTGATGAGGCCCATCGCAATACCGGCAACCGGACGATAAATCGGCACACCGGCATCCATCAGCGCCAGCGTACTGCCACAGACACTCGCCATTGAGGTACTGCCGTTGGAACTCATCACCTCGCTGACCAGGCGGATGGTATAGGGGAATTCCTCTTCTGACGGGATCATCGCCCGCAGCGCTGTTTCTGCCAGCGCACCATGACCAACCTCGCGGCGTTTGGTCCCACGCAACGGGTAGGCTTCGCCAGTGCTGTAGGGCGGGAAGTTGTAGTGATGGATATAGCGTTTGTTATCCTGCGGACTCAGCCCGTCAAGTTCCTGTGAGTCACGCGGGGTACCGAGTGTGGCGATGGTCAACACCTGAGTCTGGCCGCGTGTGAACAAACCGGAGCCATGTACGCGGGGCAGCAGATCGACCTCCGCCGCCAGCGCGCGGATTGTCGTGTAATCACGCCCATCCGGGCGAATACCGTCCGTCAGGATGCGGCGGCGCACTTCAGCCTTGAGGACGGATTCGAAGGCGTGGTTAATATCTTTAGCCGAGATTGGCTCTTCTTCGTCAGCCGCCCGTGCTTCATATTCTTCCATCAGGCTTTTCTGCAGCTCGTCCATCGCCTCGGACCGCTCGTTACGGTCGGTCTTTTCGACCAGAAGCCGACGGATTTTGTCGCCCACTTTCGCGGCGACTTCGGCGTTCACGGCTTCATTTTCCAGATTACCGACATATTCGGCTTTTTCTTTGCCGACCTCCGCCGCCATCTGCTTTTGCAGTTCGACCAGCGGCTGGATGGTCTGGTGTGCCAGTTCCATCGCTTCCAACATTTTGTCTTCGTCGATTTCCTGCGCACCACACTCCACCATATTGATCGCATCTGCCGTACCCGACACACGCAGATCGAGTTTGCTCTGGTCAAGCTGCGAATGGGTCGGATTGATGACAAATTCGTCATCGACCATGCCGATACGCACACCGGCTATCGGACCCTTCCAGGGGATGTCCGAGATCATCAGGGCAGCACTGGCGGCTAAGATGCCAAGCATATCGACCTGATTTTCCTGGTCGTGGCTCAGGGACATGAGGATAATCTGGACTTCGTTACGCATATCCTTCGGGAAAAGCGGACGCAGGGTGCGGTCAATCACACGAGAGATCAGGATCGCACCTTCAGCGGGACGCCCTTCACGGCGGAAGAAACTACCCGGAATACGCCCGCCGGCGTAAAGCTTCTCTTCATAATCGACACTCAAGGGGAAAAAGTCGATCCCCTCACGAACGCTCCGGCTCATCGTGGCCGAAGCGAACAGCACAGTATCGCCGGTACGCACCGTTACGGCACCTCCGGCCTGCTCCGCGAGCTTGCCGGTCTCGATGACGATCTCTTTACCAGCAACTTCTATTGTGAATTGGCTGGCCTGTCGCGTTCCATCTACGATCATTACGTTATCACCTCCGTATATAAACAGGACGCCCGGCTGCCAGGGACTGGGGTTTGTTGTTAAACCGTCACCAGCTTAACCATCAAATCCCAATTCCTGTTTAGCCGGGCGCAAAAAACTACAGAAGGCGGTGCAGCATAGACACCGCCAGACATCACTACCGCCGCAAACCCAGTCGCTGGAGCAGTTCACGGTACGTATCAGGGTCCTTGCGGCTGATATAACGCAGATGACGCCGCCGCTGACCAACGAGTTTCAGCAGCCCGCGCCGTGAATGTTGGTCATGCTTGTGGACCTTCAGGTGTTCTGTCAATTGACGAATACGAGCGGTGAGCAGTGCAATCTGCACTTCCGGTGATCCAGTGTCACCCTCATGCCGTCCATATTCCCGGATGATTATTTCTTTATCTTCAGTTGTGTAAGACATTGCCGTCCTTTGATTCATGTCACCAGGCAGACTGGACAGAGTAGTCCGCCGGTCGGATACGTTCAGGCATTATAGCAAAGGCCCTGCTGGCTGCCAATGGCTGAGTCAACTGCCCTGGTCCCGGCTGTTAGCAACCAGGTTAACAGTGTGGTGCGTTCGGAACAAACTATACTGTCCTGGACGGCCAGGCAGCACATTCAGCACGTTTTCCGTCTCCATGATGGAAAACCACAGCACCAGGTCCCAATCATCCGACGGCGAAAGCGCACGAATATTTTGCTCGGAGATAATCATGTTGTGTTCGTACAGGTCCAGCAGCAGCTTGATAAAGGCATCACGCTGCACCAGGATTCGGGCCGCGATCTCGCTCTTTTCATCCAGCGAAATACCTTTGGTGTTGTAATTGCTCTGGGGATTGGGATACTCATTGACCATTGTCGTTTCATGCTCAATCAGGTACTCCACCGCCCGCTGGAAGGACATCCCCGTGTCGAACGCCCGCAGCCGCCGGTGCAAACTCCCCAACGGACACCATGCGAAATTCCTGAAGCTGGTAAACTGCTCAATGCTGACCACAATCCGTTCGACCATATCCGCCGTATCCGCCTCCATCAGCTTCAACTGATCGAGTGGAATATCGGCCCAGCTATGGTCCAGGTTGTCTTCTTCGTCGATTTCGACGTAATGCGGGGCGTTGTTCTGAAGTGAGTAGCCGTTTGACAGCATAATCACAGGCACCAGATCGTCTGGGTTATGCCGGTGCGGTACAAGCTGGCGTTCCAACACCCCCTCCCGAACCAGACTGTCGATCCAGTGGGAGCGCCACTGGTCGTCGGTGTTGCATCCCGGTCGATCCAGTTCACGATCCATCGCCAGCCCCTTGAGCAGGAAGCCGTAATTGACGTATTCCCAACCGCGTACCTGGAGTGTGTTCTCCACCCTCCGGACAATCCGGTCCACGATCAGCCGTGTTTTATCCACAATCGGGTGATTGCCGTTTAGGATGATATGGCCGTTAGTGGAAATTGGCTTCAGAATACCCAGCGATATGGCCTGTGAAACCAGGTCTTCACCACGCGGACGGGAGACGACCGCGCCGGTTTCCTGGAGCTTTTCGACAAGCTGGCGGATGGAACACGAATCCGTCTGCAATTCAGCCGTCAGTCGATCAAACTGAATGATGACACTGGTCCACTGGGATGGCGTAAAATTGCTGCCGGTCTCATCGTTGATGGACGCCGTGCTGAGCGATTGGTGTGTTTGCAGGTTGGTGAAGTCATCGATGTACTCGACAACAATCCCTTCGTTGTTATTCTCAAACAACCGGCTGGTTGACCCGCGTACTCCCCACAGTATCACCGTGAGATTGCGCTTGACCAGTGTATTCAGCACGTCCTTGAAGTCACGATCACCGCTGGCAAGGATATATACGTCAGCGGCATCGGCGTGGCTGGCATCAGTGATGACATCACGCGCAATCCGCACATCGGCGCTGTTTTTACCCGGTAGATTAAAAACCGGATCGATATTCGCTAACGCCAACCGGCTTAATGACTCGTCAGCGACTTCACGCCCGCTGGAATCGGTCAGTGGCGGCAGCGCACCCCGCTGTCCCCAGGGGGCATATGCAGCGATCTTGACCACCTGGCCGTGCGCCCGTGCTTGCCGCTGGAAGCGATCAATCAGATGATCCAGATTGACGACGAAACCCTGTTCATTCAAACTGATGGCGATGTTCTCGAAGTCGATATACACCGCGACATTCTTGGTTTGAATACCGAGCAGGCTCTCAAGCGGTTGGAAGACCACATCATCCGCGAACTCTGTCCCCTTGAGTACATCGTCCGACCCCCACATACGAATGCGGGCGTTTCGGGTGGTCTTTACACGCCGGATTACCGGCAGCAAATCCTGGCTGGTTGTCGCCAGAATCAATTCATCAACCGGGTCCGGATCATAGGAGAAGTAATGAATAATCAGCGCATCCGCTACGGAAGCACGAACAGGTATGTCAAAGGTATCGTAACCGGCATTGGCGAAAACCTGCTCCGGGTGCGTACCACGATACGTCGGGTGACTTTGCCAATCAGCCACCGCAATCGATTTGAGGCTATCCGCATTGACCAGTCCGGCAGCCAGCGCAGCCCCACCGCGCAAGCCAACCGCCAGTTCCTGCAAGTCGACGGCGATGCCACGACTTCGGAAATGCTGGAAAAGGTCATCTACGTCTACAATCAGATAAGCAGCCATTAAACGTAATCCCAAGAATACCACCGTTATCGGCGAGTTAAGCTCTATTTAAACGCAGCACATAGTTTCAAAACGTTTTCCGAACAAGTTTGCTATAATTGTAACAAACCACTGGTACCACTTCAAGCACAACCTTCTTATTCTACTACACTCAATAGGCACGGGCAAACAGGGCCACCCGTTCTGCGGTTTGTCCGGTTAATACACAGCGGCCCTCACCGCCGGGTTGTTCCAATGGATAACAGCGGAGCGACGCTCCAGTTTCATCTTTGACCCGGCGCTCGTCATCATCGGAACCGGACCACCAGCAGCGTACCCATCCGCTCTGCTCAACAATCTGGCGGAAGGTGTCATAATCAGCAGCCTCGTGAATGTTGGCGTCACGGAATTCTGTCGCCTGTTGGAGCATATTGGCCTGTACATCATCCAGCACGCGCTGCACCTCATTCAGCAGCACATCCTGGCTGATGAACGCCTTACCCTCCCGACCGGGAATATCGCGCCGTGCCAGCACTGCATTCCCTTTCTGGACATCTTTCGGTCCGACTTCCAACCGCACCGGTACTCCACGCATCTCCCAGTCGTTGAATTTGAAACCGGGCGACTCATCACGGGTGTCCATCTGGACCCGGATTCCAGCATCGCGCAGTTGATCCACCAACCGGGTGATGGTTTCCATCACCGCCGCTTTTTCATCGTCGGTCTTGAAGATCGGCACAGCGATTACCTGTATCGGCGCAATGCGCGGCGGCAGCCGCAGCCCCTTGTCATCACCATGAGCCATGACAATCGCCCCGACCATGCGCGTACTGACTCCCCATGACGTCGTCCAGCAGTATTCTTCCATATTCTCCGGCGAGAGATATTTGATGTCAAATGCTTTGGCGAAGTTCTGGCCCAGGTTATGGCTGGTCCCGGCCTGGAGCGCCCGTTTATCGCCCATCATCGCCTCAATGGTGTAGGTCCGCTGCGCACCGGCAAACTTCTCGATGTCGCTCTTTTGCCCCTTGATGACCGGGATGGCGGCCTCGTTGATGGCAAAATCGGCGTAGATGTCAAGCATTTGCAGGGTCTCTTGCTCGGCCTCGTCCTCGGTCATATGGGCCGTATGGCCTTCCTGCCACAGGAACTCGGTCGTGCGCAGGAATGGCCGGGTGCGCAATTCCCAGCGGACTACATTGGCCCACTGGTTAATCAGCAGTGGCAAATCGCGGTACGATTGAATCCAGTTGGCGAACGCCTCACCGATGATCGTCTCCGATGTCGGGCGCACCACCAGCGGCTCTTCCAGTTCTTTGCCACCGGCATGTGTTACTACTGCCAGTTCCGGGCTGAAGCCCTCGACGTGTTCGGCCTCGCGCCGCAGATAGCTCTCCGGGATAAATAACGGGAAATAGGCGTTCTGGTGGCCGGTCGCTTTGAAGCGCCGATCCAACCCGCCCTTGACCGCTTCCCAGACCTCGTAGCCGTAGGGTTTGATTATCACACATCCCCGCACCGGGGATTGGGCAGCCAGGTCGGCCTTATAGACGATTTCGTTATACCACTTTGAAAAATCTTCGCTCTGGGGCGTGACCGCCTGTGATGCCATGTGAGTTCGTCCTTACTGCCAATTCGCTGTAAGCATTATAGCGAAGCGAGACGGACACACATAGGGTCTTAATCGACTGCACGCTGGATTGCCTTGTGCAGCGTCGCCAGTTCCGATTGCACCGTCCCGATCACATCCGCGTGGGCGATCACATCGCGCTGATCCTGATCGCGCCGCTTGTATTCCACGCCACCGGCTTTCAGTGAGCGCCCGCTGACGGTCAAACGCAGCGGGACACCGATCAGGTCGGCATCGTTGAATTTGACCCCGGCGCGTTCGTCACGGTCATCATAGAGTACCTCGATACCAGCCTGGCGCAGACTGTCGTAAAGCTCCTCGGCAACCCGCTGTGTGTCGTCACCGGGCAGCACCACCAGATGCACCTGATACGGCGCGACCGACACCGGCCAGATCAGACCGTTATCGTCGTGGTGTTCCTCGGCGATGCAGGCCATCAAGCGCCCCACACCAATGCCATAAGACCCCATCACCACCGGACATTTCTCGCCGTCGGCATCCTGGTAGGTCGCGCCCAACGCCTCGCTGTAGCGCGTCCCCAGTTTGAAGATATTGCCCACTTCCACGCCGCGCACCGCCTGTAAGACCGTCTGGCCGTCAGGAGCCAGATCGCCATCGCGGGCAGCGGCGATGTCGGTCACAATATCGGCCCTGTAATCGCGCCCGTAGTTGACATTGCGCAGGTGATAGCCCGGTTCATTGGCCCCAGCCACCAGATTAGGCGACTGTGGGATGATGTCGTCCACGACAATCATGCAGTTCTTCACCCCGACCGGCGATCCATAACCCGGCTCGGCTCCGATGGCGCGAATTTCTTCTTCGGTCGCCGGACGCAGGCTACCGGCTTTGACGGCGTTCGCCAGCTTGGTCTCGTTGAGGTCCATATCACCACGCACAACCGCGAAGACAAAGCGGTCGTCGTCGGTCACCATGAACACCGCCTTGGCTGTCCGTGTGCGCGAAATATCCAGCAGCTTTGCCAGAGCGTCAATGGTGGGCGTATCGGGCGTCGCCACTTTTTCCAGTGGCAGCGGGTCTTCAGAAGCGACCGGCGGCTTGTGGAACCGGGCCACCTCACGGTTGGCGGCATAGTCTTCACCCAGCAGCAGCGTATCCTCACCAACCGGCGTCAGATACATGAACTCGTGCGCCAGTTTGCCACCCATCATGCCGGTATCCGAAGCGACCGCGATCACCGGCAGGCCGCAGCGGCGATAGATGTTGAAATAGGCCCGGTAGTGTGCCTCATACTGCGCATCCAACCCTGCTTCATCCACATCCAGGCTGTAGCTGTCTTTCATGGTGAACTCGCGCACCCGGATCAATCCGCCGCGTGGGCGTGGTTCGTCACGCCATTTGGTCTGAATCTGATAGATCGTAGCCGGAAGCTGGCGGTAGGAGCGGATTTCGTGGCGGACCAGATCGGCCACCACTTCTTCGTGCGTCATCGCCAGCGTCATATCGCGCCCGCCGCGATCCTGGAAGCGTGTCATCTCCGGGCCGACTTCATACCAGCGGTTGGACTCCATCCAGATGTCTGCTGGATGCACCACCGGCATACTGATCTCCTGGCCGCCGATAGCGTCCATCTCCTCACGGATGATGGCCTCGATTTTGTGCAGCACGCGCTGCGCCAGCGGCATCTGGGTGAAGATACCGGACGCAAGCTGGCGGACATATCCGGCCCGCAGCAAAAACTGGTGACTGGCGATGTCGCCTGGCACCTCACGCAAAGTCTGGCTGAACAGGCGCGACATTCGCATCAGTCTTCACCCCATGTTCGTTGATAATTCACATCCAGTTTATCCAGCACCGCCTGACCGAGGTCGATCTCGCTCAGGCTGGCGAGTTGCAGCAGGTAGAGCATCACGTCGGCCAGTTCTGACGCCAGCGCGTCCCGGTCGGGAATATCGCCGTTCCACTGGAAATGTTCCAGCACTTCCGATGCTTCCAGGACCAGCGAAATCGCCAGATTGCGCGGTGTCTGCGGACGGAGTGACTCTGGCTCGTACCAGCCTTTGCTGCGTACAAAGGCGTGCATTTTCTCTTCGAGTGTGTGCAAATCCATCAGTAGGCGTTCTGATTCTTGCGGGCGATAACCATCCAGATTGTGCGGATAATGATTTTGAAGTCCAACCACACCGACCAGTTCTCGATGTACCACAGGTCATAGCTGGTGCGGGCCGTGATCGAGGTGTCGCCGCGCAGCCCGTTGACCTGCGCCCAGCCAGTCATACCGGCCTTCTCGCGGTGGCGCTCCATATAGCGCGGAATTTGTTCGCGGAACTGGCGCACATAAATCGGACGCTCCGGGCGCGGTCCAACCAGGCTCATCTGGCCCAGCAATACGTTGATAAGCTGCGGTATCTCATCCAACTCCGTCCGGCGCAGCAAACTCCCCACACGAGTCACACGCGGATCGCCCGGTACTGTCCAGCCAGGTCCGCTGGATTCAGCGTCCATCCGCATCGACCGGAATTTAATCACCGGGAACGGTCGCCCGTCCAGCCCCATGCGAATCTGCGAATAGAAGACCGGCCCTTTGGATTCCAGACGGATCGCCAGCGCAATGAGCAGCATCATGGGCGACAGGAAGACCAACCCCAGGAGCGCCCCAAAGAAGTCCATACCGCGCTTCAGACTGAGCTTCCAACCGCGCAGCGAAATATCGCGCACGGTCAGCAGCGGTGTACCGTTCAGGTCGGCCACGTTCATGTCGCCGGCCATATACGAGAAAATATCGGGATAGACTTTAATATCGACCCGCCCGCGCTGGCACAAAGTCACCAGATCGACAATTTCGGCACGGCGGGCGTCCGGCAGCGCAATAATTACCTGCTCGACACTGTAGGTGTCGATAATCGCCGGGATGTCAGGATACAAACCCAGGATCGGAAAACCGAGCATGTGGCCCTTCGGCTTGACCTGATTGGTCACCACACCGACGATGTTATAGCCCAGTTCCGGTGTACGCTTGATACGCTCGGTGATGTCGCGGGCGATGCGCCCCGTGCCGATAATTAACAGGTTATCGCGGATGATCCCCAGGCGACGGGTACTGGCCTGCAAGATCAAGTGCGACTCACGGGCAAACAGCACCAGGAACACACTGAGCGCCCACGAATAGAAGAACATCCCACGCGGATAGTCAATTTCCAACGGTGTGTTCTTAAACATCAATTCCTGCAAGCCATTGGCGATCACCACACCAATCGTGACCGACCCCAGGATGTAACGAGCGTAGTCGATGCGGCTGATGACACGGCGCAGGTGATAGAGGCGCGAGAAGAAGAACACGATCATGATGACGTTCATCTGGAGCAGCATCGTCGGGATGTACTCACGCAGCGGTGGTTGGGCTTCCGGGATAGCAAACAACGGCACGTACATGCGTGCCACATACCCCAGAACGAAAGCCGCACACAACATCACGATGTCCAGCACGATCAGCAGAACATTCAGCAAGAACTTGATATTGCGCGAGCGCAGTGTCTCAGATTTAATCTGCTGGATCAGGCGTTGCTGGCCGGCAGCGGGGAATGTCGTATTTCCTTCCATATTCCACGCCCACCCTTGACCACCAGACCCAGAAGTACCAGTCCGTGAAGCCAGAGAGGGGTCGTCTTCCGGTAGTGCCTCCGGTAGAAGATCAGCATCGCTCGATAAAACTCGAACTGCGCTCTCGGACTTTTGCGACTGGCCGCTCTTTTGATGTGCCATACAGTAACCTCGGGATGATACACAACTTTCCAACCGGCATGCTTCACGCGATATGCCCAGTCCAGGTCTTCACCGTACATGAAGTAGGTCTCATCCAACAACCCCGCGTTGGCAATCGCTTCTTTGCGCACCTGCATGTACGCGCCAACCACCGAATCGACCTCCAACTCCTCGTCAATATCGGCAAAAGTCATATTATAGCGAGCAAACCGTTTGCTCTTCGGGAACCGTTTTGCCAGACCAGAGAAATGGTAAAACGCGACTTTCGGTGTCGGGAAGCTGCGGCGACACGCCAAATCCAGGCTGCCATCCGCCAGCAGCAGCTTAGGGCCAGCCATACCGACATCGGGGCGCGAGTCCATGAACCTGACCATATTATAAAGTGACTCCGGCGGGACTTCGGTATCCGGATTCAGCAGCAGGGCATAACGCGGGGCATCGGGGTCCACATCGCCTATATCACGGTAGCCCAACCGGCGCAGCCCCAGGTTGTTGCCGTAGGAGAACCCGCCGTTAACCTCACTGGCGATCACCTCGACCTGCGGAAACTCATCACGCACCATATCCGCACTGCCATCGGTGGATGCGTTATCGACTATCACCACTCTGTAGGCAAAATCACCCTGGCTCGCCTCTACAGTTTGCAGGCATTTGCGCAGCAGGTCGCGAGTGTTCCAGTTGACAATGATAATTCCCAGATCAGTCATCAATTGTTTCCGCCATTATATCGCTCACATTTTACCACAAACATATTTGACACAACATCATGCTGGCATCTCGTGCAATCTTAACTATTCAAACGCCGTTTTTGCTATATAATTTACACAATAGACTATACCACTCAGGGGATTTGAAACATGAGTATGATGTTCGAATATCTCGCCGAAAAAACCCATAAGAACCTTGAAGAGCAGCATCGCCATCTGACCCTTTCCGGCGAAATCCGCCTGTACGCGGCTGAAGCCCTGTCCAAGCGCAAACGCCGCAACCGGCGCAAACAAACACGCTAATCTGTCTCCGACGGTGCGGTCGGCAGGCCACCCAGCGGTGTGCCGCGCAAAGCCGACCGCATCGCGTCCCGATCATCCCAGGGATATTCCACCGTACCAAAACACATACTCTGTTCGTGACCCTTGCCACAGGCGATCACAATATCGTCCGGATGCGCCATCTGGCAGGCGCGATAAATCGCCATACCGCGATCCAACACCCGGATGAAGGTCTCGCCTTCGACGCCGCCCTGCGCCACACATCCTTCCGCCATCATCTGCAAAATCGCATCCAGTGACTCGGTGCGCGGGTCCTCCGCTGTCAGCACCGTGAAATCCGCAAGTTGTGCCGCAGTCGCGGCCATCATACGCCGCTTCTCCACATCGCGCAGACCGGCACTGCCGAAAACGACGATTAAACGCCCGGCCCCGCCCAGCATCATACGGCAGGTGTGCAGCGCGTTTTCCAGGGCGTTCGGCGTGTGGGCAAAATCGACAATCGCCATAAAATCCTGTCCCTCGTCAATCCGCTGCATGCGTCCGGAAATGGCCCGTACCGCCGCCAGCCCCCGTTTGATGCTGTCCACACCAACATCCAGCGCCAGCGCCGTCCTGACCGCTGCCAGCGCGTTCATCACATTGAACGCCCCAACCAGGACCATCGCATATGACTCGCCGTCCAGCGTGAAGCGCGTGCCGTCCGGCGTATAATCGACCGCTACCTCATCCAGCGAATACGTCATCAACCGGTCCGCCGCTATCGCCTTGAAGAACCCGGCGTTGGGATCGTCATTATTTATGACACTGGTTTTGGGGATTTGGTTTCGTTGTGAGCGAGACAGCATCTCAAACATAATCGCTTTAGCCGCCCGGTAGTTGTCGAAACTGCCGTGAAAATCAAGATGCTCATGGCGAAGGTTGGTCAGCACGGCCACGTCAATCTCCACGCCATTGAGCCGTCCCTGGGCCAACCCATGGCTGGTCATCTCCAACACGCAGTATTCCAGGCCGTTAGCGACCATCTGCGCCAGATAAGCCTGGACCTGCGGTGCGCCCGGTGTGGTGACATGCAGGCCGGTGTCGCTGGTGGAATCGCCCAGATCGGCGGCCAACGTGCTGATATAGCCGGTTTTGAAGGTCTGCTTGAGGATGCTGTGAATCAGCGTGGTGGTGGTGGTTTTTCCATCGGTGCCGGTCACACCGATGACCACCAGACGGCGCGAAGGGAAATCATGATAGGCCGCTGCCAGCAGACCAGTAACCGCCTGCGGATCGCGTACCTGCGCGTATGGCACACCGACTGCCCCTGGCGGTTCCTGCCCGACAATCGCCGCCGCCCCTTTCGCTATGGCATCCGGGATGAAGCGATGACCATCAGTGCTGAGGCCCTTGCGGGCGACAAACACACCGCCCGGCTGAAGGTCTGCGGTCGACTCAACCACCGGTGCGGTCACATCGGCATCGCCGTCCACACAGATCAACATGCCATTGGGCAAGGTATTGAGCAGTTCGGCAAAACGCATGACGAATTCTCATTCCCTGGAAATCAAACACGCCGGTCAAAACCAGCGTGTGATACATCATTTAATCACTGTAGGGGCGCAGCATGCTGCGCCCTGTGTGCTATGTTCGCCCTAACGCAGCGACGACGA
>CAYQJO010000008.1:31379-41961 GCA_964417785.1 uncultured Anaerolineaceae bacterium | reverse complement strand
GCCAAAGACCGCGATACCTATGGTGACCGGGTGGTGTCTGCCAGTCTGGTCGATCCCGGCGAACCGGGCTTCGATACGTGGTGGTGGTTTGCGGCTTCGCGTGTTGTCACCGAGCGCGATCTGAATGGCAACCGCGTCAACGAAGTTATTGACGAATTTCCGATGTTTAGCTTTGTGCTGGCGGACAGCCATCCGCATGTTATGGCGCTGCCTTTCGCGCTGCTGGCAATCGGGCTGGCGCTGAATATTCTGCTCTCACCCACGCGACCGGACGGCTTGCAGACGATCCTCTACGGCGTGGCGATTGGCTCGCTGGTATTCCTGAACACCTGGGACTTCCCGATCTATCTGGTCGTAGCTGTTGGCGCAGATGCGGTCCGGCGACTGATGCAGCGGGGTCGATTGACGCTGGACGACTGGTTGGAGATGGTGGTGTTCGGTGTGACGCTGATCGCCATCACGCTGGCCGCTTATGCGCCGTTCCTCCTGGGATTCCGGTCGCAGCTTCAAGGTTTGCTGCCCAATATTCTGCATCCGACACGCTTCCAGCAGTTGTTTGTGATGTTCGGACCATTTTTCCTGATCCTGGCGGTTTATCTGGTAGTTGAAGTGTGGCGTAACCAGCGGCTGAATTTGAGATTTGGTTTTCAGGTTGCCGGGGGTGTGGTACTGGCGCTGGTCCTGGTGCTGGCACTGCTCATGTTCGGCGGTCGGCTCTCCGAGGTGAAATGGGCGCAGACGCAGCAGTTCATGGCCGACAACGGCGGTTGGGATACAGTTGTCGGGGAGGTGCTGCGGCGTCGATTGGTGCGTGTCCTCACACTGATTGTGTTGGCGGTGGGACTGGCGCTGGTGGTGGCGAGATTGTTCCCGCGTCGCAACCTGGTTGAAGCCATCGACGACGAAGCCGTGACGGGCAGCTATCCGCCGGCAACGGGATTCGCTTTGCTGATGATCGGTGCCGCGCTGGGTCTGATCCTTATCCCGGAGTTCGTCTACTTCGGTGATAACTTCGGTTGGCGCATGAACACCGTATTTAAATTCTACTATCAGGCGTGGGCCATGCTGGCGCTTGCCAGCACCTATGCCGTCTACTCGGTTCTGGCGGACCACAAGCTATCTTTACCGGCGATGCCGCTGCGATTTGCTTTTGCCGGTCTGGTAGTGCTGGTGGTGGCTGCTGGATCGATTTACCCGGTTTTGGCGATCTATACGCGGGCATGGCTGGAGACCGGGCGGCATTACAGTGGTGATTCGGCGCTGACGCTGGACGCCGGGCCGGGCTTCGTCTCGCTGAGCGATTATCAGGCGATTATGTGTCTGGCCGATCATGTCGGGCAGGCGGATGTGGTGGTGGCGGAGGCCAATCCGCAGGGCAACCGGGTGAACTATAATCCAGCGCATGGCCGGGTCGGGGCGTTGACGGGCATCCCGGTGATTCTGGGCTGGCCCGGTCACCAATCGCAGTGGCGCGGCAGCGGATATGCGGCGGCCCTGGGAACCCGGCCTACGGATTTGAACCTGCTCTATACGGCGTCGCGTATGAGCGATGTGCAATACATCATTGACCGTTACGGCATTGACTATATCATTTATGGGTCTACCGAGCGCACACATTATGGTAGTGTCGGGGAAGACAAGTTTCTGGAAGCGTTGGATGTGGTGTGTGAGTCGAGCAATTCACAGTCACGGGTGTACCGGGTGAGTGGAGGATAGTCGAATGCAGAATACCATGACGCAAGCACAGCCGATAACCATCCGCCTGGAATGGGTGGCCGTGCTGGCCCTGGCACTCTTCTCACTGGTGCTGCGGCTGGCCTCGCTGGATGTGGTGCCAATGAACCCGGTCGAGACGGCTCCGGCGCTGGCCGCATGGCGTTCCGTATCACCCGATGCGTCAGGGAGCGCCCTCGTGGCAGATAGCCCGCTGGTGTTCTGGTCGCAGCGATTGGCCTTTGGTTTGCTCGGTGGCGAGTTGTTTACCGCCCGGATGCTGACGGCGCTGGCCGGGGTGGCATTGGGATTGACCCCCTTGCTGTTCCGCGACCTGTTAGGCCAGAACCGGGTGCTGATTCTGGCGCTGCTGCTGACGGTATCACCGCTGATCCTCACTGCGTCGCGCATGAGCAGCGAGATGGTGTGGGCTTTGCTGCTGGCCCTGCTCGGATTGTGGGCGGTATGGCGTTTCAGTGTTGTGCGTTTACCGGCTTACGGGATCGGGGCTACTGTGTTGTTCGGCGCGATGGCCTTTTTGAGTGGTCCGGGTGGTTTGCTGCTGACGGTCATTTTGATCGCTGCTGCCGCACTGGCACTGTGGTTGATGCCGGAAGGCGATGACACTGGTGATCGTTTGGCGCTGCTGCGTGACTGGCCCTGGCGGTCTGGCCTGCTGGTGGCGGCGCTGGTGGTTGCGGTGGTCTCGACTGGATTCTTGCTCTATCTTTCTGGCTTGAGCATGTTGGGCGAACTTTTGAACACCTTTTTGACCGGCCTGACTCAGTCGCAGCCGGATGCACCCTTGTTTTTTCCACTGCTGGTTGCTTTGTTCTATGAACCCTGGTTATGGCTGCTGGCGGGTGTTGGGGTGTTTATGCTTGTGCGCCAGGATCGCATGACACTGATCGAGCGCTTTCTCGCCATGTGGGTTGTGGTTGGCGTGATTGTCAGCGTGGTGTATGCAGGTGGAACTGCCGACAATGGGCTGTGGCTGGTCGTGCCGCTGGCGGGACTCGCCAGTGCGGCGCTCAGTTATGCGCTGGAAGAACTGGATGTCGATCTGCTCTGGATCGGCGATTTCTTTGGCGATGAGCATTTCAGTCTGGCGACGGCACGTAGCGCAAAGTGGATCGTCGGAGCCGTCGTATTCGGTTTGCTGGTGATCGCCGCGCTGCATTTCCAGATCGCTATGCGTGAGTTCCTGACGGTTCCTGGTGGATCGCTTTCGGATTATCTGGATCGGGTCAGTGTGCGCCAGCCAGAACCAAGTCCCGGTATGAGCTTGATCTGGTTTTTGATGTCGCTGCTGTTCATCGTCGTGGGCGGCTTTTTCGCGGCGAGCATCTGGGGCAATGAGATTACCGTCCAGGGATTGTTGATCGGTTTTGGCGGTTTCCTGGTGCTGTCGGCGGTAGCGGTGGGCTGGACACTGGCGGTAACACGCAGCGGCCAGCCGGAGGAATTGTATTACACGGAAGCGACATCGGAGCATGCCGGTTTGCTGCGGGATACGCTGGAAGAGCTTGCCTACCGCGAGACGATGGGATACCCGATGATCCCGGTTGCGGTCATGGCACCGGATACTGGCGTGGTGGCCTGGGCGGTGCGCGACTTCAGCAATGCTTATTTTATTGCCGATGTAGAGCAGGCATGGCAGGAGCAGGTAATTCTGATCCCGGAGACAGCCATGATGGTGTCGAGTGAACCCGGTGCGCTGCGTCTGCCGGAACTGGGTGGCAGTTATCTGGGACAGCGTTTTGTGATGACCTACCGCTGGTCGTCCGATTTTCTGGAAGGGTTCGATTTTCTGCCCTGGTGGGGGATGCGTGAGACCCGCATTCCGCGACAGGTGGCGCAAGCCTATATCCTGTGGCTGCGCCAGGATATTTACGACAGTGCGCCCTATCAAAGTGCGCCGGTAGGGTGAGGATTCTGGTGTAAAGGTGTGTATCAATGGATGAGCAGGCATTGATTGAACGCTGCCTGAGCGGCGATCAAACCGCCTACACAATCTTATACGAGCGATATGCACCGGGCATCTACCGGCTGTGTTACAGTCTGGTGCTGAACCGTCAGGACGCGGAAGATGTGTTGCAGGAGTCGTTTGTGTACGCTTTCCGCAAGCTGCGGGCGTTTGATCCGCGCAAAGCAGCGTTCAAGACGTGGTTATACACGATTGCCGTGAGCCGCTGCCGCAACACCCACCGGCGTAAAGTCCTGCCGCAAATCGACATCAGCCAGATATTCAATCTGGCGACGCCGACGCACGAAGGACCGGAGGCCATGCTGGCATACCGGACGGCGCAAGGCGCACTGGCACGGGCGCTGGCGAACCTGCCGGTGCAACTGCGGGAGGCGGTGGTGCTGCGCTACGGGCATGGATTGACCTACCGTGAGATTGCTGACGTGATGAGATGTCCGCCCAAGACAGCGGAGAGCCGGGTCCGGTTGGCGCACCAGCGCCTTCGGGGTTTGCTTCAGGGACAGGATTTGCTGGAAGAGTTGTTGAGTTACTGATATGTCGAAATACCGGTACTGCAAGCGTTATATGGTGGGGTTCATTGATGGACAACTGACCCCGAAAGTTCGCCGCCGCGTGGCAAGATATATTGACAACTGCCCGGACTGCTACCGGGAGTACATTCGCCAGCGCGATCTTCAAAACGAACTTAAGGCACATTTTGCGTTGGTGAGCCAACCGGATACGGTCCAACTGAGCCGGATGTGGCGTGGTGTCCAGTCTGAGATGCATTATACGTCGTCGCGCCGGTTTCGTCTCCGCTATGGTGTTCTGACGGCTATTGTGGTGTTGGCGTTGATGTTTGCGCCCCTGTTGTTTGGTGAAGACACCGCACTGCCCGCCGCCGCCACGCAACCGACACCCCTGATAGTTGATACCCGTGTAACCGATACGGCCCAGGAACCGGTGCCGACAGCGACAGTTGACTCCACTCAGGTTGTGGATGGTATTGTACCGGAAGCTGCGCGAACACCGGATGAAACGAGGACTTATGGCTACAACAGTTGATCCAATGGTGAGAGAAGCGCCAACCGAGGCAACGTTCAACACCCGCCAGTTGGTGCTGAATTGGGAAGTCATCGCCTATGTGGTGATCTTCCTGCTGGCGATGTTCACCCGCTTCTACGATCTTGGTGATCGGGTGATGAGTCACGATGAAAGCCTGCACACCGTGTTCTCCAACAACCTGTATGAGCGTGGGGCCTTTGAACACTCGCCCATGATGCATGGTCCTGTTCTGTTCCACTTCACGGCCCTGTCCTATGCGCTCTTTGGCGTCAATGATTTCAGCGCTCGCATTTATACCGCTGTTCTCGGTGTTGCCATCGTTATGTTTCCGCTGCTGCTGCGACGATGGCTGGGACGAACGGGCGCGGTGCTGGCGTCCGTGATGTTCTTGCTTTCACCACTTATGCTCTATTATAGCCGTTATATCCGGCACGATATGCCGTCGATTCTGTCGGCGCTGATTATGTTCTGGGCTGCCATGATGTATATCAGCGGGCCACCCAACCAGAAACGGCGGGCGCACTGGCTTTATATTCTGGCAGCAGCCATGCTGTGGAATCTGGGGTCGAAAGAGACGGCCTTTATCTATGTGGCCTTGTTTGGCCTGTTCCTCACATTGTACTGGTTGGCGCGGGTGGCCCAGAATGTATACAACCTGGATGGCCGGCCCATATTCAATACTTTGATTATCGCAGGATCGCTGGCCGGGGTGGCCTCGCTGGCGATGATCGTGGTGTTTTCGATTGCGCTGCAACACCAGCCTACACTGACCGACCGGCTGAACTTCTTGAGCGAGCAGACCGGATTGTTGTTCAGCGGCGACGCGATTTCGGTCGAGTTCTCGACGTTCCTGGCCTGGACCGGACTGGTGCTGGTGGCGGTGTTGGGTATTCTCATCGTGCCGGCATTATGGGTTTACCGCCGGGCTGCGGTCCGTTTCAATCTGCTGGATGGTGCGATGGTGGTGGTAGCGGTGTTGTTCGTTTTCGTCTTGCAGCGGGCGATGGCGTCAACAACGGACCTCAATGCCAACAACGAAGTGGTGCGGGTCAGCACCGGCGCAGCGTCGCTGGCGGTGGGTTTCATCGTCGCGCTGTCTCTGATCTTGATTTACGGCACATTTCGTATCGAACGGGTCGTGAACTTCCGCCGGCAGTTTTTCACCGTCGTTCTGCTGATGCTGGCGATATTTGTCGTGCTGATTGTCTTCGAGGAACTGTCGCATGAGCCGTCCCGGATGGCTGACGAGACAGCGGCTCCGGCGGTGCCGGGTGAGGGGGGAAGTGCTGCTACCGATGTCAGCACCAACTTCACCATGCTGCCGCTGATCGGTTTGTGGTTGTTTTCGATTATTGCCATCTTCGGCGTGGTGTGGAGCAAGCTGCGCGGCTGGTGGCGCTATCTGGAACCCTACCCCGAATTCGATGTCTTGATGATTATGGGGTCGTTGATTCTGCCCTGGCTCACGGCCTTCTTCATGGTGGCGACCAACGCAACCGCACAGGATTACATCGAGATTGGTGAGAGTCTATCCTGGGTGAGTGATGTGGTGCCAGTCACGGGAGCGGAGGAGACCGGGCATTTCGTGATCGGATTTATCGCCTGGATACCGATGATAGCGATGGCGGTTGCCGCCGGTCTGGCCTGGAACTGGCGGCGCTGGTTGATTGCATCGGTTATCTTCCATGTGCTGTTTGCGTTTTTCTTCACGACCATGTTCACCAACATCGAAGGGCTGGCAACCGGTATGATCCACAGCCTGGAATACTGGTTGGAACAGCAGGGCGAACGGCGGGGCAGCCAGCCGCAGTATTACTATCTGCTGGTGATTATGCCCATGTACGAGTTCTTGCCGATCATTGGCAGTGTGTTGGCGATGTTTGCCGGACTGGTGGTGTTCTGGCGTCGCCGTCGCCAATATCAGGAAGAGCAGATCGTACTCAAGCGTGAACTTGCCGCCGAGGTTGAGGTCGCCGATGACGAGGCACAGCATTTTCATCAGGATGGCGACGCGGCCAACGGTTCCGAACCCGACAGCCAGATCGAAACGCTGGTCCACAATGCCCGTGAGCGCGAGAAGTGGCGGTTGACCGAGGTACCGTTCCTGTTGTTTGTCGGGTTCTGGGCGGTCGTTAATCTGTATGGCTATACGCTGGCCGGTGAGAAGATGCCCTGGTTGGGGACGCACATGACGACTCCCATGATCCTGCTGGCTGGCTGGTATTTCGGACGGGTTTTTGAGCGTGTGAGTGGGCGGTTGTTCCGGAGTCGTGGGTGGGTGTTGCTGTTTGTGATGCCGCTGCTGTTGGTGGCGGCCTTCCAGTTGGTCGCGCCCTATCTGGCGGGGCAGGCTCCCTTCCAGGGGACGCGCACCAGCCAGATCGAATGGACCTATACCTGGCTGGCGATGGCGTTCCTGGCGACCGGGGTACTGTACTTCATATCGACGGTTGCCGAGCGCACCGGGTGGGCGCATATTCGACAGATGTTCGCTGTCACCGTTTTCGCTGTGTTGGCGGTCATCACCGGGCGTTCTGCCTGGATGGCGTCGTTTATCAACTATGATGAGGCTACCGAGTTTCTGGTCTATGCTCACGCGGCACCGGCCAATAAGACCCTGACCGATCAACTACGTGAACTGAGCATCCAGACGACCGGCGGCATGGATTTGCGTGTCCTGTACGATAACAAGTTCTCCTGGCCGGGTAGTTGGTATTTGCGTGACTTCGACCGGCGCTTGTATATCGGCGAGAATCCGCCGACCTTGCAGCAGTTGGACGACACCGCCGCGTTGATTGTCAGTGATGAAAACCGGCCCAAAGTTGAACCGCTGCTTGAGGACCGTTTCCAACGCTTCGATCATATGCGGTTGTGGTGGCCGATGCAGGAGTATTTCGGCCTGAGCGCCCGCAAGATCAACGATTTATTCGACTTCACCAATGCCAACTCGTCTATGCGCCTCCGGGGTGTCTTCGATATCTGGTGGATGCGTGATTACACCACTTATGGTCAGGCGATTGACAAATCGTTCGGGCTGACCGAGTGGCCGGTTTCTGATGGCATGTCACTGTATGTCCGCAAAGACATCGCGGCTCAGGTCTGGAATTATGGTATCGGTGATGCCTCCGCTGTTAATCCCTTCAACGAAGTTGTGGTCAATATGTGTACGGCCAACTGGCAACCGCGTGCCGCCAGCATCGTGCTGAACACTGACACCTTCCCGCTGGTACGTCCGGTGGGGCTGGATGTGGGTCCGGATGGCCGGGTGTATATCGCCGAGGAAGGCACCCACCGCATCAGTATTTTCTCCGATGATGGTCGTTTCCTGGAAGCGTATGGGGTGCAGGGCAGCGGCGAGGGGGCGTTCTTTGAACGACCGCACAGCGTGGCTGTCGGCCCGGATGGCGACATTTTTGTCGCCGATACCTGGAACTTCCTGATCCGCCGCTTCGATGACCAGTTTCGTGAGATTACGAGTTGGGGCCAGGCGAACACCGCCGGTTTCAACGCGCAGATGATGCCGGTGGATGGCTTCTGGGGGCCGCGTGATGTAGCGGTGGACAGTGTGGGTCGGGTCTATGTCTCGGATACGGGCAACAAACGCATCCGTGTCTACGAGTCGGATGGGACTTTCCTGCGCGACATCGGCACGGGTGGCAGCGGGGACGGTCAGTTGAACGAACCGGCGGGTATTGCAGTTGTGGGCGAGCGTCTGTATGTCGCCGATACCTGGAATCGGCGCGTGGCGGTGTTCGGTCTGGATGGTATTTATCTTTACAACTTCTCGGTGCGTGGTTGGTATGATGAACTGGGCAACCGTCCTTATCTGGCGGTGGATCCGGAGCGCGAGATTATCTATGTCACCGATCCGGACGCCGGGCGTATTCTGGTCCACTCGTTGGAGGGTGATTGTCTGGGATCGTTTGGTCAGTTCGGCCAGCCAGCGACCGATGCGACTCAGATTGGGACGGTCGGCGGCATTGCGCTGGATGACAGTGGCAATGTTTATGTGGCCGATCTAGGCAACGGACGTGTTCTCAGGTTCGATCCCTACGAACCGGTTGCAATGGGTGCTGTGGACGCGCTGGCCGACGAGATTGAGGTGTCACAGGAGGTTGAGGCACCGGAAACGACGGCGCAGGTGGTTGAGTAGGTGGCTTGACAGGCTAAAAGCCCCATGCTAAAATTTTTTACAGATTAATGTAATGAACGGACGGAAAAGTGGGCAGCCCCCACTTTTCTTCGTTATGGCATCAAGCCCCTCAAGCTAAGAGTGAGAAACGTTCACAATGAAAAACGAGTTTGAAGTTGCTTTCAACGAGATCGCTGAACTGCGTGCTTTGCCACAGGATGTTGTCCTGGAAGCGTTGCAGACAGCGTTGGTCTCTGCCTACCGGCGTGATTCTAATGCCAGCGCCGCACAACAGGTTGAAGCGACCATTGACCCTGGCAATGGGCGTGCCAGCATCTTTGTTGAGAAGGAAGTGGTCGAAGACGTCGAAAGTCCTCATACCGAGGTCGATCTGGAGACCGCTCGTTACTATCACCCGGAGTGTGATCTCGGTGATACGGTGATGGTCCGTGTTGAGGGTACGACCAAGAAATTCGGTCGAATTGCGGCACAGACCGCCAAACAGGTGATTTTGCAGAAAATCCGTGAAGCCGAGCGGAATGCCCTCTATGAGGAGTATGTCGGCAAAGAAGGCGATATTGTCAACGGCACAGTTCAGAGTACCAACTCCGCCGTTGTGACCCTGAGCCTGGGCCGTGCTGAGGCGATTTTACCCCGTGCGCAGCAGATTCCGGGCGAACGATACAGACCGCACGACAAAGTGCGCTGTTATGTGCTGGAAGTCAAGAAAAGCACTCGCGGGCCGCAAATTGTGGTGAGCCGCAGCCATCGCAACATGCTCCGCCGCCTGCTGGAATTCGAGGTCCCGGAAATCTATAACGGGCAGATTGAGATCAAGAACATCGCCCGTGAAGCTGGACATCGCTCTAAGGTGGCGGTGGCCGCGCTGCAAGAAGGGATTGATCCGGTTGGGGCCTGTGTGGGCATGCGCGGTATTCGTATCCAGAATATCGTGAAGGAACTCCACGACGAGAAGATCGATGTAATTGAGTGGAACCCCAAGCAGGAGTCGTTTATCGAAAAGGCCCTCAGCCCGGCCCGTGTGACCGGCGTTTATCTTGACGATGACCCGGACGAAGGGCGCACCGCAGTGGTGATTGTGCCAGACGACCAGCTTTCGCTGGCGATTGGTCGCGAAGGCCAGAATGCACGACTGGCGGCCAAGTTAACGGGATGGCGGATTGACATCAAGAGCGTTGCGGAAGCCGTCATGAATGCGCTCGACAGTCTGGATCGGGAGCCGCTGATGGACCTGGCGGTGACGCATTCTGATCTGCTCATGGATGTCGGCCTGATTTTGGAGAAGAAGCAGGCCAACCGCACTGTCATGCCGGAAGAATATCGCAAGCTGGATGAATTTGCTGATCTGGTCGAGAAGCGTTTCCAGGTCCAGCGTGAGGAACGGCGACAGGCACGATTGGCGGAGATCAATGCCGTTAAGGCGACCCTGCCGCAGTTTGCGTTTGATATTCCTGTGCAGGACCTGGACCTGCCCGATGAGATGATCGAATCGCTGCAACCGATGGACAATGTCGGTGAGATTATGCTGCGTTTCCTCATTGATGAGAATCGCCTGCGGCGGTTGTTCGGCAATCAGTCAGAGGAGGCGCTGCCACGACTTCAGGAAGCGCTGGATAAGCTGGTGATACCGGAGGACGAGCCGCTGGTCATTGACGAATCGGAACCCGAAGTGGAGCCGGAGGCCG
>CAYQJO010000008.1:0-31279 GCA_964417785.1 uncultured Anaerolineaceae bacterium | reverse complement strand
TTGCGGAAGAATCAGGTGAGGTAGAGGAAGCGGCAGTAGAGGAACCGGTCGCTGAAGCGGGCAGTGAAGAAGTATCTTTTGAAGAACTGCTGGCCGAGACCGATACAGAGTTGGTTGATGACTTCGATGAAGATGACGAGTACGATGACTCCGGTAAAGATCAGACCAAACGCAAGAAAGATCGTCAGAAACGGCGGCAGTTGGTCTACGATGAGGACAGCGGCCAGATGATCGCCAAGCGGCGTCGCAAGGGCAGCCGCAAACGCGAAAGTTGGGACGACTTTATCTCATAACGACATATTTCGCATCAGAAATCGCATTTAGGAGTTGAATGGGTCGATGAATCTGCCCTTCGAAGACGATGACAACCGGATCGACTGGGAGAAGAAGCAGAAGTCCAGCCGGGATCGTTCTGTGGAGATTGATACTGTCACTGAAGACACCGAAGTGATTTTGCGTAAGCCAAAGAAGAAGGCCCGTAAGAATCGTCAGCTTGAGTATGATGATGAAAACGGACGTATGATTGTGAAACGCCAGCGTAAGCGGCGGCAGAAAGAGTGGGATGACTTGTGGTGAAGCACCGGCCACAACGCACCTGTTTGGTCTGTCGTATCAGCGATGACAAACGGAACCTGACCCGCCTCGTTCGTACTCCCGCTGGAATCAAGATCGACCCTGGTGGTAAAATGGATGGACGAGGTGCATATTTGTGTAGTGATGTAACGTGCTGGGAACGGGCAATTCGCACCGATGTTCTCGGCAAGGCGTTGAAAGTGACCATTACGGATGAAGACCGTGAGTGTCTGTATCTGGCTAAGCCAACATCATAACATGGTTGTTTCGTGATGCGTTTGCAGCCCATTTTGCAGAGGCGGCCCATGAGATAACAGACAGGGATGTCTGGACTTTCTGTGTGCGGCCTCGATAAATCTTTTGGAGGTATTGAATGGCACAACAGGAAGAACAGGGAATTCTCGTTCCTGACTACCTTACAGTACGCGAACTGGCGGAGTTGATCGAAGCCAGCCCGATTGAGGTGATGAAGAAACTCATCGCCAACGGAATTATGGCATCCATCAACCAGCAAATCGACTTCGATACGGCGGCGATTGTGATCGAAGAAATGGGCTTTGAGGCCCAATCCGCCAGTGCAGTTGCCGCCGCTGAAGAAGAGGAGCGCCGGGCAGCCACCAGCACCCAGGAATGGCGCAAAATCTATTCCACTGAAGCCCCGGAAGACCTGAAAACCAGGCCCCCCATCGTGACCATCCTGGGTCATGTCGATCATGGCAAGACCACTCTTCTTGACTCAATCCGAAAAGCGCATGTGGCCGAGGGTGAAGCCGGTGGTATCACGCAGCATATTGGTGCCTACCGGGTGCAGCATGTCGGTCGCCAGATTACCTTTCTCGACACACCCGGTCACGAGGCATTTACTGCCATGCGGGCGCGGGGAGCGCAGGGAGCCGACATCGCTATTCTCGTGGTGGCCGCCGACGACGGTGTCATGCCGACCACTCGCGAAGCGCTCAACCATGCGCGGGCGGCCAATGTCCCCATCGTTGTTGCTATAACCAAAGTCGATAAGCGCAATTCCAACCCGGAGATGGTCAAGCAGGGGCTGGCCGAACTGGATTTGATCCCGGATGACTGGGACGGTGATACGCTGATGGTGCCGGTAGCGGCCTTGCAGGGCGATGGGATCGAAGACCTGCTGGAAGCCGTTTTGCTGGTGGCCGATGATAACCGGATCGTCGCCAATCCGGACGGTATGCCGACGGGTGCAGTGATCGAATCCGAGGTGGATCGGACACGCGGGACGGTCGCTACTCTGCTGGTCTTGAATGGCACGCTTAAGCGTGGGGATACCATTATCGCCGGTCACAGTTATGGTCGTATCAAAGCGATGTTCGATGAAAAAGGTGATCAGGTCAAAGAGGCCGGACCATCAACACCGGTTGCAGTTCTGGGGCTGAACGATCCGCCGCAGCCCGGCGATACCTTTGAAGTGGTCAAGAACGACAAAGAGGCCCGCGCCATCATCGGTGACCGGATCGATGCAGAGACCGAAGACCAACAGACCGCTCGCCCGCTGACGTTGGAGGATATGTTTGCGCAGTTCGAGGCTGGTGAGGCGAAAGAACTCAACCTGATCCTCAAGGCGGATGTGCAGGGGTCGCTGGAACCGATTGTGAACTCGCTTGAAAATCTCTCGGAGAAGAACGAAGAGGGTATCCGGGTGCGCATTCTATCGTATGATGTCGGCAATGTGAGCGAGAACGACCTGATGCTGGCGAGTGCGTCGGGTGCGATTGTGCTGGCTTTCAACGTATCGGTTGACTCAGCCGCACGGCGGGCAGCCGATACGCACAAGGTCGATATTCGCCGATATAACGTGATCTACAAGCTGCTAGAAGACGTCGAACTGGCGATTAATGGTATGCTTGAACCGAAATATGAAGCCCGCAAGATCGGTGTTGCTGAAGTCCGGCAGGTGTTTAACATCTCGCGTGTGGGTTCGGTGGCTGGCAGCTACATTATCCAGGGCGAAGCTCGCCGGAATGCCTGGGTGCGGGTGGTGCGTGGTAACGAAGTGCTGGTTGAGCGCAGCCGTGTCGGATCGCTCAAGCGTGTGAATGATGATGTGCGTGAAGTGCGAAGTGGCTTTGAATGTGGTATCAGCCTGGCCGATTTCAACGACTTTGAAGAGGGCGACCACATCGAATTCTTTGTGGACGAACGTGTAAGCTGAGTGGAATTGTAATGTCGATTAAACAGGATCGTATGTCGGAGCGGATACACGGCATACTGAGTGAATTGCTGGTACGTGAGATTCGTGACCCACGTTTACAGGGGGTCACGATTACCGAGGTCAAGCTGGACCCGGAGTTGATGTTCGCAGACATCTATGTCAACGCGCTTGGTGATGAAGGCCGTCAGGCCGAGGTGATGGGCGGTCTTGCCAGCGCAAACGGCTTTTTGCGGCGTGAAGTCGCGCAACGAGTGCGGCTGCGCAACGCACCAGAACTGCATTTTCGCTGGGATGTCGGCCTGGCACGGGGTGAGCGGCTCAACCAGTTGATCGCGGGCCTGGATATTCCCCCGGATGAAGCCGATGACGAAGCTTAAGGTCTCGGCCTGGGCAGATGCGACCCGGGCCGTTGAGAATGCGAAAACAGTGGTTGTGATTGGGCATGTTTCACCTGATGGTGATGCCATCGGTGCCATGCTTGGTCTGACCAATGCTCTGCGCTTGATGGGTAAGCAGGTCGATACCGTTGTTGAGGGCGGATGTCCTGATTATCTGACGTTCTTGCCGGGGGTTGATACCATTCAAAGCGAGTTAAAAAAGGGCGACTGGGACCTCTTTATTTCAGTGGATACCAGCGATGAAGAGCGAACTGGCGAGCCGGGTAACTACGCCAGATTGCACAGCAAGGCTGTTATCAACCTGGATCATCATGCCACCAACACGCTTTTTGGCGATGTGCAACTGGTCGATGAAGCCGCAGTTTCCGCGACTGAGGTGACGTATACGTGGCTGGGTTTTATGGGCTTTGATCTGACCTTCAATGTGGCGCAGCCCTTGCTGTGCGGCCTTGTCACCGATACGTTGGGCTTTCGCACCAGCAACGTCACGGCCCATACCCTGTATATCGCACAGCAGTTGATGTCCGCCGGGGCAGTGCTGACTGAAATCACCCAGCGGGCGCTGGATACGCACTCCGTACTGGTGGTAAATCTGTGGAAGACTGCACTGCCCTCGGTTGAGATGCACGCTGGTGGCGTGATTGCGCTAGAAATCACGCAGGAAGACCTGAAGAAAGCGGGGTTGCGCGATGTAACTGATGGCGGTCTGGTGAGTTTCCTGGTGCGCACCAATGAAGCTGTGATCTCGGTCGTCTTCAAAGAGACCGATGAGAACGAGATTAACGTCAGTATGCGGGCCAAACCGGGTTTCGATGTGGCCGAGGTAGCGTTTGGTCTTGGTGGTGGTGGGCATGTGCAGGCTGCCGGCGCGACCATTCCTGGTCCGATGGCGGATGCTAAAAAACGGGTGTTGGGTCTGCTGAAAAAAGCGGCCAAAAATGGGAAACCACACATTGTCTGATCCCTTCGGGTTTCTCAACATAGATAAGCCGCAAGGGATGACCAGTCATGATGTGGTGGCGTGTATCCGGCGTGGGCTGAAGTTCAAGAAGGTCGGCCATGCCGGGACACTGGACCCGATGGCGACGGGTGTCCTGGTGATCTGTCTGGGACGGGCCACGCGCCTGAGCGAATATGCCATGCGCAGCCGTAAACGCTACCGGGCGGTCGTTGTCCTGGGGGCAGCGACCACGACCTATGACGCTGAGGGGGATGTGGTCAGCCAGCAGGACGGCAGCGGTATATCCCGCGAGGAAGTCGAATCCGCGCTGGCGAACTTTCGGGGCGAGATTGCCCAACTGCCACCGATGTACAGCGCCATCAAGCGCAACGGGCGCAAGCTATACGAACTGGCCCGCGAGGGTCAGGAGGTTGAGCGCGAGGCACGCCAGGTGACCATCCATGCGTTGACACTGACTGAGTGGAGCGCAGGGCAGTTTATGCTGGACGTGGAATGTAGTCCCGGTACCTATATCCGCAGCCTGGCCCATGACCTGGGGCAGACTGTCGGTGTGGGGGCGCATCTCAGCGGGCTGGCACGCACGGCCAGCGGAGCCTTTACGCTCGATCAGGCGGTTGATCTGGATACAGCGGTGGCAGACTGGCCGGCGCATGTGATGCCGCCGGATACCCCGATTCTGGATATGCCAGCGGTGCGTCTGGATTCCACCGACACCGATCACATCCTGCATGGTCGGGTTGTTCGTATACAATCTGAAGGTGAGCGGACCCGTGCCTACAACGCCGCCGGTGAGTTCCTGGCGATTCTTAAAAAAATCGATGATGGTGTCTGGCGACCAGATAAGGTATTCTTCTCGCACCAATCTGAATTGCGTTGAATGCTATGCCCCACATTTACGATTTGTCCAACATCAATTTGCTGCAACCATCGGTTATCACCATCGGCGTTTTCGATGGAGTCCACATCGGTCACCAGCACCTCATCCGCAGGCTGGTGCAAAACGCGCATGGATCCGGGCGGCTGGCGGTGGTACTGACGTTTTTTCCCCATCCGGACGTGGTGCTGCGCGGAATCAGCGGGCGCTATTATCTGACGACGGCTGAGGAACGCGCCGAATACATCCTCGAACTTGGTGTGGATTATGTCATCACCCATCCATTTGACGAGATGACACGCCAGTTGCGAGCAGCCGATTTCGTTGACCGGTTGCAAACCCATCTACGGCTGGGCGAATTGTGGGTCGGCTCCGATTTCGCGCTGGGCTATAAGCGCGAGGGCGATGTCGCCTTTCTCACTGAGCAGGGGCGGCAGAAGGGGTTCGCGGTCCATGCCATTGATCTGGTATCGACCGATGGCAACGGCGAAAAGATCAGCAGTTCGCGTATCCGGAGAGCGCTGCGTGATGGTCAGGTCGAGCAGGTTCGCGACTGGTTAGGCCGTGGCTACACACTGACCGGGGAGGTGGTTCACGGCAAAAAACGTGGGCGCAGCATCGGCTTCCCGACGGCCAATATCGACGTGTGGGAAGAGCAGGTCATCCCGGCCAACGGTGTTTATGCGGGTTGGGCGTTCCTGGGTGACGAGCGCTTCATGGCGATGACCAACGTCGGCATCAGTCCGACGTTCAACAATAAAGACATTACCGTCGAAGCCTATCTGGTCGATTTTGACCGATTTATCTACGGTGAGACGCTGCGTCTTACATTCGAGACGTATCTACGTCCGGAAGCTCGATACAATTCCTTGCAGGAACTGATCGATCAGATCCACCGCGACGTAGCAGCGGGGGTCGCTTACCTTCAGCGATAGCCCAGGCGGCGCATCAGGTTTTCGTCGCTGCGCCAGTTTTTCAACACTTTGACATGCAAATCGAGATATACTCGTGTGCCAACAATTGGGGCCAGTTCTTCGCGTGATTCGGTGCCGATTCGTTTAATCATCGCGCCGCCCTTGCCGATAATGATGCCTTTTTGCGAGTCACGTTCGACATAGATGGTGGCGTCGATGTAGGTCATGTTGTCGTCGCGCTCTTTGAAACTCTCGATGGCGACCGCGACTGAATGCGGAATTTCCTGCTCCGTGTTGAGGATGATTTTCTCGCGGATGACCTCGGCGGCGACAAAACGCAGATTGGCCTCGCTCACCTGATCGATGGGATAGTAGCGTGGACCGAGCGGCAGCATGATGGTGAGTGTGTTGAGTAACTGGTCGATGTTGTGTCGCTTAATGGCGCTGATCTGGATGGCGTGCATGTGTTCAATCAGGTCATGGTGTTCGCCTGTGGGTGTCGTAGCTTCGAGCAGATCGATCTTGTTAAGCGCCAGCACCACCGGTGTATCGCCTTTGAGACGGATGATGGTCTCTGCGATGTGGCGGTCGGCCTCAAGCAGGGGGGCGGAAGCATCCAGCACCCACAGAATCACATCGGCGTCTTTGAGCGAGTGTTCGGCGGTGTTCACCATATATTCGCCCAGTTTGTGATGAGGACGGTGCAGCCCAGGTGTATCAGTGAACAGAATCTGCACATCGTCACGGCTGAATATGCCGACTTGAGGCTGTCGTGTGGTCTGCGGTTTGTTGGTAACAATCGCGATTTTCTGATTGAGTATGGCGTTAATCAGGGTCGATTTGCCGACATTGGGCCGACCGATCACCGCTACCACACCGGATCGATGGTCTTCCGGCCAATCTTCAGCAAAGATGTCGTCCAGTTGGTCATTCATCGGTATTTTTGCTCGCCTGCCAATCCGAGATTGTGCTGTAATGTGGGAGATAGTTCAAAATACGCTCTGGAATGTCTGCGTTGCGCGGCGCGATCAAGGCTTCCACGCTGGCTGCTGGTAGGGTGTCTTGTTCGGGTGTGTAAATCAACACCTCAAATGGCATGGCGAGATCGAGCCATTTTACAGGGATCATATCGTCGTGGCCGTCGTTGCGATAACCGACGACATCGGCGCGTGGGTAGAGATTACTACGATTGAGTAAGAAATCCCAGGCTGCGTCCCCCACCAGCATATCACCATAGTCCAGGGCCAGCAGTCCGGGGACAATCGAGAGAAAGGGTTTTTCCAGAAAGCGCACACCGTAGCGAACGACAAACAACCCAGATGCTAACGGGTCTATGCCGGTCGGGCTGGCTGTTGCCAGCAGATAAGTGTCATCAATCTTGAGCAGCGATCCGGTGAAGGTGTCACCAACAGGACGACGTTCTGGGATCGGGTCAGGAGGCATGAGCTTCGGCGGTTTCCTCCTCATGTTTGTCATGATGGTGTTCGTCCGGGAGGGGAACATTGATGTCATCAAATGCTTCCCAGGGATGCATAATGGCTCCCCATGCAACCGCACCGCTGATGAACACGGCCAGTCCGCCTAGAAAGATCAGGCCAATTACGTCGCTATCCGCTTCTGCACCTTCAATCATACCCAGGGCCAGAGCAAATACCATAGCCATAAAACCAGCACCGGCCAGCAGGGCGAGACCGACAGTCAGGGAGTCGTTGTTGGTGCGCGGGTTACGTTCCACTTGTGTTTATCCTTGTTTACAGGCGCATGCTCATGAAGATTTTGCCTTTTCCTTTGGCCTTCGTCAAGCCCTGTGCTACCATAGTAGAGGTGACATTCGTCATACGAGACATCGCCCGAATGGTTCGATTTGCTGACGAGAGTCGCTGGAAGAAAAGTGATTATTGACTTATAATAACTTCTGATTGTGAAATATTGCTCATCTAAATGTAATCACCGATTTTTACTCCGTTTTTTTTGAACGTGATGAAGGAGCAATGCAAGCATGACCTCACCCGAAGGTATGGAAAAAGTACACAATCGCAGCAATGTTGGTCTGGAAGTTCATGGACTGGGCAATATCTCGAAAGTCACCAAAGTTCATTGGAACCTGAATCCTGCCGAAGCCTACGAATACATGATCCGGTTGGGCGAAGGTGCGCTGACCAACAAAGGCGCGATCCGCGTGATGACTGGCAAATACACGGGCCGCAGTCCGAAAGACAAGTATTTCGTCAAGGAACCGAGCAGCGAAGATAAAATTTTCTGGGGACCGAACAACCAGTCCTGTACCCAGGAATTGTTCAATGATCTGGCGGACAAGGTGCGTGCGCATCTGATGAAGAGCGATCATCTGTTTGTAACCGATGCTTTTGCTGGTGCGGATAAGAAGTATCGTTTGCCGCTGCGCGTTGTGACCGAAGCACCATATCACTCCCTGTTCTCGTGGAATATGTTCCGGCGTGCGACCCCGGATGAACTGCTGGTTCACAATCCGGAATTTACCGTTTTGGCTGCGCCCAGCCTGGGGCTTCAGTACGATATTGACGGCCAGACCAAAGACACCTTCATCGGTGTGGATATGTCGCAGCGCCTGATCATCATCATCGCCTCGAAGTACTCTGGTGAAGTCAAGAAGGGTATCTTCACCGTGATGAATTACCTGCTGCCGCTCAAGAAGGTTATGCCGATGCACTGCTCGGCGAACGTTGGCCCTGACGGCGATGTAGCGATCTTCTTCGGCCTCAGCGGTACTGGCAAGACCACGCTCAGTGCTGATGCATCACGTACCCTGATTGGTGACGATGAGCATGGCTGGAGCGACGATGGTATCTTCAATTTTGAGGGTGGCTGCTACGCCAAGACCATCAACCTCAGCCTGGAAGGCGAGCCAGAAATCTACGCTACCACGCAGATGTACGGCACCATTCTGGAAAACATCCCGCTGGATGAGAAGCGCGAACCAGACTTCGACGACACTCGCTATACCCAGAACACCCGCTGCTCGTATCCGCTGCACTATATCCCGAACGCCAGCGAAACCGCGATTGCCGGGCATCCCAATAACGTGGTGTTCCTGACCGCCGACGCTTTTGGCGTGCTGCCGCCTATCAGCAAGCTCAATGTCAACCAGATGATGTATCACTTCATCAGCGGCTACACCGCCAAGCTGGCCGGTACCGAGCGCGGTGTTACTGAGCCGCAGGCGACTTTCAGCGCTTGCTTCGGTGAACCCTTCATGCCGATGCACCCGGCGGTTTATGCTGAACTGTTGAAGGTGAAGGTGGAAGAGCATGGTTCAAATGTGTGGCTGGTGAACACCGGCTGGACCGGTGGCCCGCATGGTGTGGGTCATCGTATGAGTTTGAAGCATACCCGTGCGCTGCTTAATGCAGCCCTGGAAGGGAAGCTCGATGATGTCGAGTATGACGAGGAACCGTTCTTCGGTGTGATGGTTCCCAAGACTGCGCCGGGTGTACCAGCGGAGATTTTGAACCCGCGCAATACCTGGGAAGACAAAGCGGCCTACGATGAAAAGGCTCGGGGTCTCGCGGATATGTTCAAGAAGAACTTTGAGAAATTCGCCGAGGGTTCCACCGAAGACATTTTGTCTGGCGGCCCCAAGAGCTAAGTTCAGCCCATTCACATTGAACAGTGTTCAGCAGGGATCAGACACCATCTGATCTCTGCTGTTGTGTAAACAAGAAGGAGTTTCTCGATGAACGACCCGATTCGTGTAGCCGTGACCGGTGGTGCCGGTCAGATCGCTTATAGTCTGCTCTTCCGCATTGGCAACGGTGAGGTTTTCGGCCTTGATCAGCCGGTTATCCTGCAAATCCTTGAGATTCCGCAGGCGATGGACGCGCTCAAAGGCGTTGTGATGGAACTTGATGACTGCGCCCAACCGCTGGTACACGGCATCATCACCACTGATGATCCCAATGTCGCCTTCAAGGATTCCAATTGGGCGATCCTGGTTGGCGGTATGCCGCGCAAGGCCGGCATGGAACGCAGCGACCTGATTTCGGCCAACGGAGCGATTTTTGTCGAACAGGGTAAAGCGCTCAACGATAATGCAGCCGATGACATTCGCGTGTTGGTGGTGGCGAATCCGTGTAACACGAACGCACTGGTGGCAAAAGCCAATGCGCCCAGGATTCCGGCGGATCGCTGGTTTGCCATGACCCGACTGGACGAGAACCGTGCCAAAGCGCAGCTTGCCGAAAAGACCGGTGTCCAGACAACTCAGGTTACCAATGTCGGCATCTGGGGCAATCACAGCGCTACCCAGTTCCCCAACTTCGAGCATGCGCTCATTGATGGTAAGCCGGCTGCCAATGTCGTCGGTGATCGTAACTGGTTGGAAAACGACTTCATGGTGACCAACCAGCAGCGTGGTAAAGCTATCATCGAAGCACGCGGCAAAAGCTCGGCGGCCAGTGCGGCCAATGCTGCGCTCGATACCGTCCGCTCGCTGATTACCCCCACGCCTGATGGCGACTGGTTCAGTGCGGCGATTCCGTCGGAAGGCAATCCCTACGGCGTGGCCGATGGTCTCATTTACTCGTTCCCGCTGCGTACCGATGGTAAGGGCGGTTACGAAATCGTCAGTGGCCTGGAACTGAGCGATTATGCAAAGGGTAAGGTCAAAGCCTCGGAAGAGGAACTGGTCGATGAGCGTGAAGCGGTCACGGACCTGCTGGCCTAGACTGAATGATCGGGTTGCCTCCGGTGTCGGGGGCAACCTTGACAACAATCTTATTCGCCGTTAAGATGGCACAGGAAAAAGTTCTTTAATCCAGATTTAAAACTTGCTTGACACCATAGGCATTGTTGAGTATACTCTACGGTCTATGGTCACATCATTCCATCCTCAAATGTAATCCCAGCGGTAGATGATGACTTCTACACGCTGTTTTGTGTTTATGACCCACAATCTGAAAACCACGCTTTATCGTCCTTAGAGCGCAGAGGGAGAGAACGCCTGTGGAAGCAAAAGAGTTCAGTGCGCTGCGTGTAAGCCTCGCCTCGCCAGAGCAGATTCGGGACTGGTCTTATGGCGAAGTAACCAAGCCGGAGACGATCAATTATCGTCGTCTGCGTCCGGAAAAGGATGGTCTTTTCTGTGAGGCAATTTTCGGCCCAACGCGGGATTGGCAGTGTTACTGTGGTAAGTACAAGAATATTCGTTACCGGGGAATCGTCTGTGACAAGTGCGGTGTTGAAGTAACACGGGCGTCGGTCCGGCGCGAGCGTATGGGCCATATCGAACTGGCGGCACCGGTTGCCCATGTCTGGTATACCCGCCGTGTACCCAGTTACCTGGGCCTGCTGCTGGACATCAGCCGGCGCAATCTGGATCGTGTGCTGTACTTTGCCCAGTACGTCATCACCCATATCGATGAAGATGCTCGTAACCGGGCGCTGAACCGTATCCAGAAAGAACTGGATTCTAAAGAAAGCGAACTCGGTGGCGATATTCAGCAGCATATGGACAGCATTCGCGGTGAACGCGACCGTGTGCTGACCGAGTTTGAAGGCAAAACCGAGGCCATCAACGAACACTACAATAACGAACTGGACCGTTTGACCGACCAGTTGATGACAGAAGCCCAGAGTGTTCAGAGCCGTGTGGAAGCGCTGACCGGCCAGAATGCCCCGGCGGACATCAACTTCGAGACGGTTGAGACTGTCCTGGTCGCCAAAGGTGAGCAGGTCACCAATGACCACATCAGCCGCATCCAACAGGCCGTACAGAATTATCTTAATGACATTCAGGTCGAGATTGAGGAACTGCGCCAGCAAGAACTGGCGGGACTGGATGCCGAGGCGGAAAGTGTTCAGAGTGATGCCGCCGAAGGGTTGGAAGAACAACTGAACGAACTCGATACCCGAATGGGAAGTGTGCGTCAGGCTGCCGAAAAAGCACGACAAGAACTCAAGGAATTACACATTCTCCAATTCCTGTCGGAGTCGCGCTATCGTGAGTTGAAGGGCCGCTACGGTCAGGTCTTCCATGCGGATATGGGTGCCGAAGCCTTCTACCGGATTTTGCAGTACCTTGATCTGGAAAAGATGGCGAAGGAACTGTGGAACGAAGTCCGCACGACCAAATCCAAGCAGCGTAAAAAGAAAGCCACCAAGCGCTTGAGCGTGGTCGAAAGCCTGCGCAAGAGTGAGAACCGGCCTGAATGGATGATTCTGACAGTTCTGCCGGTGATCCCACCCGATTTGCGCCCGATGGTGCAGTTAGACGGTGGCCGTTTTGCCACCAGCGATCTGAATGACCTTTACCGCCGAGTGATCAATCGCAATAACCGGCTCAAGCACCTGCTTGAACTGGGTGCGCCGGATGTGATCGTGCGCAATGAAAAGCGTATGCTCCAGGAAGCGGTGGACAGCCTGATCGATAACAGCCAGCGTGGCAAAGCCCTCAGCCGCCGGGGACGGCGCGAACTCAAATCCCTTAGCGATATGCTGAAGGGTAAGAAAGGTCGCTTCCGTCGCAATTTGCTGGGTAAGCGTGTGGACTACTCCGGTCGCTCGGTGATTGTCATCGGTCCGAAGCTCAAGCTGCACCAGTGTGGTCTGCCCAAGACGATGGCGCTGGAACTCTACCGCCCCTTCGTGATCAGCCGTCTGGTGCGCTACAACTACGCCAGCAATGTTAAGGGAGCCAAGCGCATCATTGAGCGCGAGAAGCCCGAAGTCTGGGAGGTTCTGGAAGAGGTTATCAAGGAACGTCCCGTTTTGTTGAACCGTGCGCCGACGCTCCACCGTCTCGGTATCCAGGCATTTGAGCCGCAGTTGGTCGAAGGTAAAGCCATCCAGATTCACCCTCTGGTGTGTTCCGCCTTTAACGCCGATTTCGACGGGGACCAGATGGCGGTCCATGTGCCGCTGAGTGACAAAGCGGTGCAGGAAGCCCGTGAACTGATGCTCAGCACGCGCAACCTGCTCAAACCGGCAGACGGTCAGCCGGTTGTGGGACCATCAAAGGATATGGTTCTGGGCAATTACTACCTGACGATGGACCCAACCGTAGAGATTGTGGCACTCCGCAAAAATGCGGATAAATTCCGCACCATCGAGAATATTTATGGTCCGGACGTGCGGGTCGGTATTGCCTTCCGCACTAACGGCTTCTACTACGCCATGAACCGCGTCATCCCCGGCATGAAGATGTATGACCATATTGTCGAGGAAGACGAAAATGGGCGCGAGAAAGTGGTCGAGACGGCCTTTAACCGTATTCTGCGGGCGCTGACGGAAGACGAGGTTGATTGTATCCTGGCGAACGCCTACGAGATGCGTAAGGTCATTAAGGCTGAGGGACTGGAAGATACGGTCGAGATCACCAACCTGCATGAGCGGCGTATGGTAGTCGATATGGATGAGGTCGAATATCTCTACGGTCTCGACATGGTTAGCTTGCATACGCCCATTCTGCTCGGCAATATCTACGACCATCAGGGGCCGCAAGAGGAACCGGAAATCACAACAATCGGTCGGGCGCTGTTCAACCGTATTCTGCCGGATGAGATGCGCTTTGTGCAGGAGACCCTGGGCAAGAAGGGGCTGCAAAGTCTGGTAGCCCGCTGCTATCAGCGGATCGGTTCGGAGCGCACGACGGATGTGGTGGACCAGATCAAGAACCTGGGCTTCCACTATGCCACCATTTCCGGCACTACCATCGCTGTCCACGACCTCACAATCCCGGAAGAGCGCGATTCTATCCTGGACCGCGCCAGCAGCGTCGTGGAGCGGGCTGAACGGGACTTCCGTCGTGGTCTTATGACCGAAGAAGAGCGCTACCAGATCACCATTGATGAGTGGAGTTCGGCCAAAGACCGGCTCCAGGAGTTGATCCGCGATACGTTAGACCCCTACGGCCCGATTGCGATTATGGCGATTTCCGGCTCGACCAAAGGCGGTTTTGGCCCGATCACCCAGCTTGCGGGTATGCGTGGCCTGATGGCCGATCCGTCTGGCCGCATCATCGACCTGCCGATCACCAGCCACTTCCGTAAGGGCTTGACGGCGCT
This sequence comes from uncultured Anaerolineaceae bacterium, assembly GCA_964417785.1. GTDB lineage: Bacteria > Chloroflexota > Anaerolineae > Aggregatilineales > Phototrophicaceae > DAOTUL01. The sequence continues at coordinate 17,341 of CAYQJO010000008.1, read as the reverse complement.
GGAATACTTCATCTCAACACACGGTGCACGCAAAGGTCTGGCCGACACGGCGCTGCGTACCGCTGACGCGGGTTATTTGACGCGCCGTCTGGTCGATGTAGCCCAGGATGTGATTGTGAACCGCTGGGATTGCGGTACGGAACGCAGCATGTGGATCCATCGCAGTGATGATGTCGCCGGTCAGAACATCTACGAGCGGATCGTTGGACGCTGTGCGGCTAAAGCGGTGCATGATCCAGAGACAGGCGAGTTGATCGTGGCACGTAATGCGATGATCGATGAAGACGTCGCTGATGTGATCCAGAGCAGCACCATCGAAGCGGTCAGCGTTCGCAGCCCGATGACCTGTGCGCTGATTCATGGTATCTGTGCGCTGTGCTATGGGCGTGACCTGGGACGCGGCGATATGGTCGAGATTGGTGCGGCGGTGGGTATCGTGGCCGCGCAGTCCATCGGTGAGCCGGGTACACAGCTTACGCTGCGAACCTTCCACACCGGCGGTACGGCGCAGGCCAGCGGTGACATCACCAGTGGTTTGCCGCGTGTTGAAGAGCTTTTCGAGGCTCGTAAGATGCCGAAGGGCGAGTCCGTGATGACTGACATTGGCGGTGTGATCCGCCTGAGCAAGCGCGACGGTGTGCGTATTGCGACGGTGATCGACAGCCAGGTCTTCAACGAAGAACAGGCAATCCCGGACGGTTGGGAGATCGAAGTCGAGGACGAATCCAAAGTCAAAGAAGGAGCCACGTTGGCCCGTGAAGCCGACGGCAATGGCGTGCTTCAAGCTCGGATGGACGGTACCGTTCATATTGAAGGCAACGTGATCTACATCCGTTACGAGCGGCGTGAGGAAGAGGAATACGAGATTCCGTCAAGTGCGCGACTGACACCCAACGTCTATGATGGGGCGACGGTTTACCCTGGTCAGCAATTGACCGAGGGGTCCAAGAATCCGCATCGTATCTTGCGCGTACTCGGTGCCGATGAAGCTCAGAAATATCTGCTCTCCGAGGTCCAGAAAGTCTATCGCAATCAGGGTGTGAACATCTCGGACAAGCACTTTGAGATTATCATCCGTAAGATGCTCTCCAAGGTTCAGATTACCCGAAGTGGCGACAGTCCGTTGTTGCCGGGTGAGATGATCGACCGTCTGAAACTGCTGGATGTGAACGAACACCTGATTGCAGAAAACAAAGAGCCGGCGGCAGGTGTGCCGATACTGCTTGGCATCACCAAAGCGGCACTCAGCACCGAAAGCTTCCTGTCCGCGTCGAGCTTCCAGCATACAATCAAGGTGCTGGCAGGTGCGGCGATTGAAGGCAAGGTGGACCGGCTCTACGGTCTGAAGGAAAATGTCATCATCGGTAAGTTGATCCCGGCAGGTACGGGTTTCCACACCTACCAGGACCGTGAATTGATTGCGCCTGACATCAGTCTGGAAGACCAGGGGGCGCTTGATGCCGATGATGAAGCCTACGACGACGCCGACAGCGTTGAAGATCAGATTATGCCGGGCGATTAGCAGAATCCGCAGCGGTGGACGGTCAAACGCCGTCCACCGCCCCTAACGAACCTCAATCTCGGTGATCAAAATCTGATCCACATCATGACCGATCACCGGCAGTCGCTCCATCGTATCCCAGTTGTAGACACCCATAGCCAAAACATAACGTCCTGGTTCCAGTGACCCACCAATGACATAGTTATCTTGCATGAACACGGTGCGGGTGTCCCACATATTGGGCCGCACGCCCAGTAGATCACGCTGCGCCACCACCTCGCCCTGCGCGTCAAGCAGATGCACATAGATGTTGAGTGGCAGGTCCAGCCGCCCCTGGATGGGTGCCAGATAAAGCTGGATGTTCACGCCATCGTTCTCGCGGGCGATTTGCCGTCGGGGGACATCAACGGCCACCAGTTCGATGATGTCCCCGAAGTTGACCGGTAACACCAGCGGCTCGGCTTCGATGAATGCGGTTGGCTGTCCCGTGTAGACCGGCTCCTGGCTGAAGGTCTCGATCCGCTCCTGCAAAGCCGGCCCACCGACACGATAGACATGGAAGGCGATCTCCCCATCCTGACGGAGAAGCGGCGGCAGGACTTCGGCACCCAGTTCAGCGGTGAGCCAGTCGGCATGGGGTGGTGTGATGGGCGAGACCGGTGAGACGAACAGCAGGGTCGGTTCATGGCTGAGGACGATGTTGGTCAGGCCATCGAAGAACACCATGTTGGTGTCTGGAGTGGCATAGGAGTAGAAGATGAGCGGATCAAGTTCAGCGTCATCGATAGAGACCAGTGCAATGTCGGGATCGTTCTGGCGCAGATTGCGTGCCAGTTGTTCCAGGTCATCTCGGTAGATAGCGAACACCGCGTCATGGTTGGCCCAGCGGTCAAAATAGGCGGGGAAATCGGCAGCGGCGGTGATTCCGATCATGGCAATGCCCAATCCCCAGACGATTCGCTTATCGGGTATGGCATCGACCGCCAATGCAATGGCGATCATGATGGTAGGTAGAGTGATGATCGAGCGCAAATACGATGGGGCGGAGACGGTCAGCAGACTGGGGACCAGTCCTGCCAGGAGCAGCACCAGCAGCATGGCGTTGAACGGCTGGCGGCGTACACGCCACAACAGAATCAGCACACCAGCATAGACCAGTAGTCCGGGCAGCACGGGAAACAGGGGGCGCTCCGCGATGTTATAGCGCCATTCCGGGTCGCCAGTGAAAACCGGCATCCCGGCCAGTTTCCAGGCGTTGTCAATGAGTTCGTTCGGGTTGCCATTCTGAAATTCGATCCAGGGGCGTGAGATGCTATCGATCCGGTTACTGCCGATGTTGTCTTCGAGCCGGATGGCGATCATGGGTAGGGTCAGCAGGCCACCGATTATTGCGATCACTGCCAGATAGCGCCATTGGTGGCGAAAGGTGGCTCGTTGGAAGACCACATAAACGGCGAAAGCAGGATAGAGCGCTATTGACGAAGTATAGGTATAGCTGGCAAATCCGAGGGCGAATCCGGTTGCCAGTGCTGTTGTCCAACTGGGGTGCCGGTGCAGCCGGATGAGTCCCCAGATGACCAACAGGGTGACGGTCGGCAGCGATACGGCTCGCAGTCCGACGCGGCTGGTGAAGATGGCCCAGAACGATACGGCTGCCAATCCCGCTGCAATGACACCCACCCGGTGTCCGTAAAGATCGGCAGCGACACGATAGAGCAGGGCGATGGTCAACATGCCAAAGACGAAAGCGGGGAACTTAATCATCATCACAGAATCACCGAGCAGGGCGTAGGCGAGGCCGATGAACCATACATAACCGCCTTCATGCCCCTGGTTGCTGGGATAGAACAGGCGGATGTCGGCGTCTTCAACGACGCGAACGCCTTCAATCGCCTTGAAGATTTCATCATGTTGTAGGCCGGGTGGTGCGTCGCCAGAGTGCCACAACCGGACGAAAGCCGCCAACAGCAGAACCAATACGGTGAGGTAGATACGGGTCATTATTTTATCCTTGTGTGCTGGCATCGTTTCTACCGTAAAGCGTGCGCCTGTGGTAGACTGCGTTACGCCGATAGATGAAATCGATGGGATAAAATGATGCGAATTGTGTTGGTTGTGTTGAGTGCGCTGCTGATATTCACGGTACCGATGGTGGCGCAGGAGACCATGACACCCGAAGAAATTTGTGATGCAGCAACACCAGCGGATGAACCGGAGACCCGCGAGTTTGAAGCGGCGGAAGATGTATTGGAACCCGGACTCGATTATCGTGCGATATTCTGCACCGAAGCCGGCGCGGTGTATGTGGACCTGTTCGAGACCCTCACACCGGTCACGGTCAATAACATGATCTTTCTGGCGGAAAATGATTTCTACAACAACATCACCTTCCACCGTGTACTGGAAGACTTCATGGCTCAGGGCGGTGATCCGACTGCCAGCGGTTCAGGTGGCCCCGGCTATCGTTTCCAGGACGAATTTGTGGCGTTCCTGACGTTTGATCGTCCAGGGTTGCTGGCGATGGCGAACGCTGGCGAAAACACCAATGGCAGCCAGTTCTTCCTGACGACATCCATGCCCGATTATCTGAACTTCCGTCACACGATCTTTGGCGAAGTGATCTACGGTCAGGATACAGTCGAGAGCCTGCCGCTGCGTGATCCGGAAACCGCGCAGGAACCGGGTCCTGCGCTGGATACAGTCGTCATCGTCACCGACCCGGAGACGGTCGATGCCGAGATTGAGGCGCTGGATGTCTACAGCCAGGACCAGTACCAGGAACTCCTGGACCAGTTTCCCGATGACATTGGTCTGGAAGGTATCACGAGGAACGTAGACGAAAGCATGATACTGGATGGTGAGTCCGTTGATGGACCGGAGGGTACTGCTGAGTTTCTGGCAAACTACAATCATCAATTCAGTGTGAAATCGACGTATAGTAACACGGATTGCAGCTTTGACCCGGTTGCACTTCAATCATTCGGGTATACAATTCATGTGTTTGAGACAACCGCCGACGCCCAGGCTGCGACAGATGATCCGTTCTTCCTCACACTGGTCACAGATGACCATGTGAGTGAACCGACGGAAAGTGAGTTTTACGGGCTGCCGGTGTATAGCTGGAGCGAGACTCTGTGTGATGAGTCCGAAGGCACACGCTCCAGCATGTTCCGTCGGATTGGACGGGTTGTCACCGTAACCGAAAGTGTTTTCCCGCCAGCGGCCCCGGTCACAGCAGAGGGCTGGCTGGACCAGATCACCGTTCAGCTTTATGAACCCGCATTTGCCGCCGCACTGCGGCAGGAGTTGAGCCAGTGAACGAACGCTCGGAAAAACAATCAAACCGGTCGTTGTTTTTCCAGTGGTTGCTTCATCACAACATCCGTGTCGTGTTTTTGCGCGTATGGGTACAGCTTTACCGGATCATTTCCGGTAGACCGCTGCACCAGTACAGCGAAATCACGCCACAGCTTTATGTCGGCGGCCAGCACAGAATACATGGCTGGCCGTTGATGCAGCAGGAACCCGGCATCACAGCGGTCATCAACATGCGTAAAGAGTTCGATGATCGTCTGGAAGGGCTGGCCCCGGATCGATACCTGCATCTGCCGACAGTTGACAATCACCCCCCGTCGTTGGAGCAGCTTCGTGAGGGGGTAATGTTCATCGAGAAGGAAGTCGCGGCGGGTGGGGTGGTTTATGTCCATTGTGGTGTTGGCGTGGGGCGTGCACCCACGATGGTTGCGGCCTATCTGGTCAGCATCGGGATGGCACCGCGAGAAGCCTGGGCTTTGATCCGCCGCAAGCGCCCGTTTGTCTGGCCTATGCCGGGTCAAATGCGCCAGATCAACCGGCTCTATATCGAGTGTCAGGACCCGACAACTGAAGTGAAGACTCGCACCGCACCGGCGTCAACTAAAGCCTGACTGATCTGTTCCTGCTGGTCGGGTGTGACCAGGGCGATCATATTGCCGCCACGCCCTCCGCCAGAGAGTTTTGCTCCCACTGCACCGGCGTCCATGGCTGCCTGTACCAGCCGGTCAAGCGATTCGCAGGAAACGGTCATCTGTTGCAGGAGTGCGTGGTTGCGCAGCATCAAGGGACCCAGGGCGGCGGGGTCGCCGGATTCGATGATCGGGCGTGCTTTGCGGCTGATTTCGCCGACTTCATCGAGCAGAGGCTGCATCCGTTTGGGCTGGCTCTTGACCAGTTTGCCGACATCTCTGACGGCGATGCGCGTTAGTGCGGTTTCGCCAGTGTCGCCAACGACGAGCGTAAATGGATGAGCAATGGTGAGAAGCTCAATCGGCTGACCGCGAACAAAAAACACCGGTTGCTCGTAGACAATGACGGTATTGTCTATGCCGCTCGGTGTACCGTGATAGATTCGCTCCACTTCGAGGATCAAATTGTTGAGGGTTTCCCGGTTGACTTCCGTCCCGATGGTCTCAGCCAGTGCGCGGGCCAGTGCGGTTGAAACCGCTGCGCCGCTGCCCAGCCCGCTTGCCATCGGGATTGTGGACTTCACCGTGATGATCGCATCGGGAGGAGAGGCGGCCAGCGCTCGCAGGATCAAACGGGCTGTCATGACCAGGGCGTTATCTACAATATCGGTCCCAATCTCGACCGGTACGACTTCGTTCAGATCGGCAGCTTCGATTTGCAAGCCGCTGCCCGGTTTGCCTTTGCGGCTGGTGGCGGTCGCTCTCAATCCTGAAATGGGTACGGCGATGGCCGGCTGCCGGTGGACGACGGCGTGCTCGCCGAACAGGATGATCTTGGCGGGTGCGCTTGCCATCACACGTACAGAATGACCAGAAACGTCAGGCCAAAGGCCACGATAGTGAGTTGCAGAGGCCGGTCATGCAGCAGGACTTCATCGGGTGCGCTGCCCTCACCGCGTACATGGATTAGATAAAGATAGCGGAACAAACCGTAGAGAACGTAGGGAACCGTAACCAACGATGCGTTCGATCCCGGCTCTGGCTGCACCTCGATGGTATACAGAATATAGGTGATGAGCGTGCTGGTGGTCACCACGCGCATCATGTCGTCGATGAGGGCCAGATTATAGTCTTTGAAGATGGGACGGGCGCTGCTGGCACGATCACCCAGGGTGATAAGCTCCTGGCGGCGCTTGCCAATCGCCAGAAACAACGCCAGCAGACCGGTTGTTGCGTATAACCAGGGCGAGAAATTCTCAACTTCTATGACAACGACACCGGCGGCGACACGCATGACAAAACCGATCATGATGACCAGCACATCGATAATGACGACATGTTTGAGCGCGAAGGAGTAAAAGCCTTGCAAAATGAGATAAGCCAGCAGGATCAGCGCCAGCGGCTGGCTGAAAGCCAGTGCAACCAGCAAACTGACTGTTGGCAGGATAACAGCGGCAGCACGGGCGACCGATTCAGGTAGTTCGCCCGATGGCAGTGGGCGGAAACGCTTGGTTGGATGCTGGCGGTCGTTCTCAATATCGACCAGATCGTTAATGATATACACTGTTCCCGACATCAGGCACAGCAGGATGAAGGCCAGTGTGACATTGGCGAACGACTCCATGTCGAACAGTTTGCCGTCGAAAACAATCGCCGGATAGACGAACAGAAGGTTCTTGGTCCACTGCTTGGGGCGCATGGTCCGCAAGAGGCCGGACATGGCCGTCAGGATGGGTAGTTTTGTATCAGTCATCTCGCGATTATAGCCCAGTCAGGAGCAGGCACAATCCCTTTTTAGATTCGCACAGTATTAAGGAAGTGTGGAATCGCATAAGCGTCTCATGAAACTTCTCTTGCTTATCATTCCAAACGCCCACTATAATGTTAAAAGATGGTGTACTCCATTGATTTTTCTTGAGGCAAGTTGTAATGTTCGATTTTCTACTGGGTAACGATCTTCTATCGGCGATTCTCGCTTTCGGTATCGTGCTGATTCCTGCCGTGATCGTCCACGAATTCGGCCACTTTCTGGCGGCTAAATCTATCGGGATTACGGTGCTGGAATTCGGTATCGGTTTTCCGCCGCGTATCGCCCGGTTGTTTACCTGGCGTGAGACGGAGTTTACGCTGAACGCCATTCCGCTGGGTGGCTATGTTCGTCCGTTGGGCGAAGACATCATCCGCCCCGTGAGCGAGGAAGAGACCGACCAGCAGCGTGCGGCACTGGCCCAAGACGACATCTACCAGTCCGAGCGCGAGGAACTGGCCGCACGCGGTTTTCATGATACGATGGCGGTCAATGAGGCCAAACCCTGGCCGCGCATTGGCTTTATGGCGGCGGGGCCAATCGCCAACTTCATCTTTGCGTTTCTGCTGTTTGTGTTCATCGGATTGATCGGGCTGCCCGAAGAAGTGGGAGCCAGACTCGGATTGTCCAATGTGACCGCTGGCAGTGCTGTATATGACACTGGACTGCGTACCAATGACCTGATTGAGTCGGTCAACGGTGAGTATTTTGCCAGCACCGAAGACCTTGTGCGGCGGCTGGAAATGCTAATGGGTGAAGAAGTCACCGTCACCATCACGCGACAGAATGAGGGCGAGTCTATCGAAATGTTCGATATGATCCTGCTCGTCACGCAAGACCTGTTGGATGGCTTCGATAGTGCGGTGGAGTATGTGCTGATTACATCGGTCTATGATGAGAGTCCAGCGGGTGAAGCTGGCCTTCGACCTGGCGATCTCATCGCCGAATTCAACGATGAACAGGTTGCCGGGACGCCTGACCCTATCGGTCTGGTGCAGTCGATGACCCTGGATCACGCGGGTGAGTCCGTGACTCTAAGTGTGCTGCGCGACGGCGAAATACGAGAGATATCGCTGGTTCCGCGCACAGACCCGCCAGTTGGTCAGGGGCGCATGGGGATCGGTATCCGTGCGGAATATGCGGCGGCGAACGGCAATTTACGATTTGTTGAGGTTGCGCAGGTAGAGTCGGTGGCACAGCCGCCCAATATCGCCCTGGAGTATGGTGTTGAGCGCGTGACGACCATCTTCGGTCTGATTGCCGAGTTTCCGGCACGGTTGTTGAGCAACGACACGGAACCGGAAGAACGCCGGATTGTGAGTGCTGTAGGGGTAAGCCAGCTTGGTGGTGCAATCCTTCAGGATACTATCGAGGAAGACGAACCAGTGATCCTGTTGGAGTATATCGCGCTCATCAGCATCGCGTTGGGCTTTACCAATTTGCTGCCCATCCCGGCACTTGATGGCGGGCGTATTCTGTTCGTGATTGTTGAGTTGATCCGGGGCAAACCGATGGAACCGGAACGCGAAGGTATGGTTCATCTGGTTGGATTGATCTTTATTCTGTCCATCGGTGTGATTTTCATTATCAACGATTTGTTGAACCCCCTGACGGATGTACTGCCATAGAGGTGTGGAACTGTGAGAGAATTTGATCTTCGCGAAGAACAGGACGATATACTGGATGACATGCCGACTGCGCCGCCGTCAGTTGATATCCAGGAGGGTATCGCGGCACTGCGCAGCTACGACGGTGATATTCCCAGTTCGACGATCCTGTATGGCCTTTCCGGCGTGTTGCTGGAAGAACTTGAGCTTCTCAAGCCGGTGTGGTTCTCATTGAAGCCAGTGTTTCGGCGTAGAGTGATGCGGACGCTGCTGGAAGCCAGCGAAGCCGATTTCATGCTGGATTATCGCATGGTTGGTATGATGGGCCTGGGAGATGACGATCCCGGTGTACGCGAAGCCGCCATCGACGTGCTGTGGGAAGATGAAACGCTTGAAGTCATGAACCGTCTGATGTCGCTGGCGCTTCATGACGATTCAAACGAGGTTCGGGCGACTGCGGCCAGCGCACTGGGGCGCTATATCCTGTTGGGCGAACTGGAGACCCTGCCGGAGCAGTATACACGCAACGCACAGGATGTTGCTGTTCGTCTGTGGAACAACCGGCAGGGGGATGTCCTGGTTCGGCGGCGGGCGCTGGAGGCCATCTCCAACTGTGGACACACCATTGTCCCGGATGCGATCCAGGAAGCCTACCATAGCGATGACCCGGATATGCGATCCAGCGCGATTTTTGCGATGGGGCGGACTTATGACCAGCGCTGGGCCGAGTATGTACTGACCGAGATGCAGAGCGAAGACCCGCGTCTGCGCTATGAAGCGGCACGGGCTGCCGGTGCGCTTGAGTTGGAAGAAGCGGTGCGCCATCTGGGGCAACTGGTGTTGGAGGACGACCGCGAAATCCTTGAGGTTTCGGTGTGGTCGCTGGGTGAAATCGGTGGTGATCGAGCGATACGTCTATTGGAAGCATTGGCGGAAAAAGCCGATGACGAAGACGATGACATCCTGGTGCAGGCTGTTGAAGACGCGATGGCGAATGCGACTCTGTTTGAAGACCTGGATGATTTGCTGGAAGAGTACGATTAGCGCAATATAGAGCAAAACCGGGGGATTACCCCCCGGTAGTTTTCAGCCCGTTTTGAACATTTGCTGCATTTTCATCGCCAGGCCCATGTCACCGCTGACCTTGATCTTGCCGCTCATGAAAGCCTGAACCGCGTTCAGCGAGCCGGTTGCAACGGCATAGTAGTCCTCAATTGAGGCTTTGAGGGTCATCTGGGGGTTATCGGTTGTCCCTTCGTTAGTTGCAACCGTGCCATCCTGAATGACAATGTAGAATTGACCACCACCATCGCCGCTCAGATCAAACTGGATGGTTGAATTGACACCCTCGGCTTTTTCAGGTACGAAACTCTCGACCATCATCTGTGAAATTTCTGATGCTGTGGGCATATATAACTTTCTCCATGATTGTTTTGTGGCCCTAGTATACCGATAGATGTGAATGTAACAAAGGATGAGAGGGATGGAACGAGTATTTTTAGCGGTTATTATCAGTTTGTGGGTGGGCGTGTTTGCGAGCGCCGATGAAGACGTTGTGATCGAGCTTCCCGGCACGATTGCGTATATTGGTTCAGACTACAATGTTTATAGCTATAACCTGCATGTCGGTGGTATCAATGCGTTGACAGATGATGCTTCGTCATCCAGGCACTATCAGTGGCCGACCTGGTCAAACGGCAATCAGCTTGCCTATTTCTGTTGTGACCCGACCTTTTCCGGTGTACCGGAAGTGGAGATATTCGTCTCGGATGACGGCATGACATCGGGCGAGACCATTTACCGCAATTTGGGCCAGATTTTCACCTATGCCGCCTGGTCGCCCAGTGAGTGCGATTCTGACGATACCTGCCGTGATCTGGGGGTGCTGCTCAGTAACCTGGATGTGGGGCGTTTTTCGGTAGATGTCTTCCGCAGCAGTGGTGAGACTGAGCCGGAAATACGGTCGCCTGGCCTGGGAAGCCCGTTCTATTTCAGTTGGAGTCCGGATGGCCGCCAGATGCTGCTACAGCGGAACGGCCGGCGGCTTGAATTGTTTGACCTGATTTCGGAAAATGTCGAGCGTTTGACGCCGATCCCCGGAGCTTTCCAGGCACCGGAATGGTCGCCAATCGATGACCGTCTGCTGTTTGGTGTGCGTAACGCCGTTGGTGCGACCGACCTTGTTGTTGTGGCGAACAGTGAACAGTTGGTTCTAGAACCGGACATCCCCGGATTGGTGCTGTTCAACTGGTCGCCAGATGGTAATTATGTCGCGTTCCGGACTTATGCCGGTGAGAACTTGAGTCCGCTATATGTTGTTGATACGGTGACCGGCAAACTCGTAGCTGAGACCATCGTTGAGGGGGTTGTCGCTTTTTTCTGGTCGCCGGATAGCAGCAAAATCGCGTTTTTGACCTTCTCGACTGCAGAAGGGTCTTTCAGTGCGTCGGCACAGGTAATGCCGGTGTCGCTGCCCGCACAGCAGACTGATGGTCTTGTCTGGTCGGTGCTGGATGTGTCCACCGGGGAAACGCGGCGTTACAGCACCTTTTTGCCAACCCGCGACATGCTCTACCTGCTGACCTATTTCGATCAGTTCAACCAGAGCCATCAATTGTGGTCGCCTGATAGCACCCATATCGTCTTCAGCGAACTATCGCCGGATGGCGAGCCGAAGATAAGCATCCTTGACATGTCACGACCGGATACAGTACCGTTTTCTATCGCTGACGGTGTGATAGGTATCTGGAGCTATCGTTGATACAAACTCTGTGGCGCGGGCTGCTGGTGACCCTGCTGGCGGCCTGCTCCCTGCAACAGCAGGACTCCACCCCGCGTGTGGTGTTCGTGACGGCTACCTACGTGCCAGCGGATGCACCGATTGTCCCGACTGAACTACCACCCCGCGTTGATCTCTCACCGGTACCACAGCAGCTTACTTTCCAACCCACGCCGAACCCGGTGCGCTTCGATCCTGAACAGGATGCCGCCGAACAGCATATTATCCAGGCGGGTGATACCCTCTACGGAATCGCTGCGACCTATGGTGTCAGTCTGGATTCCTTGCTGGCGGTGAACGACATTGAAGACCCCAATGCGCTGTTTGTTGGGCAGGTCATTGCACTGCCCGGAATCCCGACCGAACAAACGCCGAATTTGAAGCTCATCCCCGACATCCGGTTGGTGCGCGGGCCGGGTATTCGCGATTTTGACATCGCTGCCTTTATAAGCCAGCAACCAGGTTACATCCGTCTGGCCCGTGATGAGGTGGATTCGCGGCAGGCGGATGGTTCGACCGTTAGCCGGACCCTGGATGCGGCGGCAGTGGTCGAACGGGTGGCGCTGGAATACAGCGTTGATCCGCGCTTGCTGCTGGCGCTGCTGGAATTCCGTGCTGGTTGGTTGAGCAATCTCAATCCGACGGATACGCTTAAGTCACACCCCATGATCTCGCCAGAGGACTCCGCCGGAGTCGACCGTGAGGGGTTGTATCGCCAGTTGGCGTGGACGGCAGACCGCCTCAACCTGGGCTATTACAGTTGGAAGTATCGCGGGTGGACGACGCTCGAACTGCCTGGCCCGATCCGCCTGTTGTATGCGCCGGGGTTGAACGCGGGAACCGTCGCACTGCAATACTTCTTGAGTCTGAACAGCGATGTGTTTCGCTGGCAGGTGGATGTCGGCCAGGAAGGATTTTTGCGCACCTACTATGCCTATTTCGGCGATCCGTTCGCGGATGCGCTCGATCCGGTGGTGCCGTCAACCCTGGGGCAGCCGCCGCTGACCTTGCCATTTGCTGAGGGAGAGACCTGGTTTTACACCGGTGGCGCACATGGCGGTTGGGGCAGCGGGAGCGCCTGGTCAGCGGTGGATTTTGCGCCACCGACCGAACCGCCGAAGGGGGTGTTATGCTACACCGCCGATGTCCCTGCCAGAGCCGTCGCCGCCGGCGTGATTGCCCGCAGTGGTGAGGGTTCGGTGGTGCTGGACCTGGACGGTGACGGCGATGAAAGCACCGGCTGGACGATTTTGTATCTCCATTTGAGCAACCGTGTCGCTGAAGGCGAACGGGTTGAAGTGGGGGATGTGATCGGCTATCCGTCGTGTGAAGGTGGATTCTCGTCCGCCACCCATCTGCATATCGCCCGGCGCTTCAATGGTGAATGGATTCCCGCCGATTGTCTCGTATGTGCGCCGCAAGATGCCCGTCCTATCTTCGATCTGGGTGGCTGGGCCGTGATTGCGCTGCGGAATCAGGAATACCAGGGCTTCCTGGAGCGGGACGGCGAGCGGCGAGTTGCTGAGCAGGGCCGTTTGACCCCTGAAAATCGCATTTCCTGGTAGGAGCTATGTATGAGCTTGATGAAGATATGGAACGCAGTAACTCTGCGCCGCTACGGATTATGGTTGTTGGTTTGTGTGGTGTTGTCGCTGATGGTCAACCAGGCGGAGCGGCTTCCGGTATGGGCGCAGTCCGTCAGCCCGACACCGGATCGGATTATCATTCCGACGGCTGCTGCACCAACGTTGCCCCAGGCAGTGCAGTCAACTGACCTGCCGACCTTTACCCCGACTCTGGAGGGTCCGGTGCAGCTTGAAGCCAAAGAGGGGGCCGGTGAAATCAATGTGCGGCGCGAACCCGATCCGGAGTCCGATGTGGTCGGTACAATCAGCTTTGGCGAGCGCTATACCGTACTGGGGCGTTACTATCGCTGGCTTCAACTGCGTTTTGAATCCTCGTCCAACCGGACCGCTTATGTGTTCGATGAATTGGTGAATATCATTGGTGATCCGGCGCAAATTACCGACATCACCGAGGTGACGCCGACGCCCAATAATCCGTTCCTGGAAGCAACGGGAACATTCGAAGCTCTGCTGAACAGTCCGGATGGTGTGCTGACCATCACCGCTGGCGCACGCGAGATTGCGCCACCAGGAAGCGAAGGCGGCGTTGTTGCTCCCGGTGAAAGCGGTGGCAGCGAGGGTTTACTGCCGACTTATACCTATCCACCCAATATAGTTGCGCAGGTGCCGACGCAGGCTGCTGTTGTCGAGGTGACGGCGACACCCGACCCGGCTCGCATTAACCTGACTGTATCCGATGGTGTGGCACCGATTGTGCCGATTATGGTTCTGGGAACGCTGGGAATTGTGGGGGTGTTAATCGGTTTGATCTTGCGGCGAACGTGAAACCCTCCCCAATATGTTGAGGAGGGTCGATCAGTTGTGCGTTAGTAGCTGGCGCAGCTACCACAGCTACCGGCCTGATCGGTTGTACCGGCTTCCTCTTCCTGATTAGACTTGAATGACTTCCCGCAGCCACATCCCCCGGCGGAATTGGGGTTATCGATGCGGAAACCACCGCCCATCAAGCTGTCCACGAAGTCGATAGTCGCGCCTTCGAGATACATCAGGCTGGTGGGGTCTACGATCAGGCGAACGCCGTCGGCGTTGACCACGATGTCATCCGCCTGCGGTTTCTCTTCAAATGCCATGCCATACTGCATGCCGGAGCAACCACCGCCAGCAACGAATACACGCAGAACATGGTTGGGGATGTCACGTTCGGCCAGCAGATCGCCAATGGTTCTGGACGCTGCCGGTGTCACCTGCAAAATGGGTACTGTTTCCTGGTTCTTGATTTCTTCTGGTTCAATCACAGCCATTTTTCTTCTCCATTTGGCTATACGGACGAGATCAAATAGGCGCAGGTTGCGTCCCCGTTGCTCGCACGTGAGAGCAAACGGGGGACGACGCCGATCATCGTGGATACAAGCCGCATATCCATATTGCACAAGGCAGACGATGATTCAGCGATTTCGTGATAGGGACAGTTGCGGGTGTGCAGGATGAATCCTTCGTCGTGTACTTCCCAACCGGCTTCGTAACCATGATCGTTGAGATACTGTACCGCACGCTCCAGACGATCCACCAGGGACAGGTTTGCCGTATCCACTTCAGCCGCCATACTGTCGGCCACGCCTTCCATGATGACATTCACGCTGTCAGGTGAGAGTCGGTTTTCTAGCTGTTGCAGAATCTCGGTTGCCAACTTTTGATAGTTGTTGGGGAAGTGTTCCTGGGCCTTTTCGGTCAGTTGATAGACGTGTTGAGGCCGTCCGGGGGTACTCCGGTGAAGGAGTTTCGGGGCAGTAATCAGGTTTTCCTGCTGAAGGCGCGACAGGTGATGGCGAACGGTCACGGCTGTGATTTCACCACGCCGTTGTCGCAGTTCACGCACAATATCGTCAACCGTAGCCTGACCTGACTCCCGCAGAATCTCAAGGATAATTTGCCGTGTTTCCTGCATCCCATAACCTATTTTTATGGTCTTTATCTGAGAAAAGTTTATCATCTTTCCGTGTATTGTCAAATTGCGAATTCGTACTGGTTTTGATGAAAGGTCCGTTGTAGAGTGTTGGGGCATTACTGAAAGAAGGGAGAAATTGGTTGCGCGATGTTGTAGCATTTCAAGGTGTGCAGGGTGCCTATTCCGAACAGGCGATCCGGCAGCACTTTGGCGACGAAGTGGACGTGTATCCCGTACCATCGTTCAGCCGGTTGTTCGCCGCTATCGATTCCAGCGAGATTCGCTACGGGATGTTGCCGGTCGAGAACGCGCTGGCCGGTGCGGTGAATCAGGCGCATGAACTGTTGATGGATTACGATCTGCGCATCCAGGCGGAGGTCATTCTGCATGTTCACCATGCGTTGATGGCCCCCAGAGGTATGACCATTGAGGATATTAAATGCGTGCGCTCGCATCCGCAGGCATTGGCACAGTGCGACAAGTTTTTGCAGCGCAACAGTTTTGAGCCGATTCCGGCTTATGATACGGCGGGGTCGGCCCGTGATCTGGCGGAGAATCCGACGCCGAATACCGGTGTGATCGCCAGCCGACTTGCGGCGGAATTGTACGATTTAGACATTCTGGCCGCCGATATTGAGGATGTGGCGTTTAACTACACCCGTTTTTTTGTACTCGGTCACGAGGACCCGCCAAAGGGTGATTACAACAAGACATCACTGGTGTTTGCCACGCGCAACCAACCATCTGCGCTGTATGACTGCCTGGGTGTTTTCGCGGGCCTGGGAATCAACCTGACCAAGATCGAATCGCGCCCACGTCGTAACCGGCCCTGGGAGCCGATCTTTTATGTCGATTTTGAGGGACACTGGCAGGATGGTGTGTGTCAGGAGGCGTTGATTCGTCTGCTGCAACTGGCGTCTTTTGTGAAAATGTTCGGGTCCTATCCGGCGGTCGTGACCAAATCGGTTGGTATTTAGGAGGTTGGTTGTGGAGAAACTTGGTGTCGCTGTATTGGGTGCGACCGGCGCGGTCGGTCAGCGATTTATCCAGCTTCTTGAGGACCATCCCTGGTTTGAGGTGCGTGAGGTCATTGGATCGGAGCGCAGTGCCGGACGGCCTTATGGTGAGGCTGCCAACTGGGTATTAGACGGCGCACCGCCGCCAACGGTTGCTGATCTGACGGTCAAGGCACTGGATGATGCTATCGACTCGCTGATGGTATTTTCCGCACTGCCGAAAGAACCAGCGGTTGAGCGCGAGCCGCAGTTGGCCGAAGCCGGTCATGTGGTGTGTACGAACGCCTCCGCTCATCGGATGGCGGCGGATGTGCCGCTGCTGCTGCCGGAGGTCAACGCCGATCATGTGGGTTTGATCGAAGTGCAGCGGCGCAATCGTGGCTGGTCCAGTGGCGCACTGGTGGCAAATTCCAACTGTACGACCATGCCGGTTGTGATGGCGCTTAAACCGCTGCTGCAATTTGGTGTGACAAAAGTCCATATGGTGAGCGAGCAGGCCATCAGCGGTGCCGGGTATCCCGGTGTGGCATCGCTCGACATCCTGGATAATGTTATCCCCTATGTGGGCGGTGACGAAGGCAAGATGGAGACCGAACCGCTTAAGATGCTGGGTGAGTTCGACGGTGAGCGGATTGTGCCGTTCCAGACGGTTGCCAGCGCGACGTGTACCCGGGTGCCGGTGATCGATGGGCATCTGGTCAATATGTCGATTTCACTGGCGGAAGAACCCGAACTGGACGATATTATCGCTGCCTGGGAGACATTCAAGGGCCAGGAGCCGGTGCCGTCACTGCCGAGTGCGCCGGAGCAGCCACTGGTCTATCTGCCGCAGATCGACCGTCCACAGCCGCGTCGGGATCGCAATGCCGGAGGCGGCATGGCGACCTCTATTGGCCGGCTGCGTCCGTGTCCGGTGTTGGGGTATAAGTTCGTGGCGTTATCGCACAACACGATCCGAGGTGCTGCCGGGTGCAGTATCCTGAACGCGGAACTGCTGGCGGTCGCGGGCTATCTGGGCGCATTCCGCCTGCAACCTGAATCAAAAACAATTTTGTGATAATCGTAGCTTTTTTCACAAAACCGGGTTTTATACCCTGGAAACAGAAAGTCAACTTGGAGACACACTCGTCAACGACCACCCGCTGAAGCGGGTGGC
>CAYQJO010000007.1:0-43239 GCA_964417785.1 uncultured Anaerolineaceae bacterium | reverse complement strand
ATATAATGGTCGATGAACAATGACACGGTGAAGGATTGACCGGGCGATGTCGCCATAATACCTAACGTGGCAACGGCCCAGATCACCCAACCGTAAAACACCGGCGACCGCTCAACAGCGCGGCTGCGGATTGTTTGTGAAACCATGATAAACCTTTGTGATTTGCACCATTGGTCAGTATACTCCAACCCGATATGTATTGGTCTTAGATGGGGTTAAGTATGCTGCGTTGGCTCGGCGTTTGGGTAGCGATCTTGTTGCTGAGCGGGGTCCGGGCGCAAGAAGACGGACTGAATCTACCGGCAGAACTCTATATTTTGCTCAACAGCGGTCAGGTACAGCGTTATGGCCTGGGTGCCAGCGGAGTCTCAACCGTCAGCCCGCCGGATACCTTTGTCGTCGATTTCGGTATCAGCCCCGACGGCAACTGGCTGGCCTACCGCAGCGAAGACGGCCTGTATACCACCTACATGCCCGATCCTGATCCGATCCTCCTGGAAGGCTCAGACGCGGACATCCCACCCATACGCGGTTACGGCGACACATTGTCCTGGTCGCCCGATGGCGGCACCATCGCCTACACAACACCCTTCGGCGCACGGGTTGCTTTCAACATCAACGATACACCGGTCTTCGACACCATTCCGGCCAGCCCACTTCTGAGCCTGATCTGGTCGCCCGACGGCACCTATCTGGCCGCCGAAGCCGAGAACAATATCTGGTGGATTTACCGGCGTGACGGCACCACGATGGTCCTCACCAGCGCCATCCCGTCATCATACGGCGTTTCCTGGTGGAGCGAGACCGAACTGGTCTTCGCTCCTGAAGATGGTGGCCTGCTGCTGATGGACCTCACCAACGCCAACGCCCAATCGACTTTGCTCAGCGCTGGCACCCGGTATCGCCTGCCACAGTCCACCGGCAGCAGATCGCTGGTCGCCTTTGCACAGTCACCGGAAGAACCCAACAGTGGCTTCTACCAGCAGTATTCCCTGACGGGCGACAATCTGGTGGCACTCCAGACCGCCGAGACACTGGTGGACCTGACACGCTCGCGCTGGTCACCGGATGGCAGTCTGGTGGTGTCGCTGCGCGGCGGCGTGCTGGTGCTGGTCCGGCCCCTGACCGGCACCGGATTCCCGCTGCCGGTTGCCAATGCCGTCACGTATTCCTGGGGGCCTGGTTATCCGTTTGCGTCGAATCGTGTCGATCTGAACACCGACGCATATTTTATTGCGCCGGTAGCTGGTGTCGAACAACTCTGGCGCTTATCCGGTGGACCGGCAGAGCCACTGACAACGGCGGAGACCGATGTGACCACATACGCCGTCAGCCCATCGGTCGTCGCCTACAGCAGCGCCAGTGCCATCCGTGTGATCGACGCCAGCGGCGAAACGACGGTCGTTGCAGAGGTCGAGACAGACAATATGGCGTTGAGTCCCGATGGCAGCCGACTCGCATTCACCGACAGTGACGGTATCAAACTGCTTGACCTGGCAACGGGCGACATCACCCCCTTGATTGACGGCTATCAGAAACCGCGATTCGCCAGCAACATCAACGCCCTGCTGGTGGAAAATGCGACCGGTCTCGCGCTGCTGGACCCGACCACCGGCGCAGTGATCGAACTGGGCGCATTTGACCAGGCTCGCTGGCTGGCAGATGGCCGCGTTCTGGCCCACACAGCCGACATGCTGGTGGTGATCGATCCGGCACAGGAGCCGCCATCGCCCCGCACTTTGCTTCGAGTTGAAGAGGGTGCCATTCTGAGTGCTGGTGGCGATGGACCGGTCCGAGTCGTGATTGGCAGCACGGACCGCATCGGTGGCAGTCGCGTGCAACTGGTCGAAACTGCACTGGATGGCGGCTCCCCCCAACTACTCGAAAGCCCCGGCTATATGGTGCAAACGGTCGTCTCACCCGATGGCACATCTATCGCTGGCCTCACACGTATCAACGGTGCGCTGCTCTTCTATACAATCGATAGCGCTCTGCTCACACTCCTGACGGCACCGGCTGACATTAACGATTTTCGCTGGGCAACATTCAGGTAGTGCTAATGCAAACGGGGTACGATATGCCAACATTCCTGGAACTATTCAACAGGCACACTGAAGGAAGCAATACTCATGGCAGGTGAACGTATCCTCGTCATCGAAGACGAAGCAAGGATCGCGCAGTTCATTGAGCGCGGTTTGATCTATGAAGGCTACCGGGTCAATGTTGCGCGTGACGGTCAGACTGGCCTGACCATTGCCCGTGATAATCCGCCTGATCTGGTCGTCCTCGACTGGATGCTGCCCGGTCTGGACGGGCTGGAAGTTTGCAAGCGGCTGCGGGCCGCCAGCGAAGTTCCGATCTTGATGTTGACAGCAAAGGATGACATCAACGACCGTGTGACCGGACTGGACGCCGGCGCGGACGATTATCTGGTGAAGCCGTTCTCGGTGGATGAATTGATGGCCCGTGTGCGGGCGCTGTTCCGCCGCGTGACCCCGACCTCGCGCCCGGAGATTCTGCGCTTCACTGATCTCACCCTGGACACCGGCACCCATCGCGCCCATCGCGGTGATCGCGCCATTGACCTGACCGCGAAGGAGTATGAACTGCTGGAACTGTTCATGCGCAACCCGCGTCAGGTCCTCACCCGCGACGTGATTTTCGACCGGGTATGGGGATATGATTTCGGCGGAGAGAGCAACATCATCGAAGTTTACGTGCGGTACTTGCGCCAGAAAACCGAATCGGAGACCGAAAGCCGTTTGATTCACACTGTTCGTGGTGTCGGCTACGTGCTGCGCGAGGAATAGGTGATCTGTTTATGACCATTCGCAAGAGGCTTACCCTGTGGTACGCCGCCTTGTTAACCGTCATTATCATCCTTTTTGGCGCGATGACATTCATCATCATGCGTGTGATGATGATCGACAACATAGATCAGACGTTGGATGAGACAGCCAGTCTGGTTGCCATCAACAGCCGGTTGGACGAGGTTCCGACATTCGGATCGCCGAACCGGATTGAAATTCGTTTGGCCCCGCTGGATGTCTTCCGGGCATCCGGTGTTTACGTTCAGGCCTGGCTGATGGACGAGAATGGCACGCCGGTCTTGCAAGGTACCTCGGCCAATGTCGCCAATCTTATGTCGCCGTTGGAACCCGATGCGCTGGGTCGCAGTATCGATCATTACAGCAACGTCACTATCCAGGGTGTTAACCTGCGTGTTCTGACCAAGCCCCTGCCACTGGGTGAGCGGCTTGTGGGCAACGTGCAGGTTGCTGCCGATCTGGCGACCGTCAATAAGGCGACCGAACTGCTGCTGCTCATCATGGTGGTAAGCTGTGGTATCGCCATTCTGGGTGCCGGTGCGCTGAGCATGTGGTTTTCCCACCGGGCGCTCAAACCCATCGAAGATATTACGCTGGCCGCCGACAGCATTGCCGGGACCAACGACCTGCAAACCCGGCTGAAGTGGGACGGACCGCAGGATGAATTGGGGCGTCTCGTCTCGGTGTTTAACCGGATGATGGCCCGCATTGAGCATTTGTTCAGTGTACAGCAGCGATTCGTAGCCGATATTTCACACGAACTGCGCACCCCGCTGACGACTATTCAGGGCAATGTTGAACTGATGAAGCGTTACGGCGCGGACGATATATCGTTGGACGACATCGAATCCGAGAGCAAGCGCATGGGACGGTTGGTCAACGACCTCCTCATGCTGGCTCGCGTCGATTATGGCAGTATGAAAGTCGAACTCTACCCGGTTGACCTGGACGAGATCGTCATTGAGAGCTTCGACCAATGCAAAACACTGGCCCACAACCGCGACCTGCATATCAAAATGGGTATCTTTGAGAAGGTACGCATCAACGGCAACCCGGATCGTCTTCGCCAGTTGATTCACAATCTGATCGGCAACGCGATCAAATTCACCGATGATGGTGGCGAGATTGTAATCGGTCTCGAACAGATTAATGACAGCGCAGTGTTCTGGGTCAAGGATACCGGGATCGGTATCCCACCGGAAGAGATGGACCGCATCTTCGACCGCTTCTACCAGTCAGACCCGGCCCGAACCCACAACGAAGGTGATTTCGGCCTCGGACTCTCGATTTCGCAATGGATTGTCCAGGCTCATGGCGGCAAGATCACCGTCAGCAGCCAGCCCAACCAGGGGACGACCTTCACTGTTACCATCCCGGTGTATCAATCGCCAGACAACCAGAACACTAACGGGAACGGTCAGGTTACCCGGCCCCGTATTCCCATCATCCGACGCGGCCCCGAATCTCACCACCATACTCGCAGCACGACGGAAAAGCACCTATCGTAAGACGCTGGTGCGACGGATGCGCCGCTTGTTCAGTGTTTTCTTCTCGCTGATGGGCGCGGTCCGTTCCGCCGTAAATGTGCTGATGTCGAAGCGCAGACCGCTGGCCCCTTCACCACGTCCGACACGTTTCTGCCGTCCCACCCACAGGTAACGTCGTCCATCCAGCCAGCGCGTATACTGGAAAGCCCGCTGGACCATCGCCCCATCACGCGGCACTTCCTCCTCAAACAGGCGCAGCGGCGGCTCATCTTCCACTGGACGCGAGAGGTCGCTGCGCATCAGGATGCCGCGTGGGTGGATTTCCACAAGCGACCCGTCCGGCAGCGTTCGCAGCAACGTCCGCCGTTCCAATCCGATAGAGAAGCGGAACAGGGGCAGGTTGTTCTTCGGCGGCACCGGTACCAGCGGCAGCCATTGATCGGCCACCGGCGTCATGAGCCGGTAGATCAACTCCGCGCTGATGTCGGCGGGGTCGATACGCTGGTGAACGGCTGGCGCTGGCGGTTCCATGCGCCGGTCCATCGGCATACCGGAAGCGCCCTGGACTTTGTGTTCGACCGCCCAGGCCATGTTTGCCATCTCATCGCGGAACAGCGCCACCTCCTCCAACGGATCGCCTTCCAGCCGGTACGGCAGGGCTGGCGGCAGGAAGAACAGGTCTTGCAGGCTGGACGGCACCTCCGGCGCACTCGACAGCAGGAACATCGTCCAGCGAGTACCGTCAAAGTTGCGCGAGGCCCGTGCATTGGCGGTCACGCCGAAGGTGTCGCGGATGGTCAACGATTTGACGCGGAAAACCGAACCAACCGGCAGTTCGACCGGGATAACGAACCAGTCATTGCCGTAAACCAGACCGTACTCCGCCAGCAGCATCCGGCCTAAATCGGTTGGACCGGCTTCCAGGCTGCCCAGGCTCACACGGGCATCCTCAAACTCCCAGTAGCGGTCGGCGGGCATCCCCGGATAGCGGACTGGTGCAGGCATCATCGGGTTGTAAGTCAGGGTTTCGGCGTCGTCCGCACCACCTGGCCCGGTCGTCACACTGAACGAGTACCAGTCCAGACGACCATCGGTGTATTCGTCGGCTTTGAGCGTCAGGGTGCGCCCGTCCAGATTGGCCGTCAGACCGAGCGAATACTCCTGGCGCTCCTGTATCCACGCCTCGGAGATAGGTGACGGTCCTTCACTGATATGAGCGTTGTACCAGCGCAGCCACACTTCGGCTACAAGCCGGACTTTACCCGCGTTGGCAGTATCCAGTTCTTGCAGCACGGGCGGCAGTCCATTCAGACTGCCATCGTGGTTGGTCTGCGCCCGCAGGTCCGTCGCGATTCGCTCACCATCAAGCGCCCGTCCGGCGAACAACGTTTGCCACGCCTTGCCTTTGGGATCAGCATCCGGTGCATGCAGCGCCTCGTCGGCGATTTCCAGCCCGTAGGCCGTCCGCAGATCGCCGCGCACGCCGGTCACACCCTGCGCCGTCAGCAGGCGCAGCAGATGTTCGCCCGCTTCCGCCGCCATCCGGGGATGCATTCCGCGAATGGCTTCCCGCTCGACCATCACTTCCAGCGGCATTTCCAGGTGTTCGTAGTTGACGGCTGGCCCGTTGGCCGGTTGGTACTGGTTGATCCGGGCGTTCTCCCCCTCTAACCGGACCCAGATGGGCGAACCGGCGTCCTCACCCTGAAATTCGGCGAACTGCCACTGCCGTGCCAGCATCCACATCGGATCAGCGATCTGCGCCTGCAAGCCATTGGTGAGGTCCTCGTTGTAGGGCAGCGGTTCCAGCCGGGACCATGTGACAATGGTCGGCCTCACAGCCACCAGCGTCGCAGCGTTGACGACATTGGCGGCCAGACGGATTCCGTATTTAATGTCCAGGGTCTCAGGCATCGGTCATCATCTTTCCTATGACTTTGACGGCGGGGATATGGGCGTTGGCAATTTCCATCAGATTGATTGACGGAAGCTGTCTGGTCTTATCCTCCGGCAGATAGATCATGGGCAGCATGCCGCCACCCAACGCCGGAATTTCCTGCGGACCAACTGCCCGCATCTTCGCCAGTTCGAGCGTGTGCATCACCGTGTCGAAGATCGCCTCGAAGCTCCAGGCCCGCTGGTTAAGCTGCGGCGGCACCGCCAGAATGATCGCCTGGGGTGGCCGCGAGGCGGGTGCATCGTAATGGAAGGCCATGCCCGTCAGTTCGGTGGCCGCCGGTATGACCTCGCTCCAACCATCGACGGCAAAACCGGCCAATGGCTGATCCAAATCAACAGTGCCAATGACCATCAGCGCCAACGCCGGTTCTGATTCCGGCTGCGCCAGCGCCGCCCAGCGCTGACCGGCGACATGCGGGAGCTGAATGACATTGAAATCGCCTGGCGACATCTCGGTACCGAGCATCTCGGCTGCTGTCAGCACCGAGGCGAATTTGTCAATCTGGGGTCGCACCGTCGCCATCTGCTGCATCCAGGTCAGCGGCGCGAAGGGATCGCCGCTCAAGAGCGTATCGCGCTCCGCACGCGAGGCGCTCAGTTCGGCGCTGTTGACCGGCATGAACACTGGCAGCACCGGGAACGCCTCGCCGAAGATCACGCGAAGCTGTGCGACCAGATGGTCAGCGACAGTGCTGTTGTGTT
Source organism: uncultured Anaerolineaceae bacterium (assembly GCA_964417785.1). Taxonomy (GTDB): domain Bacteria; phylum Chloroflexota; class Anaerolineae; order Aggregatilineales; family Phototrophicaceae; genus DAOTUL01. The sequence continues at coordinate 36,263 of CAYQJO010000007.1, read as the reverse complement.
CCTCATCAGACTCCGGCGGCGCTTCAAAATCAGCCTGAAGCGACAGGAGACGATCACGGGTCCGCACCAGGTCTTCACGGACGCGGGCAGCCTGTTCCATGAGTATCACCGCCGCATCCTCATCGGTCGCCATCACCTCCGGCAGTGCATCGCGTGCGCCAACTGCGGCAGCAGCGAAGAGTGCATCGCGCAAGGTGTTGATCTGAACCGCCGCTTCCAACGCGCTGATGACGTTGTCCAGGACCGTTGACGCCGCTGTCACCCGGCCTTGCAACTCGGTCAGGTCCATGCCCGGTTGGGCGTTCTCCTCCGGCAGCGCCAGATCACGGGCGCTGGCCGAGGTCTGTTTGGCGACTGCCGCGTTCATCATTTGCAGCAAGGCCCGCAGCGCTCCGAACCCGACCGCATCGCCGGGGGCATCGTCCACCAGTTCCAATGCGGTCTCATTGTCGGGGTCGGGGACTTTGGCCGCCAGGACTTGCGCCAGCCGTAACTCTAGCTCTGAAGGCATCCGGGCGCTGGTAGCGACACTGGTCAGCGCCAGCGACAGCGGCGACAAACCCAGTTCGGCCAGCGTGGCTGTGACGGTGCCGTCCTCGACTTCGCCACGAATGACCTGCCCCGCCAGCACATAGCGGGCCGGATCACCGATGAGGCTGGCAATCCAGGTGTTCAATCGCGGTTCGGCCTGGGCGCGTGGATCGACCGTCCAGCCCGCGCCGGTCGTCGTCGCCTGCACCAGCACCAGCACGCGCTGCTGGTACATGTCGCCGGAGCGCGGAGTGCGGATCACCTGTGGATCGGGCGGACGAGCCTGCCGGTCCAACGCCGCCAGCGCGGCCCCGGCCCGCTCAAAATTACCCTGCACCGTCTGGTAGACCGCTTCTGAGACCAGCACATCGCTGATCGCGTCCAGCATATTGTCCAGCCGTGACAGTTCTTCGTTGATCTGCGACCGCTGCCCGGCTGATGGCGTCGGGTCTTTGATCTTGTTGAGGAAAGCGTTGCGGTTGCTCCGCCATTGATCCAGCAGCTTCACCCCATCGACGACATCGCGGGCGGCGATGCTCTCGTCCGGTTCGCTGCTGTCATCGGGCGCGGTGCTGCGATAAGGGGCCAGCTTGCGGATGGGCAGGATATACTGCGCCAGGTTGATGTCACGGTCGCGCAGTCCTCGCTCAAAGCGATAGCCGAGCAGCGCGGCCAATGGCTGCCCCTGGGCCACCCCTTCCAGGATGTTGAGTGCCACCCGCACGCGCTCCGAACTCAGATCAATATTGAGCGCCGACTGCTGTGATCCTTCCGGCACGGCGGCATCAGCCTGACCCCTATGGCTGAGATGGCCGCTGCGCATGATGGCGGCGGTGGCGGCATGGGCCATCGACGGTGCATGGATATAGCCCAGGCTGTCCGGTCGCCGTTCCGGGCGCAGATTCTCCACCCAGCCATAGCCACCGATGTGCAAACCGACCGGGCGGCTCCGGCGAATGGTGTCCAGACGGCGCGATGCCAGCGACGTGTACCACGCATCCAGCCGGTAGCTGTAACAATCCAGGACTCCACGCATGGCCCGGTCGATCTCAGCCACCGGACGCTGTGCCAGCGCGTCCATATCGGCCAGGAAGGTGTTCAGATTGCGCAGTTCCGGGCGTTCCTGTCCGCGCAGCAGCAACTCGCGTGCGACGAAATCAGCCAGCGATTGTCTGCCCGTCAGACGAGGGATGACCAGATTGGACTGCTGCTCCGGCGTCTGGACGTAAACCTCACCATCGACAATCTCCTGCGGCGTGTGGATACCCAGCATCGTGCGCACATTCAAAGACGACTTGACCGGACGCTCCGCCACCAGGTTGCTATCGACCAGCCAGCCGTTCAGCACCCTGGATTCGGCGTCGATCAACTCACGCAGCGCGGCATAGGCCAGTAGCGCTTCCAGCAGAATGTTGCTGCTGCTGTGATTGTTGAGCGCCCGACGTCCCGTTCTGCCGCGCCGGGTCTGTTGGGCGATGCTGACAATGTAATTGGGATCGAGTGCTGCGCCTTCTTCCAGCACGCCGGACTGCACCCAGGGACCGTACAGCGGATAGCTGCGGGGTGCGGTCACCATTTCACCGATTTTACCGGCATCGAAGAAGGGGCCGGCGAACGAGGCGAACTGCGGCAGCACGAAACTGCGCAGGATATGCGCCTGAATCTGGGCGTAGTTTTCCATGCCCTGGGTGTTGGCGGCGGTCTCCGCGTCCACTGCCTTGCGGAAGCGCTTGGTCTGCGACAGGGGATTGCGTTGCAGCAGATTGAGCAGATCGTCATCCGGGTTGTTGCTGCCTCCCATGCGCGGCACATTTTCCAGCGCCATCGTCCAGTACCATTGGACCACTCGCAGAATCCGTTCCAGCATGGACTCGGTCCCCTGCTCGCGGTCGGGCTTGAAGTGTTCCGGTGCCATCACCGGCACCAGACCATACGGCTGTTTGCCCACCCGAAACGCCGTAAACGGGCCAAACGGTTGCAGATATTTGACAGCGTGATCGCGGGCCAGGTCGATAAAATCGTCGTCCACCAGCGGATCGAGAAAATGGTCCAGGTAATAGCCCAGCGTACTCTGCCACAGCGCATCCACCATCAACGATGTGGTGTGTTGCTCGCGCAGGTCAGCATGCGTTACGGTATACAGTGCCGGACTGTCATCGGGCAGACCCAACCCCGTGCGCATCCGGGCCGCCGCGCTGTCCTCGGCGTCGGCCACAGGTGGGTGGGCCGGGTCCATCTCCGCTGCCAGCGCCAGTGGGTTGGTGTTGAGGCCGCTGCGGGACGCGCCGGTGTTGTTGGTCGGTGTGGCCTGCGGCACAAACGCCATCCCATCCGAATACTGGTGGGCGTGCAGCAACCGCGCCATGCTCTCCGCGCCCTGGTCGGGTGAGAGCGTCCAGTCAATCCCCATGACCAGCAGCAGGTCCACGCCCTGCGCCAGCCGATGCCCATCCAGATCGCCATCATCGACCGTGATCGCCATGCCAACACGCACCGCTTCGTCATAATCGACCGTCCAGCGCAGCGCTGGGTCCAGCGGCATGTCATCGTCATCGGTGTCGTCTTCGGTCGTTTCCTCAAACGACAGGCTCACATTGAGCGTATCCGGTACCGCCGATCCCCATTTGCGGAACACCTCGCGATAACCGGAAAGGCCCACCCGTTCCAGGCCGACAGCCACCCACCGATCCGGAAGCAGCGTGGCACGGGGTGTCCGGCCATCATCGCTGGTCCGCTGCGGCGGTTCGGGGAACACCAGCGGTTCCCCGTCCAGGCTTTCCGGCGTCATTGTCTGGGCTATCCAGGCCGCCCGCGTCGGAGATAGGGTCCGCGCCAGTTCCTCCCAGGCCGCCTGGAGTTTGGCCCCGTCGCCATCACGGCGAATCTGCCAGTACTGCTTGCCCAGTTCGATCTCCTGCGCCAGCAGTTCCGGCGTATGCCCATCGATATGAACCTGATCGGGAAAAATGCGGATACGTAGCTGGCGGTTGCGATTGAAAAAACGGGTCTCGATGCGGGCCGGCAGCATCGCCACCGGCACCCGACCATCGAGACCGGCGAACATCCGCTCCGGTTGGACGTTCACGATCACCCCGCCGATGATGTCGGCAATGGTGTCGTCAATCACGCGGATATCGTTAATCAGACCATGCCGTTCGCGCCGCACATTTTCCAGGTTGGCGATCACCTCATTGATGCGGTTCTCGGATGCACCACTGCGGGCCAGTGTATCGCGTTCGTTTTCCAGCGCCCGCACCCGATTCTGATTCTCGACCAGCCGCGACTCGATACGCTCACGGTTGCGGCGGGAGTTGACAATCCGGTTGCGTTCGTCGTCAAAATTCGGCAGCATGTCAGATTCCCCCTCACGATTCGATCAAATGTCGGGCATGGACAGCCACCCGCATCGGCTGTTGCAGCGTGATGGACGCCATATGGGCGGAGTCCTTGCCGAAGCGCAAACCGTCCATCTCGCGGTTGGTCAGGCTGCCAGCATCGGCGACGCTCAGATAACCGCCCGGTTCGACGCCGGTGTGCGCCCAGGTGGCATCCGGCCACTCCGTGATGCTCAACGGCGTGCTGCCGATAGGGACATCGAAGCCGAAACGCGGCTCGGTTGGCTGCTCATGGATGATGAAGAACCAGCCGCCATCTTTGAGCAGGTCTTCATCGCGCAGACTGAACCCGGCGAAAATCACATCGGGGTCCAGCTTGCCCTGGAAGACCGGCATCTGTATCTGGTTGGCGTTGGGTGGATCAACCAGGTCTTCGCCGTCGCCAGTCGCCTTCCACGCCATCATCACCGCGTTGGGATAACGGCGCACCAGTTCACCACGCACCAACATGACAATCTGTCCGCCGCCCCCCGCACCGCGTGTGTTGAATCCCAGGCGGGTGTTACGCGGCCACCTGTGGATCGGCTGGATGTCGGGTTGATCGTCCACCCAGTCCCAGAAGTGGCGGAAGGGCGTGCCACGCTGGTCGGTCGGATACTCACGCCACAGCAGTTCGCGGTTCATCTCGTAGTTGAGACCGACCATGAACGACTCGATGAAACGTGGGTTGGTCTCTAACAACGTAATCGAGTTGGGCGGCACCACCCCGATGCCGGGGCAGAAGCGCTCCTGCTCATATTGCGCCAGGTAGGTGTAGGTCGGCTGCTTCAGATCGGGAGCCGCCATCACCCGGTCGAACAACGGCGTCAGATGAATGCCGAGTTCGGCCCCCACCGTGTCCCACAATTGACCATTTTGTAGTTTGACCATCTGTTGCAGTCGTTTGGGGACCATCACCACCGGGTCGATGTGCTGGACCAGGGTTTTCGACGCTGCCGCCAGCCCAAAAGGTTGGATCACCCCCTCGGCTACCGGACGGTTGAAGCCCTGCTCGCGGATCACATCCAGGATGGCTCGCTCAAAGTTGACCAGTGCCGTCACCTCCTTGACCGGCATGGGGAAGGTGTTGGTGGCCGGGATGGTGGGGACTTCCGGCTGCGGCTGAGTCGGGCGCGGGATCGTCGGACGTACCGGACGGGTGGGGAAGCCAATCGGCGGTCTGCCCGGACCGAACACCGTATCGCGCATGATGACATCGCGCACACCACCCAGACTGATGTCGGGCCGTATGCGTCCGGTTTCGTTGAACGTACCCGGTGGCAGCACATTGAACACCTCGTCAATGGTGATGTTGCCGCGCAGGATGGTGTTATCCAACCGACCTATCTCACGCAGCGGCGCATTCGGCGTGCGTCGTGTGAACACCGTGCCGTCCGACCCCAGCGAAATGGCGCTCAAGGTCGGTTTGCGGTTCTGGTTCAATGTCAGCAGCAAACCTGATGCATTGGGATTGGCGGCAGCCGTCTCGATCAGCGAGCCGACAAATTCGTGCAGATTACCGGGGTCCTGGCGCTCCTCAAGCTGGTTGAGGATGCGTACATTGTCGATGTGCATCTCGGTGATTAAGCCGGTCGCCCGTAGATTCTCGCGCATGCGGACGTTGGTCGATTCGTGCTGGAAGTCGATCTGGTTGAGGACGCGAGCCTGCCGCCGGATCGTCTGCACCATCGACCGCTGCACCTCAATCCCGGCAACCCGGTCAATCGTGCCGTTGTTCAGGGCATCGGCCACCAGCGATCCGGTCAGACCATCGGGCATAAACCGGGTGGGATCGACTCGCTCCTGACCACCCGCCAGCGTTTGCACCAGCGTGGAGCGCATATTCTGGCGGAATGCCGGTGCCAGCCGGTTTTCTGCCGCCAGCCGCCGCGTGACCTGCTTCATCATCGGATTGCGTGGACTGGTCAGCCGCCGCAGAGCCGGGTCACTCATAGCGTTGGGCATGCTGCTGCTTCCAATAATCGACTTGACTGTTACATCGCTCATCAGGGTACGCCGGTGCAGCGGTGACGTCATTTGCAGCAGCCGGTCGGGGGGCAGCAGCCGGTAGTGGCGGGCATAAAGGTGGCGTTCTGCTTCCAGCGCCAACCGTCCCCAGTTGAGACGGTTGTTGGCTTTCAGCACCTCGCCCACCTGCTCCCAGCACTTCTGCATGAAATCTTCTTGATATTTGCGCACCACCTCCGCTCCCAATCCAGCAGCCACACGCGCACGCGGGTCCAGGTTGAGTTCGCGCATCCAGTTAGGCATGGTATGGGTGATGGTGTGCTGGCGTTTGTGCCATTGACCGTAGACTGGCGGACCAAGCGCCGGTGTGGCATCCGATGGCCCCTCGGCAAGCTGTTTGGACGGCGCGTTGAGCGCATCGGTCAAGCCTTGCCGCAACCGGGGTAAGATGTCTTCCAGCGTACCCGACTCACGCACCGGCGCACGCAAGGCACCGTCCATCATGACGGTGGCTCGCTCGTCATCCGGCGTGATCTGCGGAAGCTGCGGGCCGCCATCGCCGATGTACATCGGCGTCACGCCGACCGTATCCGGGCTGGCGAAGGGTTTCAGCTTGCGGGCCAGCGACTCGAAATCGCCCATCGGCCCGGTAGCGAACTCCCAGTGATAGTACACCGGCAGATTGACCGCACCGCCCGACCATGCCGGTCCGAGATCGGCTTCCAGGTCGGGTTCGCCGCCCAGACCGCGTGTGACTCCGGCATCGAATGCCGGAACCAGACAGGCGATATACTGCTGGTTGGGTTGCAAGCGGCGCGGACACAGCAAGCGCGAGACATTCAGGTCCGGCTTGCTGCTCATGGCCTGCGCCAGATTGGTTGGCCCGTCGCCGGTCATCACCTGTGTGTGCGCCCAGGCCCACGACTCGCTCAGGTCGGGCAGTTCTTCCGCCGCCACCTCCGCCGGGATCGAAATCGTCGGCAGCGGCTGTCCGGCCTGAGCCGTCGGCGGGTTGATATTCTTGCGATTGACAACAATCAGCACCAGCCAGGGCCGCAGACGCTGCTGGTTGCTGGCCGTCGCCGGGGTGAACATCCAGGGGAAATCAGGCGGATCAAACTCAATGGACGCGAAGTAATTCGGCTCGACGTTGGTGGTCCCCGGTCGCGGACTGCACCCCACAATCAAGCGCGAATCGACACCCAGGACATCACCAGGACCGTAAAGCGTCAGATCGACCCCCGCCGGTGCCACATTGCTGACGGTGATCCCTACTGAGACATCCGGGCGCACCGGCAAGGCACCGCCGCTGTCTTGATTGGCGATCTCAGCCGACAGGCCGCGTCGAGTCCAGGGTAAAAAACGGTATTTCGTAGGCATACCTCACCTCAGTTCAAAAAATTCGACAATCAACGCGGTTTCGGAGAACTCGTCGGCAAATTGCTGTTCCGCCAATGTGCGGTTACTCACAGCATCGCCCCGCAGCGTACCTTCAGCGCCGAGATCAGTATCGTTGACGACCGCCAGTTCTGGCTCATCCAGGATGACTTTGGTCACATTGGTGGAGATCAGTTTGTCGTTGGCCCGCAGTTTGGACTGTGCCGCCGGTCCCATCCTGGCATGAACACTCAGCATCGTCTCACTGACGAACTTATGCGCCAGGACAGCGACGAGCAATACACCGTCGGCCTCACCCATACCGGGTACCAGATAGCGTGTCTCGTAGCTCAGATCGCCCTCAGTGGCAGCCCCTTCCGGCGTCACATAATCGGCACTGCCAAAGGCCACACCCACATCGAAAGACTCGAACGAGGGTTTGGTCAGGCGGTCCTCTTCATTCAGTTTGATGTAATCGCCGCGTGACAGATACTCTTTGGTCATCTGCGGGTTGTTGATGACCGTGCTGCCCACGCGCACCTCCGTCAGATCGAAACGGTTGGCTCCCTGGACGCGGTTTTCGCCATATTTCTCCAGACTCACACCCAATGGCGCGACCTTTTGTGTCACCCGCAGTTGGCCGAGCGGATGCGCCAGGACACCGGTCTCACCCTTGATGGCGCTGAGCGTCACCAGCGTATCGGCTCCCATCGGCAGCGCCGCACTCCAGTTATCCGGGTTGCTGTAGGCCGCCTGCATCAACGCCGCCACATCCGATGTGGTCGCCGCGATTTCAGGCCGGTCGCCCCAACGCTCATCGAAGCTCTTCTCGAAGTCCCAGAACAGAATGCTGAACTTGAACTTGCCGCTGATGTGCCATTCGCCCGGACCGGAGAGCAAACCTTCGACCTGGATGCCCATCAGTGTCTTGTCGAAGACCTTGATGGTCATACCGGCGCGGAAATCGAACTCGAAGCGGAAGTAGGGTTGGTAGTAGATCAGTGCGTCGAAGCCAAGCCAGCCTTCGACCTTCACCGGGCCGAGTTTGACCTCCACCCGCACTTCAGCACCGAACTGCACCGTCGCTGAGGTGACGGCGAAGTAAAACTTGATGGTGATCTTGACGATGGCGATCTTGAACTTCAGACCGACACGATCCAGCTTGGACGGCAGCCCCGCCGGTAAGTCCTCGAAGCGTGGATGGAATCCACCGACCGCCAGCACGAACGAGGGTTGATCGCCGAAGTCGATTTGCAGCACCAGCGACCCGGTAATTTCCAGCACTTTGATGAGTCGCGAGTCGCGCAGGCGGGCGTAAAAGCCAAAGCGCTTGTTATCGAAATCGAGATAGCCCATGAAGTCGCAGATGATACGGATCACGTCGCCGCGCTGCGTTTCCGGCATACCAATGCGAATCTGGCCCATCAGGACAATGCTGCTCAATGACACGGAACTGTCACCGCCCAGAACGTTGTCCATCGCCAGCACCAGACCCAGTTTGATCTCGCCGACAGCGGGCGTCCCCCAGGTCAGACGGAACATCGGGCCGATGAGGAAAGCATACTGCCGGATGGGGAAGATCACGCGCAGGCGGTTGATGATGCGCGGCGCATCACCGACCGGGTTGGCCGGGAACAATACATCATCGAACACACCGGTGGGAATGCCCTCTTGCAGGGCCGCGATGTCCACACCGTGCTGCAATCCAATGATCCCGCCGACGCCTTCAAAGAAGATACCGAAGGCGATGTGGAAGCGCGGCAGATCAGCGTAAATCAGCAGCAGCAGGGCGAAACCGGACGATCCATCGGGCATCTTCGTGGAGAGGATACCGATGGCCTTGAGACCCCAACTGGCAAACTTGAGTTCCAGCGCACCGGCATATTCGCCCTTCTGATGATCCAGGAACAGGTATCCGCCGCCTTTGACGATTCCGGCGTCCAGGACCATGCCCACACCGTTCGGCGGCTTGAAGCCCAGGTCCACATCCATGAAGCCCAGGTTGCCCTCACGGAAAGCAAATTCAAACTTAAAGCCAATACGGTCCACACTGGCCTGGAACGGCCCTAATGACACACCAAACGCGGTAGACATCTCCAGGGCGACATCGTAATCGCCACTGCTCGGTCCCATCATCAGATCGACATGATGGATATTCAGGAAACCGCCCAGGGTTTTATCGACAGGGATAGTTGCCCGCAGCATGGTGCCACCGTCAATCCGCACACCGCCGGCGGTATCGACTGTCAGCCCCATATCGAAACCGAGACTGATCTCGCCCGCCGACAGACTTTGCAGCAGACCATCGCCCTCACCCAGTTTAACGATCAGCGCCCCCTCTTTGACGAAGAAGCGGAAACCCGCTGCATCCGGCATAATGTCGATGCCGAAGCCGATCCCGCCGACATCCAGGCGCGTTTTGTCCGCTTCACCGATGCGGAAAGCGGGTTCGTTGGCTTCACCCTTGTTCAGCACACTCAGCTTGACATACCCCGACGGGTCGCCGCTGACGTCGAAATCGTGAGCCGCGTCGCTAAATGGGATGAACAAATTCAAGCCGCTGGCGACACCGGCGTCCAGCTTATACTCAGTCGATGCGATGGTCTGGGTAGCCGAGATGCCACCACCGAGCGACACGAACAAGGCCGGACCGCTGTGTTCCGGCGGCACACCGAGCAAAGTCATCGCCAGTTTACCAGCGATGTCGCCCTGGGATTTGATGATAAACGTCATGGCGCGGGACGAGACAAGGTCGGCGTTGGGCGTGGGCGAATCGGGGGCCGAGTCCCAGCCGTAGTACGAATCCAGGAAACCAGGTCCCAGCGCAGCTTCCAGCACACTTTCCAGGATCGTCACCAGCAGCGCGATACCGCCGGTCAATCGCTGCAAAAACGCCTCGCCGCTGCCCATCGCTTCCGCGTCGCCGTTGGCGATAGCGACCAGAATCGACGGGTCCAGCGCCGTCACATTTTCCGGTTCACTGGAAACAAACAGCGTTGCCTTGCCGATGGCGTAGAGCAGCGGCGCATGGATGCGGATCGACTCCGACGCAGCGATGCGACCCATGATATAGGCCACATCCCAGCCAGAGACCGAGTCGTCGCTGATCTGCTCGCCCAGTTGCACCAGCGCTGTGATGATGTCCACAAGCTGGTTGACCGTCTCCATGAAGGCTTTCTTGTCCGGGTCGAAGCCGTCAGCAAACTGCGAGATCTGATCGCGCTGCGCCTTCGGGATGTCCTCGCCGGATTGCAGGCCCAGGTCATCACGCAGCGCCGCCGCAATACCCGGATCACCCAGATTCTCCTGCACCCAATCGGCTACACTCTCAAACCAGTCTTTGACCTTCTCAAAAAAGTTGGACATGGTGCTTAGCTCCCTGTTTGCAGGGTGGGGGCCGGGTCACTGGTCGGCGCGAGCGATACCCGGTGCAGGGTGTTCGCCACGCCGGTGAAGGGCGGCGTCGCTGAGCGCGACAGCAGCGTGTGCTGGATCGTCAGATCGCCATCGGATACCAGAATCTCGATCAACCCGACGTTGGTGGTAAAGACCATCTGCCGCAGCAGCAGGAAGCTATCGGTCTGGGCCGCGATCTGGTGGCGGGCGGCGATGGTCGTATATGCGCTGATGTGGGTGGACGGGTTGCCCGGCACCAGGTCCCCACCGCCGAGTACCGGCGGTCGGGGCGCATCAACCGGGAGTTCAGTGTCGGGGCGGATGTCGCGGATCAGCTTGAGCCGCCAGCGCCAGTCCGGTTGTTTATCCGCCGGGACCGTCGTCCCGGACGGCCAGCCCCGACTCGGCAGCAGCGACGGCGAGCGCTTCATCCTGGCCCGGCGACCGGGGCCGATGTGTGCGCCGCCGGGTAACTCCACCGGGGCTTTTTCCTTCCAGGCCAGCAGTTCCGGGTTCACACCCGCCTGATAGCGCTGCAAGAGCGCGTTACTGCGCAGCATGGCTTCGACGGTGGGCGAAAAGCTGTTGCGGGCTGAGCTTGAGGTCAACTGGACAATCGGCACGGCGTCTGTGCTGGTACCAGTCCAGTAATCGAGCGACATCGTATACCCATAATGGACATCGCCGGAAAGCAGCACACAGCGCCCGTACTTCGCCAACCGCTTGAGCAGTTCTTCACGGGCTGCCGGATCAGCACCCCAACCTTCGGCGTCGGCAGCTTCCGCACCGATCTCACCGCTGCTCGGATGACAGGGATCATCGGCTTTTCGGGCCGCCTTTTTGTAACCGTATTTCATATCCGCGATGATTTCGTAAAGCGGTTGGGCGATTTGCTCCATGATCTCCGGACCGAGTACCGGCACCGCTGAGACCACCAGCAGCAGTTCACGCCCATCGGTCAGCGGCCCCTCCGGCACCTGCTTCTTCAGCGTGTCACCCAGGAGGTTAGGTGGACTGATGCCTTCGCCTTTGAACTTACGATGGGTACGGGTATCCAGCACGACGATCTTATGGCGTGGGCCAGGAACCTGATAATACCATTTGACGCGCTTGTTATCGGCTGCCTCAGTGGCACCAATCAGTTCGTCCATTTGGTCGGTCGATCCTACCGGCAGCGGCCCGGCGGAGGCTGGTTCCGCACCCAGTATTTTGCGTGTTTCTTCTATAAATTTCTTGTTCTTGCTGTTATCTTTGGCGAATTCCGCCGGGTCATTGCCCCAACCCTGAAAAATGCCGTAAGCCATCACGCCGTTGCGGACAATCGACTTGCCTAATGCTTTGGAATACACCCGGTTGCGCCAGCGCTTGTTCAGATTCCAGTCGTCGGTCACTTCATGATCGTCAAAGATCATGTACGTGGACACATTCGCCAGCACCCGCGCTACCTTCGGCACCAGATCGCGGAATTCTTCCACCCGCGTCCGCTCCGCATCCACCCCGCTTTCGCGCTCCGTGCGCCATTTTTGCAGCGGATTAGGATCAGACTCGTAACAGGTTTCGTAGTCGGTCAGCGCAGCCTTGAGCGTGGCATTGGTCGGTGGGGCAACGAACAGATCGTTGTTGGTCGCCAGCGCTCGCCATACACGCGAACTCCATACCGCCAGATACATCGCCACGAACTCGGCAAACGTCAGCAGATGATTATCAGCAGCCGACGACGACATAAAAGCCGTGCCGCGCACCAGTTTGGCCCGTCGCATGGCCGGGAAGTTTGCCAGGGTGCCGTCGAACTGCTGCCCATCGACGTCGAGTTTTTCGTCACGCGCTGTACCGATGACCTCGCGCCCAAGCTGGTTCAGCATAGGCAGCAGCGAGGCCGCTACGTCATCGGCGTAAATCTGGTCGCCGGTGAGAAAAAGCTGTTGGATACGCTTGCCGGTGTCGGAATAATCGTCTTCCAGCTTCTTATCCAGCCAAGCCAGCGCATCGGAGCCGGTACCGTTGGGCTTGCGGCAGCTTGCATGGGCCATACGCACTTCGTTGATCGCCCCGGCAGGTGCCATGAACGAGGGCAGCCGGTCGTTGACGTAACCGAGGGCCAGGTGGCGCGGCGCAGCGCTGTCCACACCGTCCAGCCGGGTACCCGATGGCTCATTCCGCAGCAATCCCTCCTGTTTGAGACCCGACGTTCCAAAACTGCCGGAAAGTGTCAGATCATAGGAGTAGATCAGACCGGGCGTGAGCGAGGGCGTCCCACCGCTGCCAAGTTTGATGGTGACAACGCCGACATAGAGATTATCGCCAAATTTCAAGAGTGTAGTGGGGTCAGAGGTCGCGGCGGGTGCATCACCGCCACTCACCGTACCGGGCGTGCTGCCTGCCGTGCGTGTGTTCATCCAGATGGACGCTGTGACCTGAGCAGGCTCACTCAGCGCGATCCAAAATGAACACCCGGTAGCATCCACCCGTCGCACAATCGGTCCGGCCAGAACGCGGGGCAAAGGCATAAGCTTACTCCGAGGTGTATGCCAATAAGTGGTGGAGGCTTCCTCTCGCTCAAGTCTTATATTAGAGAATAGCTTGCGAGAGCATATAATTACAGAATATAAAGATTCAGGTGAGGAGTCAAGTTCGTGAAAACAAACACCCACCATCTCTGGTGGGCAGATTGGTGTTCGGTTGTCGGTCTTAGACCTGGACTAGACGCCAACCGGCTGGCCGTACCAGTGGTCGGGCAGAATGTCCTTCTCAGCATCCAGCAGTTCGCGCAGAATAGCGTCGGTATCGGCGATGGAGTTAGTCAGCGGATCGGTCATCATGGCCCGCCGCAGCAGCGTGAAGTCCTGCTTAACGATGGCTTCGGCGGTCAGTTCGTGCGTATCCAGAATGAGTTCCTGCATGCCCCGGATACCACGCGGCATCTCACCCACATGGCGCGGCCTGGGACCGTCCATCGTTACATCGCACAGAATCTCCAGAAAGGCGTCATCGGCCATGTTTGTCACCGCGCCGCGATTGTAGGTGTTGATGTGGAAAGGTTTACCCAGGCCGCCCACCATGTTCTCAATGATGTCGGTGGCGTGGTCTGGCCCGAAGGTGGACATATACTGGTTGATCGGTGTCGCACCACCGATGAAATCATCGACCTGCTGCCACATATCGGCATGGCGTTTGTAGCGCGGTTCGGTCTCCCAGATCGACAGCGGCGGAATCTCATCGTGCAGAGTACCGTGTCCCTGCCAGAAGCGCACGTACTCTTTGGTATGCCCGACGCAGGTGGGAATCTTGCCGTAGATTTCGTAAAGCTGGTAGGCGATGGCATCATTATTGAGCGCCTTAGCGCCTTTATCACCACCGAGGTCCTCGGTCGCGGCAGCAACCTTGAGCGATTCCGCGATTTGCGGCATGACATCTTTGCCCTGGTAATCGCCCGTCAGCATCCAGGTGAAATGATTGACACCGGCGATGCGCATATCGAAAGCGGCATCGATCTCGTCGTTCCACTCGTCCAGGCTGCTGATGATCCCGGCCCGCATGGCATAACGCTTCTTGATGTGTGGCATATGCTGGCTGTCGCACAGGGCAAAACTCTTGATGTCCGTCGCGTATCGTCCCAGAGCCATACCGTTGACCGTGCTGGGGTTGATATAGTTAATTACCCAGGCGTCGGGACACAGGGTGGCGACGTCACGGGCGCATTCCATGATGACCGGTAATTCGCGCATGGCGCGGAAGATGCCACCAGGGCCGATGGTATCGCCAGAACACATCCGCACCCCGTATTTCTCACTGATCGTGCAGTCGATCCCACGATACTTAACCGTGTCTTCGGCAAAACTGAGAACCACAAAATCGGAGCCGGGCAGCACATCTTTCCAGTCCGAAGCCACCTCGATGTTGAGTTCGACGCCGGTCTCAGCGACGACCATCTCGGCCAGCTTGCCCATCTTCTCCATACGCTCCGGGTTCTTATCGACCAGCGCCAGCGTCCCTTTGTTCAGATAGGGTGAATGCGCCATCTGCCAGATAGCCTGCCGCCCAAAAAACAGACTCCCGGAGCCAATAACGACTACTTTAGGATGTTGAACCATGAGTAAAACCTCTCCTTTATTTGTTCGTGTGCAAGTGGTTTGCAACGATCTAAATATGATAGCGGCACAACCAGATACGTACCAGAATCAAAAGTCCCGGCCATTATGACCGGGGCTTGATTGGTTGCTTCGCTACAGTCTAGCCGAGGGCGTCGTAACCGGGGCCGGATGCGAAGAAGTCGTAGTTGGGCTGGATGTCAACGGTCAGGTCAACAACATCACCAGCGGAGTGGGCGATCAATTCTTTGCTGGCCCAATCCAGGCGTTCCTGGCCTTCAGCCATCTCATAATCAGCCGGGACTTCTTCTTCGATGAAAATGGCTTCGTAGGGGCATTCCGGGATGCAAGCACCGCAGTCGATGCAGGTATCCGGATCGATGAAGTACCAGGGCCATTCATTTTCTGGCTGGCCGGGAACAATACACTCGACCGGGCATACTTCCACACAGGCACCGTCACGCAGGCAAAGGCTTGTAATAATATGGGTCATGCGATATTTCTCCTGATTACCCTCAAGACGAACTTTGTCGTCAGGGTTGATGTTATAGACTGACCTGAGCGTATCCTGTTTTACCCGATGCGTCTGGGACTTTTGTTGGATTTGAAATTTTGGTTTTCGATAAACGCAGCCATCCATATAAAAGCGGTGCAAAACAAATTAACCAAAGTTAATTTCTATTTCGTAATCCTGGATACGCCTGCGCCATTCGTCAGGAATCACGATGGTTTGATCCATTTCATAATCGAACGCCACCAGTACCACAACGCCCACCGCCGCCGCCGCGCCATCGTGTTTGCGCTGCACCACGCTCTCAATATCCATGCTCTTGTTCCCCAATCGGCTGCACCGCGACCAGACAACCACCTCGCGGTCTTCCATCAACAGCGGCAGTTTGTAATCCATCGTGATGCGGGCGACGATCACCCCCTTTGAGGAAAGCTGACCGTCCCATAAACCGAGATCGCTATAGTAATGCACACGAGCCTGTTCCAGGTAAGTGAGAAAGCGAGCGTTATTGACATGTCCCAACGTATCCAGATCGCTATAGCGAATGCTGATGGGTGTTTGGTGGCGGTATCCGTCCAAGATTATTTGTCCTTGTTTTGTTTGCGGATTGGCTGCTCGTCCGGGTGACGGGCTGTTCCGGTATAGCCCAGGTCGCGCATACGATCCATTTCCATTTTTTCCAGTTGATCGGCCACTTTGCCGTAATCCGAATCGGGAATGCGGTGATCGACGCCGCGCTCATCGCGGTAGACATAACCGGTGCCACCGCACCAATCGCACTCGGTCTCCTCGTCATTGAACCATCCGTATCCATCACAGGATACACAGCGCACGATTTCCATCAGGCTCACCTCAGATCAATCACACAACGGGTTTCGCCGCCCAGGTCTTCGACGCCAGTGGAAAATTCATCGAAGTCGATTTCCGACGACACCGGGCAGACTCCCAGCATTTCACCATTCCGCCGCACCTCAAAGGTCGCATCCAGATCATCACCGAGCCAGAAGGACTTGACGGTCTGGCGGAAGCCCTGGCGGTTGCCACAAATCTCCGCCGGGAATCGGTTAGCTGGCAGCGATGTATAGAACAGCGTCCATAACTGGAAGCAATCACGCGGGATGAGCGCTTCCAGGTCGCCCACCGTAAACTCGCTGGTGCGGAACACAATCGGCTCCCCCTGGGCCGGAATCTGGATGAAGGTCAGGCCACTCAAGTCGATGCTGCTTTCGGGCAGCCGGTTATACAGCACGAGCGAGCGCCGGTCGTAGCGCAGCATCAGCCCCGGCGCGTCATCGGTCTCTGCGTTGATCGGCACGAGGTCGGAGCCGACCCGTTCCGGTTCAGCCACCGCTTCCGCGATTTGAAAACCATCCAGCATCGGCTCGACCACATCCGCAATGATGGCTGCATCGGGCGTCTCACCCCACAGGCTGTAAACCCGGTCATTGGCGCGGGTGATATACACCCGGCCAACGATGTCTTGATCGTCGCGTTCGGCAGTATAACTCTGCGCCGTCCAGGTGTGATAGTCACTCCGGTAAGTCTCGACTTCACCGGCCACGAAATCCGCCGTTCCCGGCGCGATATACTCGCTGACGACCGTCCCCAGGAACAATTCAGGTTCATCACCCTGGATGTCCAGCACGGATACGGCCACAAAGGACGATCCATCTTCCGGCTGATAGCGCACCCAGTCGTCGCCCTCTTCCGAGACCACCGCCCAGGTCACCGGGCGCGGATAAGAGACATTCTCGATAATACCGGGCAGATAGGTCCACTGACGGCGCAGCTCATTCACATCAAACAGGTTGACATTCTCCACCAGCAGGGCGAACCGTTCATCCAGTTCGGCTTCGTCCTGCGTCTCGGCGGCGAACATCAACCCCACTGGCGCACGCGACACTTTGTACAGCGTGAAGCCGCGCCCAAGCACCGGTTCACCATCCCGCTCGTAAGTGTAATCGAACTGCACGGCAGACTGCCCGCTATCGAGTTCAAGTGGAGTCAGAGTACCGGTGCTTTCCAGATCGTAATTCTCTAGAATCGACCGTGACAATTGCTCCAGGTCTTCCGAGACATTCTGGATGGCGAAGTACACGGTGTAATTGCTGGCACCGTCGGCACTGGTGGAGCGAAAAAAGTCGGGATCGGTCGAGATGGTCAGCGGCGACCATAATGCCGGTCGGGCCAGAGAAAATCCGAGATTTGTCTGAATATCGGCTCGCAGCGTCACGTCTACATCATCGTTATCCACACGGACTGGCACTGACACGAATCCGGTTGCACCCCCATAGCCCGTCACCAGCAGACCGGCTTCGTAAGCACCCGATGGTGCGGGTTCCCAGGTCCACGAAAGACCGTTCTCCGGCCAGATATACAGCGTTCCCGGTTCGACAATCACCCGTCCGTCGGCGGTCACAAGCGCACGGAATGACTGGAAATCGGCACCGTCCGGTATGGACTTGATGACACCCGATGTACCGGCATCCTGGCTGATAATGCGCTCAAGCGCTCCGCTGTCAAACACCAATCGGACCATATTCCAGACATCACTGCCGCGCTCACGGAAACGCCCATCCATGTAGGCCGTATCGCCGTCGAAGACCAGCCATTCATTGGCGGCGGTATCGCCATCGGTCACGATCGGGAGATGGCCGCGCCATACGGTATCCACCGTATCGACACCGGCCTGCCAGCGCTCACGGACAACAGGCTGGCTCAGGAGACGCACGACTGTTCCATCGGACTCGACCTGATCGACGGTCATGACCGCATGTGCAACTTTGCGCCCGATCACCTCAAAACTGGCACTCAATGGTGACGTCAGGCTCACCCGATCTTCCACCGGATAGAATCCGCTGACCTGGACATCGGGAGCCGTTGGCGGATGGAAGGCTGGTCCATCGTTGTTCCACACCTGCGCTGTCATGGCGTTGTAGTATTGACGCAGCACCCCGCCCCACACCGGGTTCTCACGCAGATAAGCGGCGTCAAAACCCTGGCTGTTGGCCGGGAAATAGAGATTGTGGCTGGGAGTCTCCGGGTAGATCGCCGCATCGTCAAGCGCGACGATGACCGCCTCAGCGCTCTCGGTCAAATCGGCATCATCACTCAATGCGGCGATCTGCCGCATCAAATCGCCCGCATTGACGAACGTAACGCTACGGGCGCTGGCTCGTGCCATGCCTGACAGATCAGGATAATCAACAATCACATCGCTGACCGTATCCAGCGCCGCGATCACCGGCTCGAATGCCCCCAGGTCGGTGAGTTGCATGGTGCCGTCGGAGCTATCCACCAATAACGCTCCCAGGTCCGCCATCGTGATCGTCGGATCATCTCGCAGGGTCTCGACCATCAGAGCCATATCCAGGCCGGGATTGACCAGCACACCCGGCGGTGCAATCGCATGGTCGAAATAATTGGACATGGAACCGTAGTATTCAACACTGTTCATTAAGCTGGCATCGTTGACCAGCAGATCAAAACGCTCGACCCCGGCAGTTTGCAGCGCGATGCTAAACGCCTGCCGCAGTTCTGGCAGCGAAATGACCGTATATCCGGCGCTGTCGTCACGGACCAACCCACGCCAGCCACCGCCATGACCGGCAAAAACCACCGCATAGCGATCCGCCGGGAAGTTGCGCACGCCCCACACCAGAAACTGTGCCAGAGTCTCGCCGCTGCCCGTATCGACATCACCCAGATCGGCCAGGGTTTCACCGCCGTCCATCTCATACAGGCGCGTCGTGGACCAGTCGTCGTCAACATCGCTGAACTCCGGGTGACGGTCCATCAGCATCACCACTCGCACCGCGTCATCGCTGTCACCAGCCACCAACGTATCGAAACCGTCCAATAACGCCGATTCCAGGTTGCTATCCGCGCCGTAGTAAGCCAGGACGGTCCAGTCCGCTTTGCTGCGGGTGTCAATCAAGGGGAAACCGGCATCCGATAGGTCCAGCGTGTTGACAGCATAACGAACGGCAGGCCGCTCTTCCGGCGGCACCACATCCGTCGTCAGTTCAAATTCACCGCTGGTCCGGCCCGCTTCCAGGCCATATCGGGTCACAATCACGGTATAGTCCCCGGCAGCAGCATCCACATATTTCAGATAAGAGTCGGTCTCGCGCAGGGACCGATCATTGTTTTCGGCAACGATCACACCGTCTTCGTTGAGCAAATAGAGCAGCGTATCCAGATCACCAGCGACAGCGGTCAGATCAAGCAGCACGGAACTGCCATCATCCGCGACGGTCAGTGCAATCTCGACAAAGGGGAGTTCATCGTCAATCGTCCCGGTTATCGGTTCGGCCCGGACAGGCAGCACGCCCAGGAGCAAAATAATCAACAGGAGAGGTACGGTCAGACGCACAATAGGAGCGCTCCATCAAACAAGCGACGTGCCAGAGTCTAGTGAACTTGAGCGCAGAATTCAAGCAATTCGGTCGGCAATCACCACAATTCGTTCTTCGTACAGGTCAGCGAACAGGTCATAAGCGCCGCAGGTAATCAACGTAAGCCGGTCATTCTCGGAGGGCAGCAGCACGGTGATGTCCAGCGGGTCCGTCACCAGATTCTCGCGCACCACATAGCGCCACTCCTCCTCACCCTGCGACAGGATAATCACCGTCCCTACCGGGACTTCATCCAGCGTGGCAAACGGCCCACGCCCGCCCGTTGTCGTCTCAACATGACCGGCCAGCACCACATTGCCCGGTTCCCCGATGCGCGATGTCCCCTGCAAATGACCGGCATTAGCGCCCAGATATGCCAGATTCCAGGTCTGCCCGTTGATATACACATCGATGACATTGGCCGAGATACCGGCGGTCGGGATGAAAAGACTGGTGCCGCTGTTGACCGCTGTGGGTGCGCGGGCCACACTGGCAAGGCGTGGGTCGGAGGCGGGTACACGGGTAGCGATGATGGTCGGACGCGGACGCGGCGTCGGGCTGGGACGCCGCGTCACCGCCGTCGCCGGTAAGCGAGAGTCTACTGTCGGGCCAGCGGTTTCGGTCGGTTGCGCAATGACAGTATCCTGCGCTAAACGGGTTGGCCGAGTCGTGATCTGCTCGCTCTGCTGGATGGTCGGCTGAACAGTGCGTTGCTCGGTCGGCTGCGCCGTTGAAAGCGTGTTCGGCGCTTCAGTCGTGACAGTGGGCAACTGGGCGATCTGCGTGGACGTCATCGGCAGCGGTTCTTGTTCATCATCCGGTTCGCGTAAATTGTCCCAGATCAGAAAGGCTATCGCCGCCAGAAAACCATAAACCAGCAATTTGACGGGGGAGAGCCGCTTTCGTCTCCGTGATAAAAGCATCAAACTTCCTCAGGCGGCCCCGAAGGCGGTGTGCCAATCGCCTCAAAGGCCCCGACATCACATACAAACTCACCGTCATTATCGCCGTCCATACGCCGCATCAAATCACGTTGATCGCGGTCGCCGATGGGCGGTTCATAGCACATCATATTGTCGCCAGCATCAATAGCCGGACTTTCCGGCAGCAGGGCGTGCGTCAGGGTCGGTCCGCCGTTATTCTGCAAAGGGATCAGCAGCGGGTCCGCAAGCGTCTGGTCGGTCTCCATCGTCAGATTACAGCTCTCATCTGATGCGATATTATGGCCCCTGGATACCGTCCCCGTGATTCCGCCGCAATTGGAGATGAGACTGTTGGCAACGATACTGTTCGCCAGTTGAATCTCGCCGAAAAGGCCACCGCCGCCGGCCTGCCCATCCTCGCCACCTTCAGCCGGGATACCGGCCAGGCCGCCATTTTCGTACACCGTCACGTTGAGCAGTTCAGCAAAACTGCCGACATGGTAGACGCCGCCCCCGTTGGAATTGCCACCGTTCCCGCCGATTCCTTGCAGATCGAGCCGCCCGGTCTCGCTGATTCCACCACCACCGCCAGCACCGCCGTCGCCGAAATTGCCGGACACCGTGACGTTATACAGACGGACCGTACCAGAGTTGAAGATCGCTCCGCCTTCACTGTGACCGCCGTAACCGCCGATTCCGCCGCGCCCATGAAAATCGCTCACAATATCGCCGCGCTCAAAGTCAAAGCGACTTACCCCACCATCACCGGCCTTTCCGCCATTCGCGCCCTGGGCGATATTGACAGTGAACAATGACTTCAGCACTGCCAGTGTACCGGAGTTATAGATCGCACCGCCCTGACCGTCGCCACCGTCGCCGCCGACACCGCCAGAACTACCCTTCCCATTGGCACCAGGGGTGCCGCCCTCACCCGGACGGCCACCGAGACCGCCGTTGCCACCACGCCCCCCCTCGTTGCCATCACCGCCAATGCTCAGATTGTCGCTGAAAGTCGTTTGCTCGATGCGCAGCGTACCACTGTTGAAGATGCCACCGCCCTGACCGTTACCGCCGTCACTGTTACTGACGGCTTCCGGGTTGAACTCACGGCTGTCTTCCGCGAGACGGCTGGCGTCACCACCGCGTGCGCCCAACGGCCCACGACCGTTACCGCCATCGCCGCCGCTGCCGCCATCACCCCCCCGGCCACCAACTCCGCCGGTTGCAATATTGTTGCGAATGTCACTACTGGTAATCTCAAGAATGCCGGTGTTGTAGATACCACCGCCCTGACCGTCACCGCCGCGACCCCCATCACCGCCGAAACCACCATCGCCACCGCGTCCACCGGAGTCAACTTCGGGACTGGCATCGCCACCGCGACCACCATCACCGCCGCGACCGCCACTGCCGCCGCGACCGCCCTCGACATAATTACTGTCCAGGGTAACGTTGCTCATGAACATCGTGCCGGTGTTGTAAATACCGCCGCCGCGTGCGATCTGACCCGGCGTTCCATCCTGGCCGCTGAAGCCGTTGCCGCCGGCGTTGCCATTTACACCGTCATCGCCGGGTTGGCCGTCAGCGCCATCCTGACCGGGTGGCGCGACGATCTCGCCAAAACTGATGGTGACATTGTTCAGTGTGAAATTGGCTTCGGGCGAGACATAGAAAATGCGAAAACTGGGCGCACCGTCGGCACGGGTGATGGTCGCGCCGTTGCCGTTCAGAATCACGTCGCCGGTGATGGACGGGAGACCGTTAGGGCCGTTGATCTCGTTATGTACGGTAGTCAGCGTGTAGGTACAACCGGCTTCCAGATTCATCTCACCGGAGGTTGTTTGTTCCAGTGCCGCGATTAGCGCCGCCGCGTCACAACTGACCGTATCCTGAGCGATGGCAGGCTGCAAAGCAAAGATCATCAACAACAGGGAAAGCAGTATGGGCTTCATGGGTGTGTTTTCGTCTGGCTTACAGTTGGCGTGCCTATTATAGACCTGGCCGGGGCTTGAGCAAAACCCTTTAGCGGAAACAGCAGCTTTGATACCAGTAGTCATAGATTTTCTCGAATCCCAGACCGGTATACAAATTTCGCGCTGCAACGTTATCGGGTTCAACCTGGAGATAGGCACAGCTTGCGCCCTGCTGCTGCCCCCAGTCTAGCAGAGTCAATGTCAACGCCTTGCCCAGTCCGTTGCGCCGGAACCTGGCATCGACGGCCAGACGGAACAAACCCATATAATCACCACCGGCGACGGCGACCCCGGTTGCCACTGCCATATCGTCCTGGCGCAGTGTGATGAAGGCCGCCGGCAGATAGACCACCTGCATCATCTGTTGGAACGCATCGACCGCCGCGAGACCGGTGATGTGCAGATGATCGCGCAGCCAGCCGTCGGTCAACCGGGGTTCAATCGACACAGCTACATCAGAAGCGGCGGCATTGACCCGCTTGAGGTCCAGCGCAAAGACATCAATGGCGGGGGATTTGCTGTAGCCACGTTCAGCCAGATACACATCCAGACCGGCAGGCTGTACACAATCAGTCAGCCGGAAATGTGTGGGAATGCCTTCCTGGGTATACAACGCCTCACAGTGATCGATCTTCTCCGAGAGGTTTATGGATGAACCGTATATCGGGTTCACCGAGTTGGACCGGCGTGTGAAACCCTCGGCGAAACGCAGCACCCAGCCGTCGTAATGGCGTGTCGTCAACGCCGGCCATGCCCGAAAAAGATGCTCTTCAAATGGCAGGACATTCATACTTTTTGCTCGTGATAGACCTCATATGGCACAGTCGAATATACCCGGTAGACTACCTGGCCGGAAAACGCTAACATGTCACTCATTCTATCACGAACTGCCGGGTGCGTCACCCGGTTGAGCGCCGCGTCTCGGGCCAGCCACACCGTTTCCTGGCTCTCGTCACTGGTGCGCAGCATACCGGACACATACTGCCCCAGGAAGCTAAAAATCACCTTCGTCGGTGCTTTGATGTTGGAATTGACGGACACCAGCGGTCCCACTGACGCCACCACACCGGTCTCCTCGCGGATTTCCCGCTTGAGCGCGTCCAACAGCGACTCGCCCTCCTCTACCTGCCCACCGGGCATCTCCCAGCCGCGTTTGGGGCTGAGAATCATCAATACCTGATCCTGGTCATTGGAAATCAGACCGGATACCGCCACAATATGTCGAGGATAGTTTATCATTCCACCAGTTAAGCACGATCATCCAGAAAGCACAAATTATGACGAGACGCAGCGAATTTCTCAATGGTGCCAAAGACACGCTCCCGCTGATTGTCGGCGCTGTTCCCTTCGGCATCATCTTCGGCGCAATCGCCGTGAACGGCGGCCTATCTCCTGCGGCGACACTGAGCATGTCGCTGTTTGTCTTCGCCGGATCGGCCCAGTTTATCGCCGCCGGCTTGATCGCGCAGGGGGTCGGGCTGTCGCTCATCGTTCTGACGACCTGGATCGTCAACTTGCGCCATGCACTCTATGCCGCTTCGCTCGGCCCACACATGAAGCATCTGCCTCAGCGTTGGCTTATTCCGCTGGCGTTCTGGCTCACCGATGAAACATACGCCGTCGTCATCAAGCGCTATCCCAACGGTGGTGCCAACACCCACTGGTATCATCTGGGGTCGGCCCTGGCGATGTACACCAACTGGCAGGTTTGCACACTCATCGGCATTGTCGCCGGGACGCAACTCGAAGGCATCGCGGAATGGGGCCTGGACTTTGCGATGGTGGTGACCTTTATCGGCATCGTGGTGCCACTCATCCTCACGCGCCCCATGCTGGTCAGCGCGGTCGTCGCCGGGATCGTGGCACTGCTCGCCCACGATATGCCCAATCAATCCGGCTTGATGGTGGCCGCCATCGCTGGAATCGCCGCCGGGATCGCGGCGGAGTCATTCACCAGCAGCGAAGAGGTTGCCGCATGAACGAAGTAATGCTGATCCTGGGCATGACGGTCGTTACCTTCATGGTACGTTACCCGCTGCTGGTGGTGGTCGGGCGCGTCCAACTGCCGGACCCGCTGTTTCGCGCCCTGCGTTACGTGCCGGTCGCTGTACTGACCGCCATCAGCGTTCCGGCAGTGTTGATGCCCGATGGCAGCATCGATCTCAGCCTGAGCAACAGCTATCTGATTGGTGGAATCGTCGCAACCGGAATCGCATGGCGGACGCGCCAATTGCTGCCCACAATCGGCGGGGGAATGCTGGTTTTTTTGCTCTGGCGTGCGCTGGTTTAGGGCGATACAATATCGTCATAAAGTCCACCATGACTTTATATCAGATGTCATAAGCAAAGGAGGGTCACAGAATGACACTGCATAAGCGCGATATGTATCGTTTTCCCTGGTCATCCAACGATAACCCCATCGGTTGGTTGGAAGTCACCGACCGTTGCAACATCTACTGCCGGGGTTGTTACCGGGTCAACGGCAAGTCCGGGCATAAATCGTTAGAGGAGATCAAGCAGGAAGTTGACCTGCTGAAGGAATGGCGTAACTGTGATAACATTTCCATCGCTGGCGGCGAACCGCTGCTGCACCCGGAAATCGTAAACATTGTCGCTTACATCCACGATCAGGGCATGAAACCTCTGATTCTGACCAACGGCGTCGCCCTGACCCGCGATTTGATGGTCGAACTGAAAAATGCCGGTGCGATTGGTTTCACGTTCCATATCGACAGTGAACAGAACCGCCCCCACTGGAAAGGTAAGAGTGAAGTCGAGTTGTGCGATCTACGGCTCAAATTTGCCCGTATGGTGGCTGAAGTCGGTGGTCTGATCTCGATTTTCAATATGACCATTTACCCCAGCAACGTCGATAGCGTGCCAGAGATTGTGCGCTGGGCCAATAAACATATCGACATCGTTCAGGGATTGGTGTTCATCACCTTCCGCGGCGCACCACTGGACGGCACCTACACCTATGCCGTCAACGGCCAGCAGATCGACCCGTCGCAGGTACCTTACACGGTTGAAGATCAATCCGAGATTTACATCACCTCGTTCGATGTGGCCGAAAAGATCAAATCAGTCCACGCACACTACCAGCCGAGCAGCTACCTCGGCGGCACGCAGTCCCATACCCGTGCGACCTGGGTGTCGGGTGTGCAGATTGGCAACAAAGCCCGGATGTACGGTTCCATCGGCCCCAAAACGATTGAACTGGTGCAGGTCGGCTATCATCTGCTGCGCGGCAGCTATCTGATTTACCAGAAGAGTAACCGGATGACCAAACTGGCGTGGTTGCTGGGCCTGATCGACCCTGCCTTGCGCAAAGCCAGCAGCAAGTTCTGGGGCAGTGTACTGATGAACCCGCTCAACCTCTTCCGCCCGCTTTACACCCAGTCCATTGGTATCGTTCAGGGACCGGATATGCTGGAAGACGGTCGTCAGGACATGTGTGAAAGCTGCCCGGACATGACCGTCTGGAACGGCGAACTGGTCCACTCCTGCCGCATGGACGAATGGCGACTCTACGGCGGTTATGTCGAAGCCAGCCCGACACAACAACCGGAAGAAATCAAAGCGGTGATCCAGCCAGACGACATTCGCAACAATTAGAAACAATCTTAAGGTTCTGCCCGCTACCGGCATGATACACTCGTCTTATCGAACGAGCCGAAGCGAGGCAGGACCATGCCCTTCGAAATAAGCTGGTATACCCCAGAACAGATCGTGATGGTTCGAGCCGACATCGACAGGCTGGACCAGACCATCTTTCTCAAGTCCGTCGATCATACTCTGGTGTTAAACGACTGACAATCCAGGCGATACGCGACACCAGCCACAACGGCAGCCGCTGCCGCAGCCCCCACTCCGCTATTACCTCACGCACACGCACCGGGACCAGGTTGCCAACAGGGTTGTTGCTCTGCTCGACAAGACTGGGGGCATCGGGCCGGTCGAAGACTTTACAGCCCAGATACGGATCGAACTTCCAGGGATAACCCCGCGGACGGCGCGGCGGATATAACGGGCGTGTATAAGCGTTCTCGGCCAGCAGTTGCCCGTCAGCATCGTGCAGGGTCAGCAGCACCCGGTCGCAGTCATTGCGACTAAGCGTCCAGTTCAGCTTCGTGACCGCCTGGGCGCGATTGGATTCAATGTTGAAGGTCGCGCTTTCCTCAAGCCGCAGCACGCCTTGTGCATCAAAGACCTGCCAGTGAAGGCTTGTATTCTGATAGCGCTCCACCGTATCGTTGAAAACCCAGATGGCCTTTGCCTTGCGCCCATCATGTTCCAGAGCCACATGCAGCGGCTGCGACGCCTGCTTGAGCGCGGCATAGCCCCCCTTCTCAATGCGGTCAGAATCCAGCACACCGCAGCCAACCTGTGGCACCAGGTCCGCCAACCAGAATGCAATATAGCCGGCGCATCCGCTTGCTCGCAGCCGCCGGAAATGCTCGACATGGAACCGGATCAATTCCGCCTGATACTGCCACAACGACTCAATCTGGCGTTCAAGGTGCTGTGTCCGTTCCCATACATCGGGATACACTCGCAGCGTAGTGGCGGACGCCGGTATCTCACAGCCAAATTCCGTATTGAATACGTAGTGCCGTTTATAAATGTCGGTATAGCGTGACGACCAGAACGCGCCGTAATAGGTGTGGGCATCGCCGCTGCGTTCGACATCGGCCTCAAGCTGACCGGAGGCGATGAACACCGGTCGGGTCGGGTCCTGTTCCAGCGCATCGGCGTAGAGCGCCGGGTCCGGATGCTTTTCCAGATTCTCGCGCCGGGTGAAGATCATGGTGGGTTCGTTGTGGCACATCCAGGTGATAATAGCCGGATGATTATGCAGCATGGCGATCATCTCGCGTTGCAGCACCCGCGCCCGTGCCTCAAATTCAGGTGATGGCTCGTGAACCCAACTCAATTCAAAATCCTGGATCACCAGCAAGCCCATACGGTTACACAGATCGTAGAGGTCGGGTGGCGACACATGCACATGCACCCGCACCAGATTGAGGTTGGCTTCACGCACCCGCTGCAAATCGCGTTCGATCCAATCCCGATCCACCTGGGAGAGATACAACGCTGGCATATACGATACCCCGCGAATGGCGACCGGTCGCTCGTTGATGTGGTAGACGAACTGCTGTTTGGTCCGGGTCAATCGCACCGTGCGCACACCGAATACCTCGGCCAGAGCCGAGTCATGGATACTCGCTTCCAGCCGGTAAAGATTAGGGTCGCCGTGATCCCAGGGCCACCACAGGCGCACCTCCGGGATCGACATGGTATGTTCGACCGTGCGCGTACCGGTCGGCAGCAGCACCGCCACCATGGCCGACACACCGGGTCCATCGTGATTCTCGCCGCTGATCTTGAGGCGCAGCGTGCCGCGCCATGTCTGCGCCCCGGTGTTGGTCACAGTGGTCTCAATCCGGACCTCGCCATCTATCTGTGTCTGGATGCGCACACGGTCAATGCTGATACCTTCGTCCAGCAGCAGCCATACCGGACGCCAGATACCCAGCGGATTCACATTCGGCGGAATCAACCCTTCGCCATGCTCGTATGTACCCTTGACCATGCCGCGCAAAACATGATCGGAGGGATAGCTACCGCCGGGGTTGGGCGGGTCCCAGGGCGAGGTGACACGCACTACCAGCGCATTCTCACCCGGTTGAACAACATCGGTAACGTCCAGGGTAAACGGCACAAAAGCGCCTTCGTGCGTACCGACCGGTTCATCATTGACCCACACATCGGCATAATAATCCACACCACCGAAGCGCAGCCGCACCCGGTCAAACGACTCGCCCAACTCAAATGTCCGGCGATAAAACCATGCCTGTTCGTTGATCGCCCTCAGCCGGTCGCCCCAATACGGATTATCCGGATAAAGTACAGGCTGAATATGGGTGCTGTCGACAATCGTCTGGCTCTCGGTCCAGTCGGTCGGCGGCTCAAGCGTGTCCAGTGGTGTTGATTGGACCTGCCAACCGCCCGTCAAGCGTATCTCATCCATTCTGTGTCCTCCCGTATCCCCATTATACACAGCCTTAACCCGTTTTTAACCGGAGTAGCTCGTGGGACTTTTATCACTTCAATTCAAAAGCAAACCATTCGTGCATTGGTACTTCGCAATGTGCAAACGCAGACTTGACGGCATGCGTGGAAATTAGAGATGAACATCATCATAATAAAGGCTAAACAACTCTGAACGTTGAAAGGTTTATGATGCGTAAGTTAATGGTTCTGCTGATATTCGCACTGCTGGCGATTGCACCGCTCACAGCACAGGATGATGCCGGTGTGTTGAACATCTATTCCTCACGCCATTATGGCGCGATGGAAGCCCCCTTCGTGGAATTCCAGATGGCGACGGGAATCGAAGTCCGGGTGTCGTCAGGTACGCCGCGTGACCTGCTCGGTCGGTTGAGCGCTGATGTCGAGCGCGGCAACCGCAGCGTAGCCGATGTGTTCCTGGCAATCGACGCCGGTGTGCTGTCGCTCGCGACCGAGCGCGGTCTGCTCCAACCGGTGGAGAGTGAGATTCTCTCAGCCAATATCCCCGAAGACCAGCGCGACCCCGACGGACACTGGTACGGCATGAGCCAGCGGGTACGCACGGTCGTCTACTATCCCTTTGACGGCGAACACGGCCTGACCGAAGAAGAGGTCGCCCTACTGGAAACCTACGCCGATGTTGCCAACCCGGTCTTTGAGGGACGGCTGTGTATGCGCCCGGCCTCCCACATCTACACTGTGTCGCTGGTCAGCAGTCTGATTCACAACCTGGGCGAAGAAGAAGCACAGGCAGTGGTTGAAGGCTGGACACGCAACACCACCCGCTACATCAACAGTGATACCCGTCAGATCGAGGCCGTCGCCGCTGGCGAATGCGATCTGGCAGTGGTCAACCACTATTATGTCGCCCGTCTCCGCGACAGCGCCGACGCTGACGAGGTGGCTCTGGCTGAATCGGTGGTCCTCAAATGGCTCAACCAGGATACTACCGGTGCATTCTACAATATCAACGGTGCCGGTGTGGTGGTAAACGCCGCCAACTACGATAACGCCGTCGCCTTCCTGGAATGGATGAGCGGGTTGCAGGGGCAGTCCGGCAGCGAAGTGGGTTTCCCCGGCAGCAACTACGAATTCCCCACCAATCCGGAAGCGGAAATTAACGAGACAGTGGCCGCTTTGGGGCCGGTCGAACTGGACCTGGGCTATCCACTGTGGGAATATGGCAGCTTGCAGCAAGCCGCTGTCGATATTCTGACCGAAGCCGACTTCGGCTTTAGCGAGAACTAAAGCATGCCCATGCTGACCACCGTCACGCAGACGCCGCGCATCTGGCTGCCGCGTCTGCTGCCGGTCGCCATCACCCTCGCCGTCCTCATCCCCATCGGGCTGCTGGTGGTGGAGTTATTCACACCGACGCCAGAATTGTGGCAGCGCATGTGGAATACCTTTTTGCCGCGTGCGCTGCGCAACACGCTCACCCTCGTGCTGGGGGTGGGCGTCGGCACATCACTGATCGGCGCTGGCTCAGCCTGGCTGGTGACAGCCTACCAGTTTCCAGGCCGCCGCTGGTTCGACCATGCGCTGCTGCTGCCATTGGCTGTTCCTGGCTTCATCATGGGCTTCATTTTCGTTGCCCTGTTTGAATACGCCGGTCCCGTCCAGACACAACTGCGCCTGTGGTTCGGCAGCAGCGATTGGTTCCCGGCCATCCACTCCGCCGGCGGGTTGATCCTGGTGTTGACGCTGGTCCTTTACCCGTATGTCTATATCCTGGCACGGGCCGCCTTCCGCGAGCAGGCCGCCAGCACATTTGAAGCGGCCCAGGTCATGGGTTACACTCGCTGGCAGACCTTTATCAGGCTGATATTGCCACTGGCACGTCCGTCGATAGCCGCCGGGACCATCCTGGCGATGATGGAAGCCCTCACCGATTACGGCACTGTCAGCTTTTTCGGCTATCCGACGCTGAGCGAGCGGGTCGTCGTCTTGTGGAACGTCGAGTTCGACAGCGGTCCGGCGACCGAACTGGCCTCCATGCTGCTGTTCGTGGCCCTCGGCTTCATTCTGCTGGAACGGCTGCTGCGCGGACGCGCCCGTTACTACCAGCAGGGGGGACGGGGCCGCCGTCCGGCACGCCTGCCTTTGACCGGCTGGCAAAAATGGATGGCAACCGGCGCGTGTAGCCTGCTGATCGGAGTCGCCTTCATCCTGCCGGTCACACAGTTGGTCCTGTGGGGGGCTGAGGAAGTGCAGTCCAGTTCGGTCGGCCAGTGGCAGGCGGTCTACGGGGATTACATCCGCAATTCCGTCACGCTGGCGAGTGTGGCCGCCGGGTCGGTGGTGATGCTGGCCCTGGTGATCGCTTTCGGTGCGCGGCGTCAGGCGGTGCGCCGTCCGGCACGCTGGCTGGCACGGCTGGTCACACTCGGTTATGCCATGCCCGGCGCGGTCATCGCCGCTGGCGTGCTGGTTTTCGTCAATCCCATTGACGGTGCCGTGACCACCTTCGCGGAGAATCACCTGGGCTGGAACGACCCGCGCTATTTGCTCACCGGCACCATTGCCGCCCTGACCTATGCCTATATCGTCCGCTTCATGGCAGTCGGGTTCAACAGCGTGGAATCGAGTATGGAGAAGATCACGCCCAACATGGAACAGGCCGCCCGCACGATGGGTGCGGGATCGTTGCGCGTGCTGCGGCGGGTGCATTTTCCGCTGGTGCGCACCGGCATGGCGGCTGGCGCGATTCTGGTCTTTGTCGATGTAATGAAAGAGCTGCCAGCGACACTGCTGCTGCGACCCTTCGGCATGGATACACTGGCGCTGTGGGCTTACTTCCTGGCGATGGAGTCCTTCTGGCAGGCAGCCGCGATTCCGGCGCTGACCATTGTCGTTGTTGGTCTGATTCCGGTGTTTATCCTGATGCGCGTGGGAGACAACCATGCTGCAACTTGAGTCAGTGACGAAGCGTTATGCCGATGTGATCGCCGTTGATGATGTGTCCTTCGTGGCTGAACGCGGTGAAATTGTGGTGCTGCTCGGACCAAGCGGCTGTGGGAAGACCACCACCTTGCGCCTGCTGGCCGGTCTGGAAAAACCCGACCGGGGTACGCTCTGGCTGGATGGGCGGCAGGTCGCCGGTAACGGGGTCTGGATACCGCCGGAAACACGGGCCGCTGGCATGGTCTTCCAGGATTACGCGCTCTTTCCGCATCTGACCGTCGAGGCCAATGTCGCTTTCCCGCTCCACCACATCGACCGCAATGAACGACGACGACGCATCAAGGAGATGCTGGCGCTGGTGGGACTGCCAGACCTGGGCCGCCGCTACCCCCATGAGCTATCCGGTGGGCAGCAGCAGCGGGTGGCGCTGGCACGAGCACTGGTCGCGGAACCGGGAATTGTCCTGCTCGATGAGCCGTTCTCCAACCTGGACGCGGCCCTGCGCCGTGACATGCGCACCGAGGTCCGCCGGATATTGAAGGCCGCCGGGACCACTGCCGTTTTCGTCACCCACGACCAGGAAGAAGCCCTCAACCTGGGCGACCGGATCGTCGTCATGGACAGCGGTCGCCTGCTGCAACAGGGTACACCACAGACGATCTATCTGCGTCCGATCAGTCTTCAGGTGGCCGATTTTCTGGGTGAGGTCAATTTGCTCGCCGGTGAGGCACAGGGCGACCGGGTTGTCTGTGTGTTGGGTAAACTGCCGCTGGTGGAACCGGCACAGGGTCCGGTGCAGGTGATGTTACGCCCGGAAGCGCTCATGCTGGAAACCGATCCCGACGGGGCGGGCCGCATCAACGACATCAGCTTCTATGGTCACGATCAAATGGTGGAAGTCTGCCTGAATGGCGGAACCGTCATCCAGGTTCGGACCTGGGCCGACCCATCCATACAGGTCGGGACACCGGTCCGGGTCACGGTGCGCGGGCAAGCCCACGTTCTACCGTCGCTGGGTTTCGAGTAAGTCCGCGAAAACCTGAATATTGCGCTCTTTGCCAGCATCTCTCAACTGGCGGGCCGCAGCGGTAAAGTAGCGATGGCTCTTGAGAAAATCAAACTCTTTCTGGTACCAGTCCTCGGCGGCATAGACTTCACCCCGCACCGCCATCTCGACACGCAGATTGTCGCTGATGACGAAGAAATCCTCACGCCCCAGCGAGTCCATGTCGGCGTCAGCGATGATCTTCTGCAACCGGTTGTGCGGCTGCTGCGGCATACAGGTCGCCATGATGAGGTCTTTGACCATCTGTATCTGCTCCGGTGTATAACCAAAACGCAGCAGATTCTCTTCCGCGATGCGAGCGCCGATCATCTCATTGTTGGGATAGCGTTCGATAAACCCGATGTCATGATACCAGGCTGCTGTCAGCAGTAAGATACGCTCCTCACCGTTGATACCTTCTAACTCCGCCAGACGGTCGGCAGCGGGTACGACATCATCTCGCGTATGGGACAGGCTGTGATAAGACAGGTCATCCGGCAATTCGGTCTCCAGGCGCTCCAACGCATAATTACGGGCCGCCTCGAAATTTGGTCCATCCATCAGGCTTCCTCGATGCATCACATTGACTCATTATAAATGCAAAATCTTTTTCGTGCTGATATGATAGTAAATGGGCCTGTTTGAAGAAGGGATTTTTTCGCATGAATTTTGGATTTGTATCAACCCGGTTGGCCGGTGTGGACGGAGTCAGCCTGGAAACCGCGAAAATTGTCAGTGTTCTGGAAGAAATGGGCCACGAGTGTTTTTACTGCGCCGGCCAGTTAGACGGCGACGCCAAACCGGGTTGGCAGGTCGCGTCCATGCACTTCTTCGACCCCATCGCCAAAGAGATTCACGATGAAGTCTTCCGTGCCTCCGAACCGGAACCGACCATGTTCCGCCGCATTTATGACTATGCCGATGTGATCCGGCAAATCCTGCAAGATTTTATCCAGACCTTCAACATTGATGTGCTGGTCCCGCAGAACGCTTCGACCATCCCCATGAACATCCCGCTGGGTGTGGCGATTGCGGATGTGGTCAAGCGCACCCAGATCAAAACCCTGTGCCACCATCACGACTTCTACTGGGAACGCGAGCGCTTCATCAGCAACGACATCCAGGATATTCTGGACGAAGCGTTTCCACCCGACCTCAAGACCATCCACCACATGGTCATCAGTACAGTCATGCAGCGCCGCCTGAAAGCATGGCGCGGCATCGACTCCTACTATCTGCCGAATGTCTTCGACTTCGAGATCGATCCGCCTGAACCAGATGACTATGCCATGACCTTCCGGCAGGAGCTTGGCATCAGCGAGGACGATCTCATCGTGTTGCAGCCCACCCGCATCATCCGGCGCAAGGCGATTGAAAAAGCCATCGAACTGATGCGCAAGCTGGACGATGACCGGCTGATCTTCCTGGTGACGGGCTATGAGGGTGACGAACCCGGCGGTTATGGTCGCTGGTTGTTCGAGGAAGCCGAGCGTTCCGGCATCCGCTACAAGTTCATCGGCAACTATGTCGGCGCACAACGCGGGGAACGGGATGGTCACAAGGTCTATAGTCTATGGGACATCTACCCACATGCTCATCTTATCACCTATCCTAGCGTCTACGAGGGCTTCGGTAACGCCCTGATCGAGACCTTTTACTTCCGCAAGCCGGTGGTCGTGCATCGCTACCCGGCATATGTGGCCGACATCCAACCGTGCGGGGTGAAAGCGGTCGAGTTCTATCACGACATCACTGATGAAGTCATCCGGCAAACCCGTGAAGCGATTGACAACGCCAGGTTCCGCGACGAGATGACCACTCACAACTACGATGTGGGACTGGAACACTTCTCGTTCAGGAAACTGCGCCTGACCCTCTACAAGGCGATTTACGACATGACTCATTAGACTCCATCACGGATAAGAATCTGCTGAGTCGGCTTGACAAATCTCGTCAGCCGCGCTATTTTTAGTTTAATCTAAAAAATGAACGGCAGCAAACCGACAAGTATACTTCATTATCCCAAACAATCAGAAGGAGTTCGTATGAGACAAGTGCTGCTCTCGTTTCTAATCATCGTGGCACTGATTCCCGCAGTGGCCGCCCAGGACGAAGAACTGAATATCGTCGCCACCACCACCCAGGCCGCCGACATCGCCCATATCCTGGCGGATGGCGCGGAAGGTGTCTTTATCACGGCGTTGATGGGTAGCGGAGTGGACCCCCATCTGTACCAACCGACCGAGGCCGACATCACCGCCATGAACGAGGCCGATATGGTGATTTACAGCGGCTTGCATCTCGAAGGCCAGTTCGATGCGGTTTTTACAGCCCTCAGCGAGCAGGGTATGACGACCTTCGCCCTGGGTCAGCCGGTGAAAGACGCGGGATTCATCGTCGGCGGTTTTGATCTTTCCGACGACCTGCTCAATGTGGACGATCCGCATTTCTGGTTTGATCCGCGCAACTGGGAACTCACCGTCCTGGAACTGGCAGACGAACTCCGTGAACTGGACCCGAATAATGCTGACACCTACCTTGCGAATGCCGAGGCCTATGCCGAACAACTACAACTGATTTATGCGTGGGCCGACGAAGGTATGCGGGCTGTACCCGGTACCCAGCGCTATATGGTGACCTCGCATGATGCATTCCAGTATTTCGGAGCCGCATTTGGCTGGCGACAGGCTGCTATTCAGGGCATCAGCACAGAAGACGAAGCCGGTGTCGGTGATATTCAGGAAATGGTCGATTTCGTCCTGGGAAACGACATCCCCGTGATCTTTGTCGAGAGCAGCCTGCCGCCGTATACCGTTGAGGCCGTCGTAGAAGCGGTCGAGGATGCGGGTGGTTCGCTGCGCATCGGTGTGCGCGAACTCTACTCCGATGCAATGGGCGAACCCGGCACCTTCGGCGGTACTTATATAGGTATGATCGGTGAGAACGTCTACACCGTGCTGCAATCGTACCAGTGCGCCGGCGTCGAGGTCGAAATCCCCGAATGGCCGGAAGACCTGGAACCGATCCCGCCCGACGACCTGCTCAACGTAGATTGCTAACCGGTGGACACGCCCATTGCTTTAAGCGTAGACGATCTGACCGTCGCCTACAACAGCAAACCGGCCCTCTGGGACATCGACCTTGATGTCCCAGAGGGGGTCTTGATGGCAATCGTCGGTCCCAACGGAGCCGGGAAAAGCACATTCATCAAAGCCGTGCTGAACCTGATCCCTCGCACTGCCGGGACGGTACGTTTCTACGGCAAGCCCTACGAGCAGGTGCGGTCACTGGTTGGATATGTACCGCAGCGCGGCAGTGTCGATTGGGACTTCCCCACCTCGGTCATCGACGTGGTGACGATGGGCCTCTATGGCAAACTCGGCTGGTTCCGGCGTCCGGGCCGCAAGGAGCGCGAACTGGCCCTGCACGCACTCGATCAGGTCGGCATGGCCGACTTCGCCGAACGTCAGATCAGCCAGCTTTCCGGCGGCCAGCAGCAGCGTACTTTCCTGGCACGGGCACTGGTCCAGGACGCACAGATTTACTTCATGGATGAACCGTTCGCCGCCGTCGATGCCGTGACTGAA
Organism: uncultured Anaerolineaceae bacterium; assembly: GCA_964417785.1. Taxonomy (GTDB): domain Bacteria; phylum Chloroflexota; class Anaerolineae; order Aggregatilineales; family Phototrophicaceae; genus DAOTUL01. The sequence continues at coordinate 117 of CAYQJO010000007.1, read as the reverse complement.
CGCGCCATCGTCGCCATTCTGCGCGAACTGCGCCAGCGCAGCAGGACCGTGCTGGTCGTACACCATGACCTGCAAACCGTCGAGGATTACTTCGACAGATCGGAAGAGCGTCGTGTA